>CACWKU010000097.1 GCA_902761575.1 uncultured bacterium
CAGCTCGGCCGCCCCGAGGAGGAGGCCGTCCGCGCCGTGCGCGAGATCGCCGCGCGCCCCGACGCGCCGACGGACACCGCGGCGATCGTTCGCCTCGCGCTCGCGGGCCGCTAGCCCGCGGCGGCGATCATCGCCTTCAGCGCGGGCGCGGCGGTGAGGCCGACGCGCACGTCCGCCTCGACGCCGTCCTTCAGGACGAGGATCGTCGGGATGGACTGCACGCCGAAGCGCCCCGCGACGGCGGGCGCCTCGTCGACGTTCACCTTGAAGAACTTCGCGCCGGAGCCCTCCAGCTCGAGCGCGACGGACTCGAAGATCGGCCCCTGCATGCGGCACGGGCCGCACCACGGCGCCCAGAAGTCGACGGCGCAGACGCCGCTCGCGACGGCGGAATCGAAGGTTTGCTCGGTGAGGTGCTCGACGGCCATGGTCCGGTGTCTCCTGCGCCGCGCCGCGGGACCATCCCCGCGCGCGACGCCGGTCATTCTACCATGCCGCCTCCGTCCGGCGCAAGCCTCCGCCGGCGCGGCGGGGCGGACGCCCCGCCATGCCGCGCAGGGCGGCTATTTCAGGATCATCAGCGTCGCGCGGGCGGAGCGCGGCGGCGCGGGGACCTTGACCGCGACGACCGTCGCGAGCGTCGCGCCGGCGGCGTCGCGGACCGTCACCTCCGCGTAGTTGATGCGCGGCGCCTCGAGGTCCTTCGTCTTGTCCGCCGGATCCACGCCGAGCGCCTTGCCCGGTCGCGGCTTCTTCACGGTGCAGTTCTGCACGAGCCCGACCTCCTTCGCCGCCGGCCCCCAGCCCGGCAGCCACCGCGGCGTCGAGAAGCCCGTGCCCTCGATCGCGACCGAGCCCACGCCGACGTTGCCGCCGGTGTTTCCGTCCTTCGTGTAGCGCCAGGCGATGCGGCGGATGTCGAGACCTTCCGCGATGGTGTAGGTCTGGTCGATGCCCGCCGTGGTGGTTCCGATTTCGGCGACCGTCAGGGCGCCGAGCGTCGTTTCCGTCCCGTCCGCCGCGATGCCGACGACCGTCAGCGTCGACGTCGATCCCGAAATCGAATGTCCGATCACGCGGAACGAAACCGAGGAGATCGGACCGCCGAGGTCGTAGGTCTTCAGCTCGTCCCCCGTGGCGTCGAACGAGACGGGGGCGGCCGCGTCCTTGTAGCCGCTGGACATGTTGTGGTACGACCAGCCGGCGGGCTTGGCCTTCGGCCAGCCGGCGAACGCCTCCTCCATCCGCGTCGCCGTGGCGCTCGGGTTCGGGCAGTCGGTCCAGACGCGCACGGCGTAGCCCGCGGCGCGGTACTGCGGGTCCCACGCGAGCCCGAAGGCGTCCCATTCGACCGGACCGGCCGTCACGGTCGGCGGCGCGAGAGGGGCGATCGAAAGCACCTTGAAGGAGAGGTTCGTCGCGTAGGTCCCGTCCATCAGGAAGGAGATCGTGAAGGTCTTGTTGGTGTCCGCGTCGTCGGGGATCCAGGAGAGGACGTTGTCCTCGAACGTCGGCCCGACTGCCGGCGCGGGCAGGACGGACGCGAGCGTCACGACGGCGTTGGTGCCGTTGTCGCGGACGGCGGAGACGGCCGCCGTGTTCAGGAGCCCGCCGTAGACCTTGCCGTCGCCCGCCGCGTTCTGCCAGGCGCCGAACGACAGCGTCGGGTGCGTCGCCGAGCGCGCGGTGCGGACGGCGAGCGCGTCCGACCACGGGGACGCGAAACAGATCGCCTCGTCGCCCGTCGCGCGGACCTGCACGGTGTAGGTCTCGTCGTCCGCGAGGCCGGTGACGGCGGCGGACGTGGCCGCGCAGAACGGCGCGGAGAAGACGACCGAGCCGGCCGCGTCCGTCACGCGAACGGCGTAGTTTGTCGCATCGGAGACGACGCTCCAGGAGACCGCGAAGCCGTTGGTCGCGACGGACCCCTCCACGGCCGCGAGGCCCGTCGGCGCCGCGAGGTCGGGGATTCGGGCGGAGACCGTCTGCGCGAAGACGACGGTGTCAACGTAGGCGCGGAACGAGTCGTCCCCCGCGGCCTTGTAGGTCGTGAACGAGACCTTGACGGCCGCGGGCAGAACGACGGACGGACCGGGTGCGATCGTGAAGCGCGCGCCGGCGTCCGACACGGCGGTCGCGTCGAGGGGGAGCTTCGTGACGGACGGGAAGTTGGTCGTGTAGAGGGCTGTGTCGTTCGCGGCGTCGAGAATCTGCGCCTGGACGCTGGCCGTCCTGTTGGAAAGGGATCCAGTGTCGAACGAAACGGAAAAGCTGCCCGGCGTACGGACCTTGAGTTCAACGGCCGGTGAGACGATCGACCCGCTGGTGCCACTCGTTCCGTCGCGGCCGACGATGACCGCGCTTTTGGTCTTGATGAGACTGCTTCCGGTCCATGTGCCGATGTCACCGGCCATTTCGGTGGCGTAGCCCGTGGTCGACGTCCACGACGAACTGGTAATCTTCGAGAAATTCTCTGTCTTGAGCAATTCGGTTTTGAGCGCCGAGACGACCGTGATCGTCACGTTCGTCGAATAATCGCCGGACGTGAACGTGGCCGTGTGCGAACCGACGTCGCCTTCCGTCGGCGTCCAGGAGAACGCGCCCGTGGCGGCGGTGAACGTCGCCCCCGCGATGCCGGAGAAGGAGACGGGCTCGGCCGCATGCGTCGACTCGGTTTCGGCCGTCACCGTGAAGGCGACCGCGTCGCCCGCGAAGACGTCGCCCGCCGGCGCACCGGTCACCGTGAAGTCGATCTTCTGCGCGTCCGCGAGCGTCGTGACCGAGATCGCGGGCGAAAGCGGCGAGTCGCCGAAGTGGAGATTGTCGCCGAGCGCCTTCGTCTGCACCGAGTATTCCGTGCCGTCCGAGAGGCCCGTGAGGGACATCGACGTGTCCGTCGATGCGCAGGACCCCGCCACGGCGCCGTCCAGCCATACCTCGTAGCCCGTCGCATTCGCGACTCCGGTCCACGACACCGTGAACCCGTGCTTGCCGATGTCGGACCCCGCCACGCCCGTCGGCGCCGCGAGGGCCGCGAAGTTTGGATCGTAGACCTGGGCGATCTTGATCGAGTCGAGCAGGAGACGCTTGTCGGACGCGGAAGAAATCGTTTCGAAAAGGAGCTTGAACCGGGTCGGAACCGTGACGGATTCCGCGTAGTTGGTACCGCCCGACCATTCCGTCGAAGATGTGTTCCCTAGCGCGGCCGGCGAAAAGGCGGTCAGAGCGGCGACGGCGTTGGTTTCACCTGTGGCGGCATCGATGATGGAGATGGTCGCCGTTGTCCTTTTGTCGTTGGTGTTTGGATACGACGCGGCGGAGAACGAAAGGTCGACGGTCGCGGACGCCACTTCGTTCGAAAGCGTGATTTCGGGCGAGAGCGCCCAGCCGACGGCTCCGTTCGAATTGGCGCTGCCGATTTTGATGGCGGACCGGGCGTTATAGGAATTGGCCGAAAACGACCACGAATCGCAATCGGTCTCCGCGTCGCCGGGCTTGGCGGACGTATTGCCCCAGGCGTTGTTCGCGCCGGAGAACCCTTCGTCCAGCAGGACGGCGCGCTGGAGTCCGCCTTCGAGCGTCGTCGCGATTTCGACCGGCGTGGACCAGTCGGAATCGGAGTAGTCCAAGGACGGGAACGAGGGATCGGTCGTCGCGAGCGCGCGGGCCGCCACTTCGTACGTGGTGTCGGGATCGAGGTCGGAGACGGTCGCCACGACGTAGTCTGGATCCGGACCGGACGGAATCGAGAACGTGACCGTGGCGCCGACTCCCATTCCGGTGGCCGCGTTGGTCACGGACAGCTCGTAGGCGACCGCCCCCTCGATCGGCATCCATCGCAGGACGAAGCCGTCGGCCGTCGCATCCTCCGGACGGATCGGCTCGAACGTCGGCGCAAAAAGCGGCGGCAGGACCGCCGTCACGGCGATGTACAGCGGCGCGGAATCGCCCGACGGATCGGTCGCCGAAACCTCCGCCGAGAACGAACCGGTCGAGTCTGGCGTGAAGGACCAGACCGACCCGGACACGGCTCCGACGCCGGTGTCGAGCGCATATGTCAGCGGATCGCCGTCCGCATCGGTGAAGTAGTCCGAGAGGTCGACCTCCGCGGCCGTCCCGACCGTCGCGTCCACGTCCACGCTCGGCTGCGTCGCCGCGGGCGCGTGGTTGTCTCCTCCGCCGCCCGACGTCTCCGTCGTCAGTGTCGCGTAGTAGAGGTAGGCGGTTGAATTGCCGGAAGCGGCGATGGAAACCGTTACGCCGGTCACACAATTGGCAAGAGGGAATGAAAACGGCATCTCGATCACCCCGCTCGTGGAGGATGGAGTCGCGGTTTGCGCCGTGCCGGTCGAACCGCTTTCGAGAAGCGGCGTGACCGTGACCGTTCTGGCGGTATTGCCGATCCAGACGCCCAGGACGATTTCCGTCAGATACGAACCGGAAGGAGTCGAGGCGGACTGTGCCCTCGTCGATCCTTTGAACTTGACGGGATGGGAATAGTTGCCGGTCGATTTCTCATCGTTGGCGCCGATGTCGGTAAAACTCCACCCGGACGCGGCCCGGTTGTCGGTGTAAGTCGAGTTGTCGGAAGCGTCGTCGCAGAACTTGACGGTCGTTGTCGTCGCCGCGGAGGCGGCGGACGCGGCCGCGAAGACAATCGCGGCGAAAAGGGAGGCAGCGGCACGCATGGCGGGACTCCCTTACTTGACGGAAATCACGGAGGGGTAACCCGGGACGAAAACCGGAAGGGTTGTCGTAGCCGTACGGCCCGAAAGCCCCGTCGCCGTCACCTCGATGTAGTTCGTCTCGCCCGCGACCGGGTTCGAGATCGTGACGCTCGTCCCCGCGACGGCGGTCGCGTCGGGGCCGTAGCCCGTCAGATACGAGGGCTGCTTCCCGACGCTCGTGCCGTTGACGGAAACATGTCCGATGAAAACATTTCCTGAGTCTTTTTCGAACGTCCACTTCAAATACCGGACACCGGTTGTCGCCACGGCCGCCGTTTTCTTGACTCCGGAACCCTTCAGATTGTCCCCCGTCCAGCTTTCAATGGGGGTCCACGTTTCTCCGTCCGGAGATCCGGAAAGGACCAGTGTCGAACTTGACGCTAAGTTGGCGCGAAGTCGGAAGGAAACAGAGGATACGTCTGCATCATACTTAGGGGAAGACATCCACATTGATACCGTTTTTGCCTTGTTGAAGGCAACGGGTTCATCTTTATATTCGGGATTGTTGGACAGGTTGTTGAACGTCCATCCTGTAGGCTTCACATCCGGATAACCAACAAAGTCTTCCGTCGCGACGTCGGCCGGGACGAGCGTCCACGCGCGCGCCGCGAAGGAAACGCCGCTCGGTTGCGCGGGCCAAGAGACGGTGAAGGAAGAAGCCGAAACATTGGATTCGGTCAGCGCGGGATTGACGACGGGATCGGCCAACGTCGTCACGTCCAGCGTCGCGGCTTCCGAATCGTCGGTTCCGGTGCCGTCTCCAATCGCCACGACACTCGCGGTGTAGGGCGTTCCCTCGGCAAGCCCCGTCATGGTTGCCGTCGTGCCGCTCACCGTCACCCCGGAGTTGCCCTCCGCGGGCGAAAGCGTCACGGTATAGCCGTTAGTCGCGTGAGTAACGGGATCCCACACCAACGTGAAGCCGAAGTAGTTGGTGGAAGTTGCCGAGAGGCTTGTCGGCGTGTCAAGTTGCGTACGGCCTGTTTCTTCTTTTAGTGTGATGACTATACTCTTGACGTAAAGGGTGTAAGCGGTTGAATTGTTTTTAGCCAGAGGATTATTAATATCAACAACAACATTGCCCAAAATCGGTTCTGTCGGGGTAAACACCAAACTAGTGTGCGTGTTCGTTAATGCGTTGTCTCCAGAAAACGAAAGAGCGGTATTGCCAACCGAGACTGTAACCCGGGCTTTGTTGCCTGCAGCCGCAGTGGCCACGGAAGACGTAGTTTTTGCCGTTACTACCACTTTCGAAACTTTCTTACCGGACGAAGAAGTCAAAATGTTATAATTTATATGTGAAGAGGCTGCTCTCGTAGCGCCAACGGCTAGGCTTGAATCCGAGTTAGCAAAACTTGTAGAACTGTCATCCACCCACGTATACGTCGGCGTGATGGTGATGTCGTCGATGGTTTGAACGCCGGTATTATCTTTGTTTGGTGTATATGTCCAAGTCTGATCGGCCGCGCCGGCGGGGGCGCAGAGGGCGAAGGAAAGAAACGCGGCGGCGAGGAGGGAAAGACGGGCGTTCATGGCGGCGGGGAGGGGGTGGAAAGGGGCGCGCGGGAAAGAATGCGGCGGACGGGGCGGACGATATCACAAAAGTTTCTCCATTGAAACCGAAAAGAATTGACAGGGGACACCAGATAAAGTGTTTATAACCTGTCGATAACACTAAATACGCAGATTTGCGTGGTTGTGGCGGGGTGCGCACCCCGCCACGACCCGCGGCGTCCAGCCTCGCCCGCCTCCGGCGGTCGAACCATCGGACGAACACCGCCCGGCCGCCCCTTCTCCGCCCCGATTCCACCGTGCGTGATTTTCATGCATTCTTCCGCTGCCGGAGCGGATATTTATCCAAAATCACGGACGGTGGAATTGCGCTCGACGGCCGTCGGGTCCGGCGGGTGCGCGTCCTCCGGAACGGGCGGACTTGCAAACGGGGCGGCCTTGGGATAGACTCGCCGGCGTTTGCGGCTCATCCGCCGCATCCGCCGCCACCCGCCATGTCCGCCGCCACCGCTCCCGTTTCCGCTTTCCCCGCGCCTTCGTTCCGCGAAGGCGCTTCCCGGGCCCAGACGGCCGCGGACTCCGGCGCGCGCCGCGCGACGGAGTCCGCCACCGTTCTGTCCCTCGAGGACCTCGGCGCCGGATACCGCCGCCTGCGCCTCGGCGCGCCGGCGACGGCCGCCGCCGCCGCGCCGGGCCAGTTCGTCCACGTCCGCGTGCCGGCGCTCGACGCCTCCGCGATGCGCCGCCCGGTCAGCGTCTGCGACGCCGACCCCGCCGCGGGCGTCCTGACGCTCGTCTTCAAGATCGTCGGCCGCGGCACCGCCGCGCTCGCGACGGTGCGCGAGGGCGACCGCGTCGACCTGATGGGCCCGCTCGGCAACGGCTTCCCCCTCCCGCCCGCGGGCGCGGAGGTCCTCCTCGTCGGCGGCGGATACGGCGTCGCGCCGCTCTATTTCCTCGCGCGGAAGGTTCTTGATGGTCGGGATGGTCAAGATGGTCGCGATGGTCTTGATGGTCGAGATGGCCAGGGCGGGATTCATCTCTTCGTCGGGGGGCGCACGAAGGAGGACCTGCTCCTACTCGACGACTTCCGCGCGCTCGGCGTGGACGTGCACCCCGCCACGGACGACGGTTCGCTCGGCACGAAGGGGCTCGTCACGGCGCCGCTGGACGCCTGGTTCGCCGCGCGTGGCGGGGTGGTCCACCCCGCCACGGCGGCGAAGCCCGCGCTGTTCGCCTGCGGGCCGGCGCCGATGCTGCGCGCGATCGACGAGCGGGCGCAGGCGCTCGGCGCCGACGCGTGGCTCTCGCTCGACCGGCGGATGCTCTGCGGCGTGGGCGCGTGCCTCGGCTGCACGCAGGTCGTGCGCGACGGCGACGCGACGGCGACCGTCCGCGTCTGCGCGGACGGCCCGGTGTTCCCGCGGGGGCGGATCGTCTGGTAGCGTCCGCCGTCCCGGCGGGCGCGCCGGCCTCTACCAGGCGATGCGGATGCCGGCGAGCAGGGTGACGCCGGTGAGGTCCATGTCGGCGCGGAGGTTGCCGATGTCGTGCCGGTCCTTGAAGTCGATGTCGAGGTTCTTCTCCTCGGCGCTCTGGTACTTCACCTCGCCGAAGACCCGGAAGGCGGGGACGCCGATCTCGAGGCCCGCGGAGGCCCACCAGCCGACGAGGTCCGTGACGTCGTCCGTCTCGGCGACGACCTTCTTTCCGGACTTCACGTCGAAGCCCGGGATGCCGTACCAGCCGGCGCCGGCGCCCGCATAGACGCCGACGAGGCCGAAGAGCGGCGGCGGACGGAGCATCAGGCCCGCCTCGGCCGGGACGATCGCGAGGTCGTCCGCGACGAGCGTGCCGGACGAGCCGACGAACTTGAACTCGTCGAAGCCGTTCGCATAGCCGCCGCGCACGAGGAGCGAGACGCACGGGAAGAAGTCGAACTCGAGCTGCGCGCCGTAGACGGCGCTGTCGCCGAGCGCGTCGGTGTCCATCTTGCCGACGTAGGCGCCGATGCCGGCCGCGCGCGCCGCGCCGGCGGCGAGGAGGACGAGGAGGGTGAGGGCTCGCTTCATGGAAGGTCGGGGGTTGGAGGTGGAAGGAGAAAGGTTGAAGAGGTTGAAAGGTTGAATGGTTGAAGGCCTTCGGCCTTCGGCATTATTGCAGAAGGGCCGGGAGGCCGAAGGCGAGGGCGACGAGGAGGAGAAGTCCGAGCAGGACGTGCCAGGCGCGGACGACGAAGTGCGCGGTCCGCATCCGGATCGGGATGAAGTCGAACCACACGATGTACTCCTGGCCGCATTCGCTGCAGCGCAGGTTCTTCATCGAACCGGGAGGGAAGCGGAGCCAGCGGGGGCGGTTCCACTTCCAATGCTCGTGGCCGTGGCAGTAGGGGCACTTCATCGCGCTAGATCCTCCTCTCGGAATGTTCGCCGGACTCGCGGGCCCGGACCGGCGGGACGAGCGTCGCGAAGAGGTCGTCCAGCGTCTCGGCGCGGCGGATGAGGCGCGGCGCGCCGTCGGGCATGACGAGCCACTCGGCGCTGCGCAGCTTGCCGTTGTAGTTGAAGCCCATCGCGTGGCCGTGCGCGCCCGTGTCGTGGATGGCCAGGAGGTCCCCCGGCTCGAGGCGCGGCAGCGGGCGGTCGATCGCGAACTTGTCGTTGTTCTCGCAGAGCGAGCCCGTGACGTCGTAGGTTTCGTCGCAGGGCGCGTCCTCCTTGCCGAAGACGGTGATGTGGTGGTAGGCGCCGTACATCGCGGGGCGCATGAGGTTCGCCATGCACGCGTCGAGCCCGGCGTACTTCTTGTAGGTGTCCTTGATGTGCAGGACGCGCGAGAGGAGCCAGCCGCACGGGCCGGTGATCGTCCGCCCGCACTCCATGCAGAGGCGCGGGGGCCTCAGCCCGTTCCGAACGAGGATGTCCTCCATCTCGCGGCGGATTCCGGCCGAGACGGCGGCGAGGTCGACCTCGTCCTCCTCCGGGCGGTAGGGGATGCCGATGCCGCCGCCGAGGTCGACGAACTCGAACTCGATGCCGAGCGTGCGCGAGAGCTGGGCGACGAGCGTGAAGACGATGCGGGCGGTCTCGACGAAGTAGTCGGCCTTGCGCTCGTTGGAGGCGACCATCACGTGGATGCCGAAGCGCTTCGCCCCGAGCTCCTTCATCGCGTGGTATCCCTCGAACATCTGCTCGGGCGTGAAGCCGTACTTGGCCTCCTCGGGGCGGCCGATGATCGCGTTGCCCTCCTTGGCGCGGCCGGGGTTGAGGCGCGCGCACATGAGCTCCGGGAGGCGGCCGAGCGTCCGGTGGACGAACCCGACGTGCGAGAGGTCGTCGAGGTTGAGGATCGCGCCCATGCGCGCGGCCTTGCGGAACTCCTCGGCGGGCGTGTCGTTGGAGGAGAACATCACGTCCTCGCCGCGCAGGCCGGCGCGCTCGGCGAGCACGAGCTCGGCGAGCGACGAGCAGTCCGCGCCGGAGCCGGCGCCCCTCAGCAGCTCGAGGATCGCGGGGTTGGGCGTGGCCTTCACCGCGAAGTAGTTGCGGAAGCCGGGGCTCCACGAGAAGGCCTCGTCGAGCGCCTTCGCGCGGCGGAGGATGCCGGCCGCGTCGTAGACGTGGAACGGCGTGGGCGTGCGCTTTTCCATCTCCTGCACGAGCGACAGGGGGAACGGGAAGGCCTTCGGTGTCATGGCGGCGCGCATTCTATCCAATCCGCCCCGCGCGCGCAAGTCGCGCGCCCCGCGCGGACGGAGAGAATGCGGTTGCGGCGGAGCGGGGCGGTCGGGTATACTCCCGCCCGTCGCAAGGCAACCCGCCGCGACCGTCCAACCGCGTGACTCCAAAACCGAAATGAAGACCCGCACCGAAAAAGTCTCCGTCGCCCGCAAGACCGCCGCCGGCGGCATCGTCCTCCTCAAGAACGAAGGGGGCGCGCTCCCGCTCGCCAAGGACCGGGACGTCGTCCTGATGGGCGTCACCGGCTACTTCTGCCACCGCATGGGCTTCGGCTCGGGCGACATGCTCGCGCAGCGCACGGTCCAGTACGACGAGGGCCTCGCGAACGCCGGAGTCCGCCTCTTCCAGCCCGTCGCCGACTTCTACCGCCGCGGCATCCTCGCGAAGAAGGAGTGCTTCGAGCGCGTGAACCGCGACTGGTGGAAGTGGTCCTACCGCTTCCCCGAGCCCGCCACGAAGGACGACGAGTTCGCGAAGCTCGTCGCCGGGCGCCGCGACCTGCCCTGCCTCGTCGCCATCGGCCGCAACTGCGGCGAGTCGGTCGACCTCTCCGCCGGCGGCGAGACCGGCTCCGGCGGCGACTGCGGCTACAACTCGATCTACCTGCACTGGCAGGAGGAGCAGCTGCTCAAGCTCGCCTGCGCGAACTTCGACAACGTCGTCGTCCTGCTCAACGTGTGCGGCGTCGTCGACACGTCGTGGCTCGACAAGTATCCCGTGAAGGCCGTGCTCGTCACGAGCCTCCTCGGCGAGACCTCGGGCGACGCCGTGGCGGACGTCCTCACGGGCCGCGTCTCGCCCGCCGGCAAGCTCACGACGACGTGGGCCCGGCGCTACCGCGACTACCCGACGACGGACTGCTGGGGCACGATGCAGATCCCCTACCGCGAGGGCGTCTTCCTCGGCTACCGTTACTTCGACACGTTCGGCGTCGAGCCGCGCTTCCCGTTCGGCTTCGGCCTCTCCTACACGACCTTCTCCGTGAAGGCCGGCGCGGTCTCCGCGCGCGGCTCGAAGGCCAAGCTCTCCGCGACCGTGAAGAACACCGGCAGGGCCGCCGGCGCCGAGGTCGTCCAGTGCTACGTCTCGATGCCCGCCGGAAAGCTCGAGAAGCCCTACCAGGACCTCGTCGCCTACGCCCGCACGCCCGAGCTCGCGCCCGGCGCGTCGTGCCGGGTCGAGCTCGCGTTCGACCTCGCGCAGTTCGCATCCTACGACGAGGCCGCCGCCGCGTTCGTCCTCGAGAAGGGCGACTATGTCGTGCGCGTCGGCACGTCTTCGCGCGCGACGCACGTCGCGGGCGTGCTGCGACTCCCGAGGACCGTCACGACCGAGAAGGTCTTCGCGCGCTTCGCCAAGGCCGACCTCTCCGACCTGCGCCTCCTCTCGCGCAAGGGCGCGAAGCCCTTCTCCTACGCGGGCGAGAAGGCCGAGATCGCCGCCGCGAAGGCCGTGGCGCTCGATCCCGCCGCGATCAAGTGCGTCGCGAAGCCGGATCTCGACAAGGCGCCCTTCAAGGACCTGCCGAAGCCGAAGGCCGGCGCCGCGACCGTCACGATGCGCGACGTCCTCGCCGGCCGCGCGACCGTCGCGCAGGCGGCGAGGCGTCCGAGATCTGGCACAGCGACAAGTACGCCATCCCGCCGAGCCCCGTCGCCGACGGGCCGTCCGGCGTGCGCCTCTCGATCTTCAACGAGGACCCCGCGAAGGACTCCGAGATGGCGCGCACCGTCGTCGCGTATCCGTGCGGCACCGCGCTCGCGCAGGGCTGGGACGACGACGCCGCGACCGCGTTCGGCCGCAGCGTGCAGGCCGACATGGAGCTGGCGCGCATCGACGGCTGGCTCGCGCCGGGTCTCAACCTCCACCGCAATCCGCTCTGCGGCCGCAACTTCGAGTACTTCTCCGAGGATCCGCTCCTCGCCGGCCGCATGGCCGCCGCGATCAGCCGCGGCGTGCAGGAGCGCGAGGACGGTTCGCCCAGCGGGCGCTACGTCACGATCAAGCACTTCTGCACCAACAACCAGGAGCACGAGCGCGGGCGCGAGGAGAACGTCGTCGCCGAGCGCACGCTGCGCGAGCTCTACCTCCGCGCGTTCCGCTTCGCGTGCGAAGGCAAACCCCGCGCGCTGATGACGAGCTACAACCGCCTCAACGGCGACTGGGTCGCGACGATCAAGCCGCTGCTCACGGGCATCGTGCGCGGCGAATGGGGCTGGGACGGCTTCGTGATGACCGACTGGTGGAACGGCGCGGACAAGCTCCGGCACCAGACCGCGGGCAACGACCTGATCGCCCCCGGCGGGCGCGAGATCCGCGACAACCTCGCCAAGGCGCTTTCCGAAGGCCGCGTCCCGCGCGGCGCCGTCCAGGCCGCCGCCGTCCGCATCCTCTCCACCGTCGCCTGGTGCCTGGCGAACCAGCGGTGATCCACCTGCTCCTCGCCGCCATCTACCTCGCGTTCGTCGGGCTCGGGCTGCCCGACGGACTCCTCGGCGCCGCGTGGCCCGCGATGCGCGCGGACGCGGCGTTCCGCGGCTTCGGCGGCGGGACGCCGCCGCTCTCGCACTCGGGCATCGTCTTCGCGATCATCGCGATCTGCACCGTCGTCTCGGCGCTGCAGAGCGACCGCACCACCAAGCGCTTCGGCGCGGCGCGCGTGACCGCGTTCAGCACCGCGCTCGCCGCCGTCGCGCTCTTCGGCTTCGCGCAGTGCCGCTCGATGGCGGGGCTGTGCCTCTGGGCCGTCCCCTACGGCCTCGCCGCCGGCGCGATCGACGCGGCCCTCAACAACTACGTCGCGCTGCACTTCGCGAGCCGCCACATGAGCTGGCTGCACTGCATGTGGGGCGTGGGCGCGACGGCCGGGCCCTACGTGATGGGCGCGGCGCTCACGCGCGGCGCGCCGTGGCAGCGCGGCTACCTGCTCGTCGGCTGCGCGCAGGTCCTCGTGGCGGCGGCCGTCTTCGCGAGCCTGCCGCTGTGGAGACGCGCCGAGGGCGCGTCCGGCGCGCCGGCGGAAGCGCCGGCGGAGGCCGCGCGGAGGCCGCTCCGGCTCGCGGAGATCCTCCGCATCCCGGGCGCGCGGGCGATCCTGCTGTGCTTCTTCTGCTACTGCGCGATCGAGCAGACCGCGGGGCTGTGGGCGGCGACGTTCCTCGCGCACCGCGGCGTCTCCCCCGAGCGCGCGGCCTTCTACGCGAGCATGGTCTACCTCGGGATCACGCTCGGGCGCGGCATCGGCGGGTTCGCGACGTTCCGGTGGAACGACGACCAGATGCTGCGCATCGGCGAGGGGATCGTCGTCGCGGGCCTCGCGCTCGTCGGCGCGGCGGCGCTCGCGCCGGCGGTGCCGTCGGGCGTCGCGTGCGCGGGGTTCGTCGTGGCGGGGTTCGGCTGCGCGCCGGTCTACCCGAGCATCATCCACTCGACGCCGGCGCACTTCGGCGCGGACAAGTCGCAGGCGATCATCGGCGTGCAGATGGCCTTCGCCTACCTCGGGACGACCGCGATGCCGCCTCTCTTCGGCGTACTGGCGCGGCACGTCACGCCGGCGCTGCTGCCGCTCTACCTCCTCGCGCTCCTGATCCTCATGGCGGCGCTCTACGAGCGCGTCGTGCGCGTCACCGCCCAATCCGCCCCGTCCCCGCAACAGGAATCCAAGACATGATCACGCGTCCCGTCTCCATCTCCACCAGCTGCGTCCCGCGTCCGGACGCGGCGCTTCTCGAATCGTTCGCCCGCGCGGGCGTCGCCTGCGCCGAGATCTCGCTGCCCGGGCGCGACTACGCGGGCTTCCCCTACGCCGCCTTCGCCGTGCATGCGCACGACGCCGGAGTGGCGATCCGGTCGTTCCACCTGCCGTTCTACACGGAGGAGACGGTCGATCCCGCCGCGCTCGACCCCGGCGTGCGCCGCCGCACCGCGGAGCTGCACGCGCGCTACGTGGGGATCGCCGCGTCGATGGGCGCGCGCATCGCCGTCGTCCACGCCTGCCTCGAGCCTGTCGCCGACGCCGACCGCGCCGAGCGCCTCGAGCGCTCGAAGGAGTCGATGGCGGCGCTCGCGGAGGCCGGCGCGGCGGAGGGCGTCACGATCTGCGTCGAGAACCTCCCGCGGTCCTGCCTCGGCAACCGCGCCGCGGAGCTGGCGGAGATCGTCGCCGTCGATCCGCGTCTGCGCGTCTGCTTCGACACGAACCACCTGCTCGGCGAATCGCACGCGGACTTCCTCGCCGCCCTCGGCCCCCTGATCGCCACGACGCACGTCTCGGACTACGATTTCGCGAACGAGCGCCACTGGCTCCCCGGCGAGGGTCGGATCGACTGGAAGGCGCTGGCGGACGGCCTCGACGCGATTGGATACGCCGACGCCTTCAACTACGAACTCGACTTCCGCGGCAATCCGAAGACCGTCGCGCGCGACCGCGACCTCACGCCGGATGACATCGTCCGCAACGCGCGCGAGATCGAGGCGCGGAAGCCGCTCACGGTCCACGGCGCCGGCGGTCTTCCGGACCTGCCGATGTGGCCGTAGCGCCCGCTACGCCTTCGGCGGGGCGCCGAAGGCGGCGGTGGAGAAGGGCGGGGTCTCGGTGCGGCCCTCGCGCCAGTCGCGGACGGCCTCGAGCCGCGCCTTCATGCGCGCCTCGGCGCCGAGGCCGGAGGGCGCGTAGTAGCGGCGGCCGCGGAGCGAGTCCGGCAGGCACGACATCCGCGCGATCTTTTCGTCGGTGTCGTGCGCGTAGGTGTAGCCCTTGCCGTAGGAGAGGTCCTTCATGAGCCGCGTCGGCGCGTTGCGGATGTGCAGCGGCACCGGTTCGGCGACGCGCTCCTGCGCGTCCTTCGCGGCGGCGAGGTAGGCCGCCTCCATCGCGTTGGACTTCGGGGCGAGCGAGAGGTAGACGACGATCTGCGTGAGCGCGCAGTTGCACTCCGGCATCCCGATCTTGTGGCACGCGTCCCAGACGGTGTTGGCGAGAAGGAGCGCGTTCGGGTCGGCGAGGCCGACGTCCTCGCTCGCGAAGCGGATGCAGCGGCGCGCGACGTAGAGCGGGTCCTCGCCGCCCTCGAGCATGCGCGCGAGCCAGTAGACCGCGGCGTCGGGGTCGGAGTTGCGCATCGACTTGTGCAGCGCCGAGATGATGTTGTAGTGCTCCTCGCCGTCCTTGTCGTACATCAGCGCCTTGCGGCTGATGCACTCGGCGAGGACCTCGTCGGTGACCGTCCGGACGCCGTCCACCGACCCCGCGTTCGCGACGGCGGTCTCGAGCGTGCCGAGCGCCTTGCGCGCGTCGCCGTTGGCGTAGACCGCGAGCCTGCGCAGAACGGGCTCCGGCACGACGAGCGGCTGCCCGCCGTAGCCGCGCTCGTCCGCGAGCGCGCGGCGGAGCAGCTCGACGATCTCCTCCTCGCCGAGGCCGTTGAGGACGAAGACCTTGCAGCGGGAGAGCAGCGCGGAGTTGACCTCGAAGGAGGGGTTCTCCGTCGTGGCGCCGATGAGGACGATGCTGCCCTGCTCGACGAACGGCAGGAAGGCGTCCTGCTGCGCCTTGTTGAAGCGGTGGATCTCGTCGACGAAGAGGACGGTCCGCACGCCGAGGGCGCGCGCCTCCTCGGCGCGGGCCATGATCTCCTTGATCTCCCTGATGCCGCTCGTGACGGCGCTGAAGGTGACGAACTGCGCCTTGGTGAGGTTGGCGATGACGTTGGCGAGGGTGGTCTTGCCGACGCCGGGCGGCCCCCAGAGGATCATGGAGGGGATCTCGTCGCGCTCGATCATCGAGCGCAGGAGCTTCCCGGGCCCGACGAGGTGCTCCTGCCCGACGAACTCCTCGAGCGTGCGCGGCCGCATGCGGCTCGCGAGCGGCTGGGGCGCGGCGCCGGCGGCGTCCGCGGCGGCGCCGGCGGGGCCCTCCTCCTCCAGCAGCGACATCTGTCTCGCCCGTGCGTTCATGGCGGCGGAGCATACCATACCCGCCGCCGGAGCGCCAGCGGGCAAAGTTTCGCTTTTCCTCCCGCGGCGATTCTGCTATCCTTGTCCCCGAACCGCGCGAGAAGCGAAACGACATGAACGAAGACACACCACCTCCCGCCGACGAGACCGCGCCCGGCGCGGCGCCGTCCGATCCCGAAAATCTCTTCTCCGTCGCGCTGGCGAAGAGCAGCAACGACTCCTTTCCGGTCCTCAACGCGTTCCAGACGTTCCTCGACCAGGAGCGAGAGCGGGCGCGCCGCCGCGTCGTCACGATGGCCGTGTGCTTCACCGGCGCGATGATCGTCCTGCTGCTCGTCTTCGGCATCCTCTTCGCGACGTTCTTCTCGCGGATGATGGTCCGCAACGAGAAGCAGCAGGACCGGCTTCTCGACCTCGTCGCGCGGGGCATCCCCGCCGCCGTCCACGAGGCCGGCTGGTCCGCCCCGGGGGCCGCGGGGGCCGAGACCGTCTCGCGCGACGAGATCCTCCAGGTCCTGCAGCAGCTCTCCGCGGAGCGCGCCGCCGTCCTGGCGTCGAAGAGCTGCTCGACGGTGAGGCCGACGACTTCCTCGGGGCTCTTTTTCTGCGCGTACTTCGCGAAGGCCTGGTTGCAGGCCAGGTAGACGCCGGTCTCGGCGTCCTTGGTGTAGTTCATGCCGGGCATGTTGTCCAGCAGCGAGGTGATCGTCTGCTTCAGCTTGGCGATC
>CACWKU010000098.1 GCA_902761575.1 uncultured bacterium
GCCGCGGCGGTGCCGGAGGGCAAGGCCGGCGCGCCCGGCGGCGCGCTCGCGGACTTCGGGCAGGAGCCGGTGCGCACGGCGGAGTCCGACGCCGCGCTCGCGGCGGCGTGGCGGGGTCCGCTCGAGGGCGGCGCCCCGGTCGTCGTGCCGGCGCGTTCGGCCCAGCGCGTGATCGTGGACCTCGAGGAATACGTCTGCGCGTTCCCGCGGCTCGTCGTGTCCGGCGGGCGCGGGGCGGACGTCTCGATCCGCTGGGCTGAGGCGCTGCTCAAGGGGACGACGGGCACCGAGAAGGGCCCGCGCGGCGAGATCGACGGCAAGTACTTCCAGGGCCTCGCGGACGCGTTCGTCGCGCCGGGCGGAGAGGAGCCGCGCGCGTTCGAGCCGCTGTGGTTCGAGGCGGGGCGGTTCGTCGAGGTCGTCGTGCGCACGGCGGACGAGCCGCTCGCGGTGCGCTCGCTCTCGCTGCGCGAGACGGGCTACCCGATCGACTGGGCCTACCGGTTCGAGACGAGCGACGCGCGCTGGGGCGGCGCCCTCCGGATCATGGAGCGCACGCTGCAGATGTGCTCGCACGAGAGCTACTTCGACTGCCCCTACTACGAGCAGCTCATGTACGGCGGCGACTCTCGCCTCGAGATGCTCGCGACCTACGCGACGACGCGCGACGACCGCCTGCCGCGCAAGGCGATGGCGGTCCTCGACCGCACGCGCGCCGAGGCGGGCCTCGCGCTCTCGCGCCAGTCGGCCGACGAGCCGCAGGTCATCCCGCCCTACGCGCTGCACTTCGTGCAGATGGTCGCCGACTACATGCTCTGGCGCGGCGACCGGGCGTTCGTCCGCAAGCGCCTCGGCGGCGTGCGCGCCGTGCTGAACGCGTGGGCGGAGCACATCGGCGAGGACGGCCTCGCGCGCAACCCGCTCGGGTGGAACTTCGTCGACTGGAACTACTCGTGGTGGGGCGGCATGGCGCCGAACGGCGACGTCGGCTGCGCGAGCCCCGTGAACAACCTGCACCTCGCCTGGACGCTGCGCATGGCGGCGGAGATCGAGGACTGGGTCGGCGACCCGGAGATCGCCGCGTGGGACCGCCGCCAGGCCGACCGCGTCGGCAGGGCCGTCGTCGCGGCCTACTGGGACGAAACGCGCAACCTCTTCGCCGAGGACGCGGCGCACACGAAGTTCATCGAGCACACGCAGTGCATGGCCGCGATGGGCGGGTTCGTGCCGGAGGGGCGCGAGGCCGCGTTCGGCGAGGCGCTCGCGACGGCGGAGGACCTCGACCGCACGACCGTCTACTACCGCTCCTACCTCATCGACGCCTTCCGCGCGCTACACCGCCCGCTCGACCTCTACCGCTGCTTCGACCTGTGGTTCACGCTCGAGCCGCTCGGGATGAAGACCGTGCTGGAGCAGCCGGAGCCGACGCGCTCGGACTGCCACGCGTGGGGCTCGCACCCGATGTACCACGCGCTGGCGTCCGTGGCCGGCATCCGTCCGGCCGCGCCCGGCTTCGCCGCGGTGCGCATCGAGCCGCAGCCGGGGCCGCTTGCCGCGATCCGCTGCGCCGTGCCGCACCCGAAGGGCGAGGTGACGCTCGACCTGCGGCTCGAGGGCGGACGCTGGACCGGCACCGCGGCCGTTCCGCCGGGCGTGCCCGCGACGCTCGTCCTCGACGGCGCCGAGCGCGCCTTCGAGGGGACGCTGCGCGTGTAGCGAACGGCTATAGGAAGTTCAGCCAGCGGATCACGCAGAAGACGACGAGGAACACCGCGTTGAGGGCGTGGTGGACGTTCTCCTCCTTGCGAAGCACCGCGGCGGCCCAGAGGACGATGCCGAGCGCCATGAAGCCGATGGCGATCTGGGGAACGGACACCTTGTGCTTGAGCGCGGTCTCGACCTTGTCGCGAACGGCCTGGCGCTGCTCGCGCAGGATGCCCTTGCGCTGCTGGGCGATCATCTCCCGCGAGGCCTCGGTCTGGCCGCCGAGCTCGGCGTTGTGCGTCGCGGCGAGCTGGCCGAGGTTGTGGGCGGCGCCGGTATCGGCGCTGCGGACGACGGTGAACTGGAGCAGCGCCGCGAGGACGAGTGCGACGAGGGAGAGCTGGGTGCAAATGCGCATGGATGGCTCCTGGGAAGGGGTTGGTGAACGGCGTCGATTCTACTGCGCGGACGGTGCCGCCGTCAACTCCTCGCCGCGCCGACAGGCGGAACGCGCGCGTTTGCGCATCGCGCGCGGGTGTGCTATGCTAGGCGGCGCCAAAGGCGGAATCCCGCCACCCATCCAAGCCCGTCCCACATGAAGCTCTTCCGCAGGAAACAGACCGTCCGCACGCAGCTCGCCAGCTCGCGCATCCCGGACATCCCGTTCAGCGCGCTCCCGAAGCCCATCGCGCGCACGCTCCGCGCCGCCGGCTCCCGCATCCGCCGCATCGTCCTCGTGCGCGGCGTCTTCGCCGTCCTCGCCGCGGCGCTGATCTCCATCCTCTGCATCATGGCCGTCGACGCGATGGTCACGATCCTCAACCCGTGGGTGCGCTGGGGGCTCTGGGCCTGCGGCGTCGCCGCCACCGCGATCGTCGCGCACCAGGCGCTCCTGCGCCCGCTCTCGCGCAAGCTCACGCCCGCCCTGCTCGCCGGCCTCATCGAGCGCAACCACCCGGAGCTGGAGGAGCGCCTCTCCACCGTCGTCGAGCTCATGGCCTCGCCCGACTCGCTCGCCGAGGGCTCCGACCTGCTGATGAAGGTCGTCACCGAGGCCGCGGTCGCCGACACCGGCAGGCTCTCGATGAAGCGCGAGTTCACCGCGCGCACCGTGCGGCCGCGCTTCCTCCTCGCCGCCGGCGCGCTCGGCGTGCTGCTGGTGCTCTTCACGTTCTGGCGCGGCAACGTCACGCGCCTCTTCCTGCGCGCCATCGCCCCGGCCGCGGAGGTCGACAACGTCTACGCCGAGAACCTCCGCGTCCTGCCCGGCTCGGCCGTCGTCCTGCGCGGCGCTCCGTTCGCCGTCGAGCTCGCCGTCCTCGGCGGCTTCCCCGGCCAGGCCTACGTCCGCACCGGGAAGCCCGACGGCACCGGGCGCGAGAGCTCCGAGCGCATGGTGCAGCTCTCGGCCGACGAGGAGGGCGTCCGCCGCTACCGCCACGACATCGGCGCGGTCGAGGGCTCGTTCCGCTACCGCGTCGTCTGCGGCAGCGCCGTGACGCGCCACTACGACGTGCTCGCCGTCGAGCCGCCCGACTTCACGAACGCCACCGCGACGCTGCAGTTCCCCGCCTACACCGGCGCGTCGCCGCGCACCCTCCCGCCCGACTCGCGCGAGATCGCCGCCGTCGCCGGGACGCGCGTCACGCTCCGCGCGACGCCGATCCGCCCGCTGCACGGCGCGCTGCTGCTGCCCGACGGCGCGGACCGCCCCGCCGAGCCGGGCTTCGAGGGCGACCTCGAGTGGTCGTTCGACCTCGCCGAGGGCATGGGCGGGACGTGGGGCATCCGCGTCTGGGACGACAACGGCTTCACGAACAGCCCCGCCGCCTTCCCGCTCTCGGTCGTGCCGGACGCCCCGCCCGCCTTCACGTTCGACTCGCCCACCAACCGCACCTTCGAGCTCCCCTCCTACGGCCGCATCCCGCTGCAGTACACGATCGAGGAGGACTTCGGCTTCTCCGCCCCGCCCCGGCTGCAGTACAGCGTCGGCGGCGGCCGCTGGGAGGACGACCGCGCGCTCCCCGTCGAGGAGTCCGCGCTCGAGGGCGTCTGGTCCGGCGAGGGCGTCGCCTCCCTCGGCGGCATCCCGCTCGGCAGCGCGCTGAACGTCCGCTTCCGCGTCGCCGTCTCCGACAACTGCCCCCCCGACCGCGGCGGCCCGCACGTCGCCTACTCGCCCGTCCTCACCGTCCGGCTCGACGGCGACCGCCGCACGCTCGGCCACCAGCGGCTCGACGCCGCGAAGGACTCCGCCGCGCGGTCCGTCGACGACGTCCGCAAGAGCATCGCCGCCGCCCTCCAGAAGGCGCGGGAGGCGAAGCAGGAGGCCGCCGCCAAGAGAGACCAGACCGCCGTCGACCGCATCGCGCAGTCCAAGGAGAAGATCGGCGACGGCATCCGAACCGCCGAGAAGCTCGCGCGCGACGCCCTCTCCGGCCCGCTCGACGCGCTCGCGCCCGAGGTGAGGGAGCTGCTCGAGACGAAGCTCAAGCCCGCGCTCGAGGCCGCCGACGAGGCCGCCGCCGCCACGCCCGAGGAGCGCGTCCCCGCCATCGACGAGCTCATCCGCCGCCTCTCCGACGCCGAGGCCGGCGTCGCCGAGCTCAACAAGGAGCTCGAGAAGACCTACGAGGAGATGAAGAAGGCCGAGGAGATGGCCGAGATGGCCGACCGCCAGATGGCCCTCGCCGAGGAAGCGGCCAAGAAGGACGCGATGACGCCCGAGGAGCGCGCCGCCTGGGAGCAGAAACAGGCCGAGCTCGAGAAGGAGCTCGAGCGCCGCCTCGCCGAGCTCGAGAAGCAGGGAGACCCCCTCGCCGAGGAGCAGAAGGAGGCCGCGAAGGCCGCCGACGCGATGGAGCGGCTCGCCGAGCTTCAGAAGAAGCTCGCCGACCTCGAGCAGAAGCTCCGCGACAAGGAGTCCGGCGCCCGCAAGGAGGCCGAGGACGAGCTCCGCAACATGACCAAGGACATGGCGAAGGACGCCTCCGCCGCCGACCGCCTCGAGAAGCTCCAGGAGGACGTCCTCGACGAGGCCCGCGAGCTCCAGGAGAAGATCGCCGCGCTCCAGGCGCGCCTCGACGCGCTCGACAACCCCGACGGCAAGAACCCGCTCGACCAGGCCGCGCAGGACGCCAAGCGGGCCCAGGACGAGGCGCAGCAGGCCCTCGACGCCTTCCAGTCCAACCCCGACTGGGACGGCCAGCGCGACGAGAACGCCGAGCAGCGGCAGACCGAGGGCGACCCCAACGCCCAGCGCGACTGGGACGGCAAGCGCGACGAGAACGCCGAGCAGCGGCAGGCCGACGGCGATCCGAACGCCCAGCGCAACTGGGACGGCCAGAAGGATCCCAACGCCCAGGAAGAGCCCAACAAGGACGGCCAGTGGGACCCGAATGCCAAGCGCGAATGGGACGGCAAGAAGGATCCCAACGCCAAGGACGAGCCGAACAAGGACGGCCAGTGGGATCCCAACCGCAAGAAGGATCCGTGGGACGGCAGGAGGGATCCCAACGCCCTGATGAACCAGGCCGCGCAAGACATGCAGAAGGCCGCCGACGCCCTCAAGGACGCCCAGGAGAAGATGCAGCAGCAGGGCCAGCAGATGCAGCAGCAGATGCAGCAGCAGGGCCAGGAGGCCCAGCAGGCCATGGATGCCGCCCGGCAGGCCATGCAGGATCAGCAGCAGGGCCAGCAGCAACAGCAGCAGGGGCAACAACAGCAACAGCAGGGCCAGCAGCAGCAGCAGCAGCAGCAGCAGGGCCAGCAGCAGCAACAGCAGGGCCAGCAGCAGCAACAGCAGGGCCAGCAGCAGCAACAGCAAGGCCAGCAGCAGCAGCAGGGCCAGCAGCAGCAACAGCAGGGCCAGCAGCAGCAGCAGCAGGGCCAGCAGCAGCAGCAGCAGGGCCAGCAGCAGCAGCAGCAGCAGCAGCAGCAGCAGCAGCAGGGCCAGCAGCAATCGCAGAACGAAGCGCAGCAGCAGGCGCAGAAGGCGGCCGATGCGATGCAGCAGATGGCCCAGCAGATGCAGAAGCAGTCCGGCTCCAAGCAGCAGAACCAGCAACAGCAGCAGAACCAACAGAACCAGCAGAACCAGCAGGGCGACCAGCAGAGCGAGTCGAAGGGCGAGCACAAGGAGGGATCCGAAAGCAAGAAGCCGCCGAACCAGGACGGCATCCCGGTGCTCTTCCAGAACCTCGGCATCAGCGAGGCGGACTGGTTCAAGATGAAGGGCGACGTCGGCTCCGAGCGCTTCGACAGCGCGCTCGACGGCGTCCCGCCCGAGTACCGCGACCTCGTCAAGTCCTACTTCCAGGGCCTCAACGAACTCCAGTAGAATGAAGAAACTGACTTGCGCCCTCGTCGGGTTCGGCGGCATCGGCCACCACCACGCCAGCCGCTACGCCCACTGCAGGAACGTCCGCCTCGTCGCGATCTGCGACATCGACCCCGCCCGGCTCGCCGCGGCCGAATCGGAGACCAACCTCGGCGGCTCCGGCGCGCTCGACCTCTCGAAGATCCGCCGCTACGCGAGCTACGACGCGCTCGCGAAGGCCGAGCGCGGGCGCGTCGACATGATCGACCTCTGCGTCCCGACCTACGAGCACGCGCGCCTCGCCTGCCGCGCTCTGCGCGACGGCTTCCACGTCCTCTCGGAGAAGCCGATGGCTCTCACGCTGCCGCAGTGCGACGCGCTCCTCGCCGCCGCGAGGGAGAGCGGCCGGCTCCACATGGTCGCGCAGTGCCTGCGCTTCTCGCCCGTCTACGAGACGCTGCGCGCGGCCGTGCGCGACGGACGCTTCGGCGCGCTGCGCCGCCTCGACCTCCGCCGCTTCGGCGCGATGCCGTGGTCGAAGTGGTACTACGACCACCGCAAGTGCGGCGGCGCGGTGCTCGACCTGCAGCTGCACGACCTCGACTTCGCCGTCTCGCTCCTCGGCACGCCCGCCGCGATCCGCTGCGAGGGCCTGCGCGGACCGTCCGGCGGCTGGGACGAGACGGCCTCCCGCCTTCGCTACCCGGGGCCGAAGGCGCCGCTCGTCACGACGGAGGCCTCGTGGCTCCGCGCCCGCTTCTCGCCCGGCTTCGAGGCCGTCTTCGAGCATGGCTACCTGGAGTACGCGAACGGGACGCTCGAGGCGTTCGACGAAAGGCGCAGGCCCGCGAAGCTCCCCGCGCGGAAGGATGCGGACATGTACGGCCTCGAGATCGACTACTTCGCCGATTGCGTTCGCCGCGGCGTCCGACCCGAGCGCTGCCTCCCCGAATCGACCCGCGAATCCGTCCGCCTCGCCCTCCTCCAGATGAAGTCCGCCGCCCGCGGCGGCGCCTGGGTGAAGGCCTAGACCCCGCCACGCCGCCATGCCTCCCTCCCCCACCCCGCCCGTCCGTTTCGAGGACCGCGTCGCCTGGTTCAAACAGGCCCGCTTCGGCCTCTTCATGCACTGGGGTCTCTACTCGATGCCCGCCAAGTACGAGTGGATCCGCTCGACGGAGAAGATCCCCGACGACGAATACCACCGCTACGCGGAGCGTTTCGACCCGGACAAGTTCGACCCGCGCGCCTGGGCCCGCCTCGCCCGCGAGGCCGGGATGAAGTACTTCGTCGTCACCACGAAGCACCACGACGGCTTCTGCCTCTGGGATACGAAGTTCACGAAATTCAAGGCGCCGAACACGCCCGCGCGCCGCGACCTGCTCCGCCCGATCGTCGACGCCTTCCGCGCCGAGGGGCTCCGCGTCGGCCTCTACTACTCGCTTCAGGACTGGGACCACCCGCAGTACCCGATCGACATCCACCACCCGCTGCGCGACCGCGAGGACGCCCCGGAGCTGAACAAGCGGCGCGACGTCCGCAAGTACGCCAAGTTCATGCGCGACCAGGTGACGGAACTCTTGACGCAGTACGGGAAGATCGACGTGCTCTGGTTCGACTTCTCCTACCCGAAGTCGACCTACAAGGGCTTCCCCGGCAAGGGACGCGACGCGTGGGAGAGCCGGAAGCTGCTCGACCTCGTGCACGAGCTCTCGCCCGGCACGCTCGTGAACGACCGCCTCGACCTGCCGGGCGAGGGCGACTTCATGACGGTCGAGCAGAAGCAGCTCGACGAAGCGCCGCGCGGCGGCCCGCAGGCGATCTCCGGCAGCTGCCTCGCGCGCTGCTGGGAGAACTGCCACACCTTCTCCGGCGCGTGGAGCTACAACCGCGACGAGAGCTCGTGGAAGTCGCCGAAGCTCTGCCTGCAGCTCCTCATCCAGGCCGTCGCCCGCGGCGGCAACTACATCCTCAACGTCGGCCCGACGGCGCGCGGCGAGTTCGACCCGCGCGCGACCGACCGGCTCCGCGTCTACGCCGACTGGATGAAGTACAACGCCCGCTCGATCCACGGATGCGGCGCCGCGCCCGAGGCGTTCCCCGAGCCGGCCAAGTGCCTCTACACCTACAACGCGAGGACGAACCGGCTCTACCTGCACATCCTCGACTGGCCCTACGTGACGCTGCGCTGCCCGAACCTCGGCCGCCGCGTCGCCTACGCGCAGTTCCTGCACGACGGCTCGGAGGTGCGCTTCAGCGAGAACGGACCCGGCGAGCAGACCGACCCGACGTCGCCCCCCGGCGGCCTGACGTTCTACCTCCCGGACGTCCAGCCGGGAGGAGTCCTCGTGCCGACGATCGAGATCTTCCTCAGGTAGGCGCCGCCCGCGTCAGACCTTGTAGTAGCAGAGGATCACGCCGGTCGCGACGGCGCAGGAGACGATTCCCACGACGAGGCCGACCTTGAGCCACTCGAGGAAGGCGACCTTGATCGAGTAGCGCTTGCCGAGCATCGAGATCGCGACGAGGTTCGCCGTGGAGCCGATCGCCGTGATGTTGCCGCCGAAGCACGCGCCGAAGAGCAGCGCCCACCACAGGGGCGACATCTCCGGCGCCCCCGCCACGATCTTCTTCACGATCGGGATGAAGGTCGAGACGAACACGATGTTGTCCACGAACGCGGAGCCCACGGCCGTGATGGCGACGATGAGCGGCGTGAGGAGGAAGCGGTTCGGGGCGCCGCCGCCCTCCGGCGCGATCTCGCCCGCGATGACGTCGGTGACGCCGCAGTGCTCGAGCGCGAACGACACGGCGAAGAGCATCATGAAGAACAGGAGCGACCACCACTCGATCGAGCTCTCGACGTAGTGCCGCGCGCGGTGGCTGCGGAAGACCATCAGCAGGCCCGCGATGGCGAGCGGCGCGGCGACGAGCATCGTGTTGGGCTCGAGCCCGAGCCAGTGCTCGAGCGGGTGGTGCGAGGCGATGAACGCGAGGGCTCCGATGAGGATCGCGAGACCCCGCCGATAGGGGATCTCGACCATGGGCCCCAGCCCGATGTGGCTCGCGCGGCGCTCGGCGAGGCGCTCGTCGAGGAGCCTGATCTCCTTGCGGTAGTAGACGAGCAGCACGAAGAAGATCGCCAGGAGCGAGAGGAACATGATCGGCGTCGCGTGGACGATGAAGTCGCCGAACGAGAGCGGGACGCCAGGGTCGCCCGAGCCGGGGTTCCAGTGGTACTCGGCCTTCGTGCCGATGAGGATGCCGACGGGGTTGCCCAGCATCGTGCCGGTGGAGCCGACGTTCGTCGCCATCACGCTCATGAGGACGAACGGCGTCGGGCGGAGCTTGAGGGTGTCGCAGACCTGAAAGACGAGCGCGAGGACGAAGACGATCGAGGTCACCTCGTCCACGATGCCCGGCATGATGCCGGAGAGCAGCATCAGGATCGCGACGAACTTGAGCCCGGTCATCTTCTTCGCGTTGATGATCGACTGGATGATCCACGTGAAGAAGCCCATGTCCTTGAGGGCGCCGACGAGCGTCATCATGCCGACCAGGAGCAGGATGATGTGCAGCTCGGTGCTGTGGACGAACTCCGAGAGCGTGAGGACCTTGAGCGCGAGCAGCGCCGAGATGCCGATGAACGCCACGCCGAGGCGGCGCTCCTCGAACATCAGCGTCGCGCAGATGATGAGCGAGAAGACGGACACCGCGGCGATCTGGCGCAGCGAGAGCAGGCGCTCGGGGTCGGCGGCGGAGGCGAGGTCGCCGTAGACGGCGGAGACGTCCGCCGGCGCCGGGAGGAGCGAGGCGAGCCAGCCCATCAGGGCGGCGACGAGGAACATGCCGGCGAACTGGCACCGGACGAGGCGCTTGGAGGGTGCGGGGGAGGACATGGCGGGCTAGTCGCGGAAGACCTTGTTGAGGAAGTGGGGGAGCGTCACGACGCCGGCGAGCTTGTCGCCGTCCAGGACGTAGCAGACGCCGGCGTCCTTGCGCGCCAGGGCCTCGGCGACGGCGATCGCCGGCTGGTCGACGGAGACGCTCGCGTAGTCGTCGCTCGTGATGTCCGCGAGCCAGGTGCTGGACTCCTTGCGCAGCAGCGCGGCGAACGGCTCGAAGTTGGAGAAGCCCGAGAGGTCCTCCATCCAGAGCAGGTATTCCGGGATGCAGAGGCCGAGCACCTCGTCGGCGGACGCCTCGCCCACGAGCGCGCCCTCCTTGTCCACGACCGGGATCTCGGTCCTGCCGGTGCGGACGATCAGGTCGATCGCGTCCTTCACGCTGTCCGTCTCGCGCAGGACCGCGGCCGGGCGCTCCATGATGTCGGCCGCGCAGACCTCGGCGGGCAGCTCCGCGGAGCCGCGGCGGAAGAACGCGCAGACGTCGGCGGGCGTCGTGCGGGCGACGATCTCGTCGAGAAACGCGGGGTCCTGGAGGCGGCGCGCGACGCCGGCCGCCACGCGGAGATAGGCCGCGGGCGCGCTCGCGGGCGCGAGGACGAGGACGACGAGCCGGATCGGGTCCTGCGAGCCGGGGAAGCGGATGCCCTTTTCGGACGTCGCGGCGGCGACGAGCGTCTCCTCGATCCCCTCGAGGCGGGCGTGGGGCATCGCGACGCCGGGGGCGACGAACGTGGGCGCCTCGGCCTCGCGGTCGAGGACCGCGCGCAGCGCGGCGGGCGGGTCGACCGCGGGGTGGCGCGCGGCGAGAAGGCGGATCAGTTCGTCGAGCAGGGCGCCGCTCTCGACGGCGTTCGTCCGGCAGATGACCTCGCTCTCGGCGAGGACGGGTGCGGACTCCGTGTCCGCGGGCGGCTTGGACGGCATGCGAAGACTCCTTCGGGGGTTCGGATGCGGCCGGAGGATAGACCCGAGCCCCCGTTTTTGCAAGCGAAATGTCCCCGCGAGCAATTTCCGCTTGCTTTTCGCCCCGGGTTGGTGCAAAATATCGGGGCAACGTCCTCCTCCGCCCCTTGGCCCGCCGCCGGACGAAAGGACTTCCGATCATGCCTGAACCACAGCACAAACGAACCTCCCGCTTCGACTTCACGCTCGAGGAAATCCGCACCTGGGGCGGCGACCGCCAGTTCGTCGAGGCGCTCGAGCAGTACGCCAACAAGGGCGACGTCCTGAACCCCCGTTTCGAGAACGGAATCGGCGAGGCGGACATCCAGCACGCCGGGCACGTCCTCCATACCCGCTTCCGCACGCTTCCCGGCAAGCGCCACATGGTGGAGAACCTCTGCCCCTGCGCCTCCTCGCAGCGCGACGGCCGCATCTGCGTCCACATGCTCGCCGCGGCGATCGGCCTGGCGCAGATGGCCAGCGGCGAACGCAAGGAGCGCCGCTCCTCCATCGCCCGCCGCGCGGGCGCCGCCTCCGCGGCGGCCGCGGCCGCCGCCGGCCAAGGCGGCGGCCTGC
>CACWKU010000099.1 GCA_902761575.1 uncultured bacterium
AGTCGACGTTGCCGCGCTCGACGGTCGGCGCGCGCTTGCCGCGCAGGTAGCCGATCTCGAAGGCGGGCAGCGTGGCCGGCTCCGCGAACAGGTACCAGCCGGTCGCCGACGCGAGGTACGGCGAGCCGACGACCTGAAGGCCGTAGCGCGAGAGCGCGTTGAACGCGGGGCGCGCGACGTCCGTCGAGCCGGCGACGACGACCTGGAGGCCGTTGACGATCTCCTCGGCGTCGATCTCGAGGTCCGCGGGGACCAGGAGGAACTTCGGCATCACGTTGATCGGCTGGCCGTCGGCGTCCTTCTGCTTGCGGAACAGCTCGACGCCCTTCTTGAGCGAGGCGAGCGCGAGCGCGCCGGTCGTGCCGGCGATGTAGTTGCCGTGCGCGGCGGAGAAGAGCGCGTTGCCGTCGTCCTGCGTCGGGTTCGCCTGGAGCCGGGTGAAGAACAGCTGGTCGACCTTGCGCGCGGCGCGGCCGCCCATGTAGGCGGGGACGCGGAGGAACGCGCCGAGATCGTCGTTGTAGATCATCTGGCGGGTGAGCGAGAACATCTTGGCGTAGGTCTCGAGCTTGTTCGTCGCCTTCTCCTCGCCGAGCGAGCCGTGCTTGATCTTGCCGTCCGGCGCGACCTGCTCGAGGTCGCCGACGTCGGTGAGGCGGTAGCGGTCCGCGACCTTGAAGTCGTTGAGGTCCGCCTTCGCGCAGAGCTTCTCGGCGATGATCGGCTGCGCCTTGTACGCGGCGAGCAGCTTCTTGTTCGCGACGTCCGAGAGGATGCCGGGCAGCGCGACGGTGGAAAACGCGGCGCGGATCGTCTCGTTGTCCATCGTGACGCCGGGGGTCCCGCCGGAGGCGCGGACGCACTCGCGGACGACGTCGCGCAGGCCGATGCCGGCGTACTTCGCGGCGGCCTCGACGGCCTTCTCGGCCTCGGAGCCGCCCTTCGCGAGGTCGGCCTCGTCGATGCCCGCGGTGATGGCGAGCGCGGCGGCGAGCACCTTCTCGGTCGGAGCCGCGGCATGGACGGCGACGGCGGGCGCGGGCGCGGGGCCGCGCTTGCGCAGCGCGGAGACGAGCGCGGCGTTCGTTGCCTCGATCGTCCAGCCCTCGGCGACGGCCTTGGCCTGGATCTCGGGGAACTCCCCGCCGCAGGCGGCGGAGATCGCGGAGACGCGCTCGCGCTCCGCCTTGACGGCGGCGGCGGCGGCGGCCTCGATGTCGGCCGCGGCCGGCTTCGCCTCGGGGGCGGGAGCGGGCGCGGCGGGTGCGGTCGGGGCGGCGGCCTCGACCGGCTTCGTGTCTTTCTCTTCCATCTTGATGTGGAGGTTCGGGGTTGGTGTGAAAGCCGCCGCGACGTGCAGGTTGGTGGAGCGGTCCGCGCCCACGGCGACGACGCTGACCTCTCGAAGGGTGGAGCTGGTGGCGAGGATGAACGGCGCCTGGAACGTGCGGCCGTTCACGGTGCGCGTGCCCTCGCGCAGATGTACGGCGGCGGAGACATCCGCGCCGATAGAGAGCTGCCAGTCGGCGCCGAGCTTGCCCTGGCGCACGATCTCGCGCGCGGCCGGCGTCCCGGCGACGATCTCGCCCTCGATCTCGATGCCGCGCGCGGTCTTCCGCGCGACGACGTTGCCGAGCCGGTTGTCCGTGTTCCACGAGCTGTGGTCGCGGATGAGCGGCACCTTCGCCGGAACGGTCATCCCGGCGATGTCGACGACGACGGGATCGGGATTCCAGCCCTGGCGGATCGCGGCGCCGGAGTAGGCGAGGCCGGAGATCTTCGCGGGCTTCTCCTCCTTCGACTCGGGAGCGGGTTTCGCGTCCGCGGCGGCGGAGGCCTGGACCACGGCCGGCTTCGCGGTTCCGTTCTCGGCGTTCTCGGCGTTCTGTTCGGTGGCGGTGTCTTCGTTCATCGTTCTCTAGTCCTCGTTCGAGTTGGCGGATTCGTCGTCGAGTGTGTCGCCGGGATCGGCGCCGGGCTGCGGCAGGTCGAGCGCCTTGAGCAGCGCGCGCTCCTTCGCGATCTGCCGGACCTCGGCCTCCCAGTCCTTGCCCTGCTTGGCGTACTCCGCCGAAAGGGTCGTGGTGAGGTTCGCGAGGCGCACGGCCTGCGCCCGCGCCTCCTTGTTCGGGTCGACGTGCTCCTGGCCGTCCCAGTACCAGACGAACGGCACCTTCGCGGCGTCGAGCGGGCGGTTGTTGTAGAGCGACCACTCGCGGAGCCAGCGCCGAAAGAGCGGGTCGAGGAGCCGGCGCTCGGTGAAATCCTGCTCGACGCGCAGCGAGCGGAAGTAGACCTGGTGGTCGAGGCGTCCGCTCGCGTAGTTGTAGCCGGACGAGTTGCCGGCGGCGACGTTGAAGGGGATGTTCAGGCAGCGCGCGATCTCGTTCAGGATCTCGCGCTTGAACTCCGCGTAGTTGCTCGCCGGCTGCTTGGCGTCGAGCTGCCCCATCTTCCAGCCCTCCGGGAGGGTCGTGACGAGGTTGCGCTCGAGCGCGATCGTCTCGAGCGGCTTCACGTCCGCCGCCGTCTCGGGCGGCATGTCCGTGTAGAGCACGGCGGCGAAGTCCGCGGCGCTCTCCGCGGCGGAGAGCACGGCGAGCGTGTAGCGCCGCAGCTGCGCGAAGAGCGGCAGCGCGGGCGTGAGCTCCGGGACGCCGCGGTGCTGGCCGGGGCGGTCCTCGCGGAAGAGGTGCGCGACGGCGCTCGCGGGGTATTCGATCGCGGAGTCCTCGCGCTCGCCGAGGCCCCACGGCGAGCCGGGGTGGTGGTTCAGGACGCGGTAGAAGAGCGGGTTGCCGAAGCGGTCGTAGCGGATGCCGTCGACGTGCTGCGGATCCTCGTCCGCCGCGTCGTAGGCGCCGCAGACGCGGTCCGCCTCGACGAGCTGGAGGTCGAGCGCGACGGCGTCGAACGGCACGCGCGGGTTGACGACGAAGAGCGCGAACGCCTCGCCGTCCTGCGCGCGCGCCATCCGGACCGTGCGCAGCTTCTCCGGCAGGCCGATCGCCTGCGACCAGGTCTCGAAGTCGCGCTCGATCGCCGCGCAGAGCTCCGGATCGTCCGGCAGCCGCACCTGGAGCGCGGGGCCGGTGCCGACCATGTCGTTGGCGAGCGTGAGCACGATGCCGCGGGCGTAGGAGTTGTTCGCGACCTCGTAGCGCGCCCTGGCGCGGAGCGTCCGGCGCACGTCGGGGCTCGCCTCCGCGTCCGGCGAGAGCCAGCCGGCGGCGGACCAGTGCCGGCGGTTGTCCGGCGTCGTCTCGGCCGCGTCGTAGCGCGCCTGCACGCCCCGCTGGAAGCCGCGGTTGAACGCGGCGGCCGCGGTCGCGATCGCCGAGGAGCGCACGGAAGAAGCGGCCGCGGCACGCGGGGCGGCGTGGCGGGGTGCGCGAGAGCGCCTCGGGGCGGGAGCGAGCGCGGTGCTCATCGGATCGCGCCTCCCGCCTCCATTTTCGCAAGCCGGAACCCGATGCCGCGGCGAGACTCCGCCGCCTCCTTGCTCTTCAGGTAGCGATCGAAGGCGATCTGGTCGGGCAGCGAGTGCTGCTCGACCCGCTGGCCGTCGACTTCGACGACCTTCGGCTTCGTGGCCTGCTGTGCGAGCGTGGCGGCGTCCATTTGTGGCGGGGTCTCCTTGTAGGCCCCCCGCCTCTCGGTTTTTCTGCAACGCCGGCAGGGTGCGAAAAACCTACGCGACCCGCATAAACACGGGAGAAAAATTTTTTACGCCCCGTGCAAAAAGGGGGCGGCGGAAGCCCTTGCGAGGCTCCCGCCGCCCGGAACGCGCGCGCTCCGATCCGCTACTCGACGCGCACGAGCTCCGCGCCGGGGCGCGCCTTGAGGCGCTTCTCGGCGAACGAGCGGTAGAGGAACGGCCCGAGGTAGAGGCCGCCGGAGAGGACGTACCAGCCGGGCTCGCGCGGCCGGCGCCTCGACGGCGCGTGCTTGAGTCGCGAGGGCCGTGCGGCGAGGGACGCCTTCGCGGCGTTCGCGCGGCGCGCCTCGCGCTGCGCCTTCGTAAGGTTCGCGTTGCTGCGAGCGGCCGCCTCGGCGAACGTGAGCGGCCGCGGGCGGTTCCACGGAGGATCCTCGCGGACCGTCTCGACGGCGGCGAGCGCCGCCTCCGCGTCGCCCCGCTTCTCCACGGCGCGCCGGAGCGCGTCGGCCTGCTTGTCGGTGATCGTCTGCATCGGGGTCGAGTCTAGCACGGGGTGGGCGTCCTGGCAAGCGCGGGATCGTCGCCCGGCTCCCAGTCGCCGGAGCGGAGCTTCACGCATCGCACGCCGACGTAACGCGGGTGCTCGCGCAGGAACGCCGAGCAGTCGCGCCGGCGCTTGAAGTCGCGGACGGAGCCGGTCGGCGCGTGGACCGCGCACCAGAGGACGGGGAGGCGCCTGCGCTTCACGGCCGCTCCTCCTTGCGCCAGCCGCCGCGCTCCGCGACGAGCCACTTGAGCCGGAAGAGCTCGTTCGCCGCGGAGCCGTAGCGCACGAGCGCGTCGACGATCTGCTCCTTCGTGAGAGTGCGCAGCGCCTCCTTGAGCTCGTCCACCTGCCAGCGCGGCAGCGCGCACTTCGGCGCGAAGAGCGTGAGCGCGATCTCGCGAACGGTCGCGCAGTTCTCGCCCGGAAGGTAGTAGATCGAATCCGGCGGCCGTCCGTTCGCGAGGTCGTTGAGCTGGTCGACCGCGTCCTGGAGCGGCTCGCCCTCCTCGGTCCGGTAGTCCGCCTCCGCGGCCTGGTCGACGAACCGCGAGATCTCCTCCGAGAGCCGGTAGCCGTCGTCGGTCATCTCCTGGTTGTCGCGCACGTGCTTGATGGTCGTCATTTCTCGACGCCCTCCTTCGGGATGTCGGCCTCGCCGGAGAAGCGCGTCGCCGCCGCGAGAATTTCGCAGGTGACGCGCGCCCAGTTCGCGCGGGCGGCAGCGAAGCGGGAGTCCGCCTCGCTCCGGCAGTCGCGGAGAGAAGGCTTCGACTCGATCTTCGTCGCGGCGACGAACAGTTCCGCCGTGCGGACGCGCAACACCTCGCGCGAGGCGTCGCGGAGCTCGCGGAACGCGGCGACGAGCTCCTTCTGGCTGTACTTGGTGACGATGGACGGCATGGCTGATTCCTTCTTCCTAGCGGTGGACATAGAGAACCTCGCGGATCGGGATCCGCCAGACGGCGACGGCGCCGGAGTCGTCGCGCACGAGCTTCGGCTCGTCGATCGTGCAGAGCATCGTCGGCGCGGTCTTCGAGTATCCGTTGCGGAAGAGCACGCGCGTCCATCCTCCGCTCGAAAGCCTCGCGTTCCAGAACGGCTTGGCCTCGCGGTATTCGTTGCGCTTCTCGCCGTTCGCGATCTCGTCGAACCAGCGGCGCTTGAGCGTGAGGTGCAGCAGGCCGGCGGACGGCTCCGCGTGCGCGCGCCAGTCTCCGCTCGCGATCTCCGTCGCCTCCTCCGGCACGCGGTCCATCACGTAGACGAGCGCGACGCAGACCTCGCGGCCCTCCGCGTCGAAGCAGCGGACGAACGCGCGATGGTAGAGCGTCGGATACCCCTCGTAGCGGTCGAGGCGCGCGAGCGTCTCGCGGTCGACCTCGGCGACCTCCGCGCGGACGAGGCTCGGCGAGTCCGCGTCCGGCTCGAAGGTCGGGTATCCGCGGTGCGTGTCGTAGAGGCGTCCGCGCAGGAACACGGTGCGGCGCGCCTCGGGCAGGAGTCCGTCCGCGCGGCAGGAGGTGAGGAGCGTGCCGTACACGGCGACGGCGATCTTTTCGTTCTGGTTCATTTCGTTTCGGGGTTGGGGTTGGATTTTAGAGGGCGAAGGCGAATCCGTGCTCCGCGGCTCCGCGGCGGCACGTGCGGAGGTACTCCGCGGGGAACGCGAGACGGTCGCGGAACGCGCGCGAGAGCGGCGTGAGGACGTAGACCCAGGCGGGGACCACGGAGCGGCCGGAGCGGACGTACATCCGCACGCGGCGGTAGACGCTCGGCGCGCCCTCGTAGTGGTCGAGGACGCGCAGCTGCTCGTCGGTGAGCTCGTAGAGGGCGCCGAGGACGCACGCGCCCTGGCGGCGCGTCCGCGACACGTCCGCGTAGAGGCGCTCGCGGACCTCCCACGCGGGGAGGCTCGCGACGCCCTTCTCGACGACGCGCCCCACGCGCCTTTCGAGGCGCGCGGAGTCGAGGTTGGATCCATAGGCGAAGTAGAGCATCGGTCGTTTCTCCTTTCGTTTCCGTCCGCGCGCCCTACGACGCGCGGGAGAGGACGCGCGCGGCGCACTCGCTGCTCGCGCCGGCGAGGTTGTCGAGGAAGCGCTTGCGCGGGTTCTTGAAGTAGTCTCCGAGCATCCCAAGGCGCTTCATGAATCCGCGGAAGTTGTACTTCTCGTCGAGTCCGTTCGTGGCGAGCTGGGCGCGGCGCGAGACGTGGCGGACCTTCGCGGCGTAGCGGACGAGCGCGAGCGCGAGCAGGATGTTGGCGCGGATCTCGCCGGCGTGCGTCGTTCCGTTGAAGACGCGGAACTCGATCGTCTTCTTCTCGTTCCAGAGGTTGTTGAGGTTGAGCGTGCGGTAGCGCGCGGGGTTGTAGTGCTCGGGATGCGGCGTGAAGCATCCGAACCACGCGCGGTTGAGGTCGTCGAACGTGCGGAAGCGGCGCGTGAAGATCTCCGAGCGAAACGTCTCGCTCGTGCGCTGGCACCACCTTCCGAGGCGCTCGGGCAGGACGCCTGCGGCCTTCACGAGCAGCGCCTCCTCGCGGTAGAAGATGCGCGCGCAGTTCGCGACCTGCTCCGCGTCGAGGTGCGCGGCTCCGACGTGGACGTGCATTCCGCAGGAGAAGTTCGCCTTCGCTCCGGCCTCGCGAAGCGCGCGCACGGCCTTCTGGAGCTTCTCCATGTCGCGGAGGTGCAGGATCGGCGTCACCACCTCCACGCTTCCGCGTCCGGTCGTGTCGCGGAGGCTTCCGTCGCTCATGCAGACGAACTCGCGGCCGGTTCCGTCGTTCATCGGCACGCCCCACTTGCGGTAGTAGGTTCCGATGTAGTGCGGCGTCGATCCGAAGTACTCCGCGAGGACGCGAGCGGCCTTCTCGATGTCGATTCCGATCATCTCGAGCTCGGTTCCGAAGGTGAGCTTGTCCAGGTCGGCGAGGTTGGCGTCGTTCTCGATCGTGGCGTTGATGTTCATCTTGTTTTCTCCGTTTCCGCAAGGGGGTTGTTGTTGTGTGTGTGGTTGTTTCCCTTGCAACGCCTCTAAATCTAGCATACGCGACCCCGTAAGCCAAGCACAAAATGAAGGTTCGCGCCATTTTCCCAGAAACCCCGCCCCGGAAGCGGAGTTTCTGGCGCGGAAAATCGCGTTTTCGGGCGGAAATTCGCCCTTTCGGGGCGTCCGGCGCCCCTCGCGCCCCGCCGACGCGCCCCTCTAGGCGAGGACGAACTCGAACGTCGCCGTCCGCACGCGGTCGCGGTGGAACTTCACCGTCCCCGCGGCGCGGGCCGTGTGCCCGAAGCGGCGGAGGCGCCAGTGCGGGGCGCGCTGCATCGCGCGAATGAAGGCGACCGAGCTCGAGGTCGAGAAGAAGCGGTAGCCCTTCTCGACGTAGGAGCGCGCGACGGCGGCGGCGAGCGCGGGCCCGATGCCGACGCCCTGCCAGTCCGGCAGCACGACGAGCCGGTGCCCGCGCTTCATCTTCGCGGACGTCGCGTGCGGGAAGTGCATCGTGGCGTGGAACGCGACGATCTGGTCGCCGAAGTACGCGCCGTGGCACTCCGCCGCGCGGTGCAGCTCGCCGTTCAGATAGTGATACCGCCGAAACTTCTCCCACTCGCCCCGCGGACAGGGGCGGAAGTCGATCCGCATTCCCGGCCGCGGGGCAGGCGAAAATTTTGCATCGTGTCCGTGTCGAAGCACCAGTCCGGCTGGAGCCAGCTTACGATGTCGCGGTGGCACGAGACGGCGACGAACCGACGCTCGGGCGCCCGGCGGATCGCCTTCTGGATGGCGAGGCACGCGATGCGCGCCACGTCGCGGTCGACGACCGAGGTGAACTCGTCGAACACGCAGAACGGCATCTCGAGCAGCGCCCGCGCCAGGTCGACGCGCATCTTCTCGCCGTTCGAGAGGACGGAGTACGGCTTGAGCCACGAGGGGACGCTCCCGAAGCCGACGGCGCAGAACATCCGCTCGATGTCCGCGACGGAGGCGCCGGCCGGCATGTCGTCCAGCACGCAACGCGACGGGTAGTCGAAGCCGCGGAAGAGCCGGTCGCCGAACAGCTCGCGCGCGATGGTCGACTTGCCCGTGCCGGAGCCGCCGACGATCGCGCCGATCTGCCAGCCGTCCGGGACGCAGATCGCGCCCTTGAAGTGCTCGCGGGCGTGCTCCGGCTTCACGTCGAAGTCGGCCTGCACGCGGGCGACGCGGAACGAGTCGCGCGGCGGGTCCGCCGCCCGCGCTATATCGAAAGCGTACATTTCCAGCCGAGCTCCGCCGCCTTGTTGAACTTGCGCTCCGCGTCCGCGTCGTCGTCGCACTCGACCACGAGCTGCGGGCGCGCGAGGTCGATCTTCGGCTCCGGCTTCTCCTTCGGCTCCTTCGCCTCCTCCTCCGCGCCGTCCGCGACGAGCAGCGCGTCGAAGTCGAGGTCGGAAAGGTCGAGCCCGGCGGCGGAGAGCGCGTTGCACTCCTCCGCGAGCTTGTCCGCGTCCCACGCGGAGAACTCCGCGACGCGGTTGTCCGCGAGCCGGTACGCGGCCGCCTGGTCCGGCGTCACGCCGCGCAGGACCGTCACCGGGACGCGCTCGAGCCCGAGCTCCTTCGCGGCGGCGAGCCGCGTGTGGCCGGCGAGGATCACGCCCTGCTCGTCGACGACGATCGGCTGCGTGAACCCGTACTCGCGGATGAGCCGCGCGAGCTTCGGCACGGAGGCCGAGTTGTCGCGCGGGTTGTTGTCGTACGGCTTCACGTCGCCGATCGGGCGCATCTCCACCTTGAGAGCTTCGCGCTTCGCGCCCGCGTCAGCCGCGGGCGCCTTCCGTTTCGTTTCCTTCTTCGGTTCCTTCTTCATTGTCAGTATCCCCGCTTCTCCTTCTGGATTTCGGAAAGGGAGTAGTGCTTGCGCTTTGCTGCGACCTTCTGCCCGCTCGCCGCAGGGAGCGCGCAGCCGCAGATCGACGCGGCCACGCAGCACGCGGATGACGTGTCGAGGAAGTGGTTGTCGTGGCAGTTCGGGCGCAGCTTCCACTCGTCGACCTGGCGCCCGCGGCCCTCGGTCCGCACCGAGTACTCGCTCGCGAGGTGCTCGCCGAACATCGCGTGCGCGGCCGGGTCGCGCCCGTAGAGCAGCATCGCGCCCTTCGCGCCGGGCGGCGCGAGGAGCCGCAGCCGCAGGAACGACTTCCACCAGTTCGAGTCGAACGTGACGTGCCGCGCGGCGCGCTTGCCCTGTACGCTCGGGATGCGCCAGTTCAGGCCCACGCGCTCGCCCTGCTGCTTCTTCACCTCCGAGAACGGCTTGCTCGCCGCGCCGACGTAGCGGCCGTGGCACGGGAGGACGATGGCCGCGTGGACAGACTCGCGCGCGAACTGGTAGACCGTCTCCGTCGACTCGCCCCAGTTCGCGTCGATCAGGCAGCGCTCGATCCGCAGCTCCGCGCCGTCGCGGCGGCGCCACGCGCGGGAGAGCAGCGCGTCCGCGAGCGCGTCGAGGCCGGCGCGCAGCGTCGGCTCGAGGCCGCCCGCGTCCGGGAACTCGCGCTGGAGCGTGCGCGTCGCGCTCGCGAGCGCGAACTTGCGCCGCTTCTGGTCCGGGAACGCGCCGTAGTCGACGACGTAGCCGGTGAAGTCGTCCGCGAACGCGCACACCGTGTAGTAGAGCAGAGTCTTCTGCACGTCGATCGCCGCGACGAGGTGCGTCGCGTTCTCCGGCACCTCGCCGCGCTCGTGGTTGTCGAGCCGATGCGCGACGCCGTCCACGGTGAGCTGCTCGTCGTCGCCCAGCGTCTCTGCGAGCGGCTCGTTCTGGTACTCGGCGTAGAACGCGCTCTCGTCGGTGAAGAGCGCGTTCATGATGTACTCGACCGCGGAGATCTCGTTCGCGCCGTGGCGCTGCTCCCACGCCGGGCGGCATCCGGCGTCCATCTCGGCGCGGTGCGCCCGGTAGAACTCCGTCGCGCGCACGTGCGTGCCGTCGAGCGCCATCTGCTCGTCGCGCATCTCGCGGTACTTGCGCCAGAGCCCCTTGCCGTCCTTGTCCGTCCAGTCCGTCGGGAACGCGTAGCAGAGCTTCATCTTCTCGCCCTGCCACTCCGGGTGCTTCTTGCGGTCGAGGATCTGGTCGGCCATGTCGCCCGCCTGGATGACGGTGCAGGCCATCACGCCCGCGATGTCGACGTTCGGGCCGGCGAGCTTCAGGACGTCGTGCGTGAGGATCCGCACGCGGTCCTCCGTCTGCGAGATCGACTTGGCGCTCTCCGCCGTCTGCGGGTCGTCGATCACCACGAACGAGGGGCGCACGGTGCGCCCGTCGCGCCGCTTGTACTGCGCGCCGCGGATCGCGCCCGTGATGCCGGCCGTCGCGATGACGACGCCGCTCGAGGGCGCGCCCGGGATGTACGGCAGCACGATGCGCGACGAGCCCCACTCGCTGTCCGTGTGCTCGCCGTTGAAGGTCTGCCCTGCGCAGAGCCGGCCGGAGCGCTCCAGGCGCCGGATCGGGTGGCACGCCTCCGGGAAGTCGAGCCCCAGGAGCACGTTGCTCTCGAGGTCCGTCTTCACCGCGTTCAGCAGCGCGACCGCCGCCGCCTCCGTCGCGCCCACGATCTCGATGTACTTCTGGTGCCCGTAGAGCGCGATCCAGTCGACGGCGGAAAGCAGCAGCGTCGTCTTCCCCTGCCCGCGCGGCATCGCCTCCGCGAAGAGCTGGCCCTTGAGCGCCGCGCGCTCGATCTTCTTGATGATCGTCAGGTGGTCCGGGGACCACTCCAGCTCGAAGGCGTCGGCGAAGTACGTCTCGCAGAAGAGCCGCAGGTCGAGCCGGCACGCCTCGCGCCGCGCCGGGTCCGCGACCGCGGGCATCGGCGCGACGTCGCGCGCGTCGGCGCGCTGGCGCTTCTGGATCTCGTTCGTCTGGTTCCGGCGCGCGACGTAGTCCGAATGCCTCGCGACCGGCGCGCGGGCGAAGCGCCCCGCCTTTCGCGCCGCCTTCGCGCGGCGCCAGAGGTCGAGCTCGCGTTCCGTCGGCTCGCGCCCGAGCGTCGCCGCGAACTCGCCGCGCGTGAGCAGCGAGAGCGTCTCGGCGGAGAGCTTCTGGGGCGTCTGTTCGGGTTCGGAGGGCATTGGGGGAGTCTTCCGCGGGGACTGCCTCGCCCCCAAGTTTCCGGAAGAACCTACCCCTGTTCACAACTTATCAACAGGCATTTCCGGAGGCGTTTCGGGGGCGTGGAGCGCTGCGAGCAGGACGCGCAGCGAGGCGGCTCGGAGCCCGCTACGCGCACGAGCGCGCGAGAGGGCGCGCACGACCGCGGAGCGCGAGACGCCGGCGAGGTCGGCGAGGTCCGCGGGCGTGGGCGTCGCGGGCGAGGTCCACACGCAGCGCAGAAGGGCGAGCCCGATCCGGGGCGGGAGAACGTCGAGGCAGCGGACGAGGGCGGAGTACGCCCGGACGGATTCGTCGGAGAATCCGTCGAGGCGTCGTTCGGCGACCGAAGCCGGCGATGGCGCGCGGTCGACTGGCTCGTCGTTTCGCATGGACGAGCGCGAGGATGCGCCGTTCGCGCGAAGTTGGCAAGTGCGGGCGAACGCGACGGAGGGCGCGGGAGGCGTCGCGACCAGGGGCACGGGGATTTTTTCCTTACACGCGCGCGCGCATATTCGCACACACGATTTCACACACACACACACACACAGACAGATACAAAGAAAAAAAGGAAAATATGTTATTATTATATTGTATTTGAGCGGCTTTTTCGCTGATTTCCCGCAGAGGAAAGAAAGGGGGAAAATTTCCCGGAAAAAAAG
>CACWKU010000100.1 GCA_902761575.1 uncultured bacterium
AGGAGCCACTTGAGGCCGCGGTCGCGCCCCTTGAGCTTGAGGTTGCACGGGAGCGACGCCGCGAACTCGGTGACCTTGTAGTCGATGAGCGGCGGACGGATCTCGATCGAGTGCGCCATGCTCATGCGGTCGGAGATCGCGAGGAGCTGGTCGGGCATGCGCGTCATGAGGTCCGTGTAGAGCATCTTGTCGAGGTGCTCGGTCGCGGAGCCGTCCTCGAAGAACGCGAGGATCTTGCCGACGGAGTCGGCGTTGCCGATCTGCGCCTTGGCCTTGTCGGTGAAGAGGCGCTCCTTCTCCTCCTGCGTGAAGCGCAGGACGGACATCGAGCGCGCATAGGCCTCGCCGTCGCTGCGGGCGTGGCCGCCGACGTCGTTGAGCCAGCGGAGCTTGCCGGCGAGGCTCTTGTAGCCGAAGGACTCGGGGACGAGGCCGATCATCGGCCCCAGGACGCCGCGGCGGAGGAAGCCGGGGACGAGGCCGTAGAGGCGGGCGAGCTTCTGGCCGGCGAAGCGGTCGTAGCCGGCGAAGTTCTCGTCGCCGCCGTCGCCGGAGAGGACGACCTTGTCGTGCTTCGCGGCGAGGCGCGAGACGAGGAAGACGCCGACGCCGAACGGGTCGGCGGGCTCGTCCATGTGGTGGATCATCTCGGGGATCGTGCCGATGACGTCGGGCTCGGCGATCTCGTGGATCCAATTGAGGCCGTACTGCTTCGCGACGATCTCGGCCCAGGGCAGCTCCGAGAGATCCTGGTCCTTGACGCCGATGGAGAACGTATCGAAGGGCTTGCCGGCGATCTTCGCCGTCATCGCGGTGACGAGCGAGGAGTCGATGCCGCCGGAGAGGAAGGTCGCGACGGGGACGTCCGAGAGCAGGTGCAGCTTCACCGTGTCGAGGAGGAGCGCCTCGAGCTCGTCCGTGAGCTCCTCGGCAGTGCCGGTGCGCTTGGGCTCGAAGGTGGCGAGCTTCCAGTAGCGCTCGACGCGGACCGTGCCGTCCTCCCAGACGGCGTAGTGGGCGGCGGGGAGTTTCACGACGCCCCGGAAGAGCGAGCGGTCGTCGGGCAGGTAGCGCAGCGACATGTAGTGCCAGAGCGCCTCCATGTCGACCTCGCGGGGGACGATGCCGGTCGCGAGGATCGCCTTGGGCTCGGAGGCGAAGGCGAAGGAGCCGTCGGCGCCCGTGGCGTAGAAGACGGGCTTCTGACCCATGTGGTCGCGGGCGAGGAGGAGGCGCCTCTTCTCCGAGTCCCAGAGGGCGAAGCCGAACATGCCGCGGAGCTTCTCGACGCACTTCTCGCCGTATTCGAGGTAGAGCGGAAGGACGATCTCGGAGTCGGAGCGCGTCTTGAACGCGTAGCCCTGCGCCTCGTATTTGGCGCGCAGCTCGGGATAGTTGTAGATCTCGCCGTTGCAGACGAGGACGAGCTTGCCGGAGGGGTCGGTGAGCGGCTGGCGGCCGCCGGCGAGGTCGTTGATCGAGAGGCGGCGCTGGCCGATGGCGAAGCCGGCGCTCTCGCGCATGTCGAAGTCGTCCGGGCCGCGGTGGGCCATGAGGTCGCACATGGCGCGGACCTTGTCCGCGCCGCCCTTGCCGAAGAATCCTGCGATGCCGCACATGGTGGTGGGTTCCTTATTTCCTGCGCTTTTCGAGGGATTTGCCGAGGCGCTCGAGGCGCCGGCGGAGGGCCGGGTCCTCGACGAGGGGCTTCTCGCGGACGGCGAGCTCGAGGCTCCGCCGGGATCCCTCGAGGAGGAGAAGCCGCGCGTATTCGTCGTGGTTGGCGCCGTTCCAGAACTCGCGTTCGACGATCGGCCGCCAGAGGTCGAGCGCCTCCGTGACCTGCCCGTCGGCGGCGAGCGCCTCGGCGCGTACGTAGCGCGCCTCGGCGTCGTAGGGGTTGAGCGCGGCGGCCTCGCGGGAGAAGTAGAGGGCGGCGAGGACGGCGTCGTCGAGCTCCGCGCGCGAGCCCGCCTGGCGGGCCTGGATCAGCGCGGCGCGGGCGGCGAAGGCGGGGAAGTAGTAGTTGTGGGGATAGAGCTCGGCGGCGCGGCGGGCGCGGCGGGAGAGCTCGGCGACGTCCTCGGCGAACCGCGCGGGCTCCACGCCGGCGCCGGGGTCGCGGTAGTCGACGACGGGCGGCACCTCCCGGGGCGTGTCGCGGAAGAAGCCGTGCTTGGCGCCGTGGTAGAGCCTCTGCGCGACGGCGGCGCGCGCGGCGTGGACCGTCCCGAAGAGCCCGGCCGCGAAGAGGAGGCAGCCGAGCGCGAGGCGCACGTTGCGGCGGACCGGGGCGGGCGGGAGGGGCATGTCCGGCGCGCCCCTCCGCTAGAGCCAGCGCTCCTGGGCCTTGAGGATATCGCCGGGCTGGATGGGCGGGTCCTCGACCGTGCCGCGTTCGATCTGGTTGAGGTTGTACTTCGTCGTGACGCCGCCGCGCGTGAGCTCGATGATGCGGTTGGCGAAGTCGTTCACGCCGCCGGCGTTGATGATCGCGCTGCGGAGCGTGAGGTTGTCCGTCCACTGGAAGGCGCCGTTCTTGCGGACGGCGCCCTCGACGTAGTAGAGGCGCTCCTGCATCATGCTTTGGCAGACGACCGTGACGTCGATCTTCTGGTAGTAGCCGCCCTCGACGTAGGCCGAGGCGATGGCCTTCTCGGCCTCCGAGGTGGTGAGGGCGCCGACCTTGATGTCTCCCACGAGCGGGAGCGTGATGACGCCGAACGTGTCGACGACGTCGGCGATCTTGCTCGACTTGTCGCCGGCGGGGATGTGAAGGAAGACCTCGACCTGGTCGTCGGCGCGAAGCGGACGGGCGCCGGCGGATCCGGTGCGCGCGGCGAGGTCGGCGACGGGCGGGCGCCAGGCGGCGGGGTTGCGGTTGGCGCCGACGTCGGTTCCGGTCGTGGCGCAGCCGCCCGCGAGAAGCGCGGCGGCGAGGAGGGAAAGTGCGTGGCGGGGTGCGGTCATGGCGGTGACGGAGTGCGCTACGAACGGGCTTCGGGTTCTTCGCCCTCGTGGCGGCGATGGGCGTGCTCTTCGCCCTCCCCGCCCTCGGAGGAGCGGCGGCGGCGGCGGCGGACGCGCTCGCCGGAGTCGTTCGTGTAGTAGTAGTAGTACTGGTTCTCGTAGTAGTAGGACGAGGATCCGTGGGCGGCGTTGACGTTGTTGAGGATGACGCCGATGAAGTTGCCGCCCATCGAGACGATGCGCTCCTTGGCGCGGCGGCAGAGGGCGCGCGGGTACTTGCGGTGCTGGACGATGAGCGCGACGCCGTCGCCGAGGCGGACGAGCTGCGAGGTGTCGGAGACGCCGATCATCGGCGGCGCGTCGACGATGATGCGGTCGTAGCGCTCGCGCGCGGTCGCGAAGACCTGCGCCATCTCCTCCGTGTCCATCAGGCCGAAGACGCTCGTGCTCGCGATGCGGCCGGCGGGGAGGAAGTCGAGGTTCTCCTGCTCGGTCTTGAGGATCGTGCCGTCGAGGGGGGCCTCGCCGACGACGACGTTGCAGAGGCCGGGCTCGAGCGGCACGCCGAGCGTGCGGTGCTGGCGCGGGTGGTAGAGGTCGGCGTCGATGAGCAGCACCTTCTCGCCGCACTCGGCGCAGACCCACGCGAGGTTGAACGCGTTGAGCGACTTGCCCTCGCCGGCGGAGGCGGACGTGAAGATCACGACCTTGCCGCCCGCGAGCGGGCGGGAGTTCTTGAGGTTCATCCGCAGGACGCGGTAGACCTCGTAGTGCGTGAAGCGGGCGTTCGGGTCGTTGAGGGAGCGGAGCTTCTGCGGAATGAGGCCGATGACGTTGGCCTGGAGGTACTTCTCCACGTCCTCGGTCGTCTTCACCGTCGTGTCGAGGTACTCCACGAAGAACGCGAGCACGACGCCGAAGAAGAGGCCGGCGACGACGGAGAGCGTGACGTTGAGCGCGAAGTTCGGCGAGACGGGAAGCGGCGTCGAGGGCACGACGGCGTCCTCGCGGGGGATGACGGCGGTCTTCGGCATCTCGAGCTTGATCCGCTCCAGGTCCATGCGGTTCTGGAGGTCGCGGCGGCGCAGCTTGAGCGTCTCGAGGTCGGAGCGGAGGCGCTCCATCTCGACGGCGACGCCGGCCGAGATCTGCATCTCGGAGGCGCTCGTCTTGGCGAGCAGGTCGGCGTAGTAGTCCGCCTCCTGCTGGTCCTGCTCCCACGCCTGGCGGAGGCCGGCGCGGATGGCGGAGAGCTTCTCCTCGATCTGGCGGTCGATGTTGGCGAGGAGGGAGTGGGACTGCTGCACCTCGGGGTGGTTGGGGCCGAGGCCGGCCTTCGTCTGCGCGGCGAGCTGCAGCTCGAGGTCGTTCTTGCGGGCGAGGAGCGGCGAGAGCGACTGGTCCTGCACCAGATAGGGCGCGGCGGCGACGGCGTTCTCGGCGGTGAGGGCGGCGAAGCGGTCGAAGCGGGACTTGGCGAGGCTCGCCTTGATGCGCGTCTCGTCCGCGCGGACGGTGAGCTCCAGCACGCGCGTGCGGATGCTCGCGGTGCCGGAGTCCTGCTCGGACGTCACGGTGACGCCGTGGGTGACGCGGAGGCTCGCGAGCTTGTCCTCGTTCTCGGCGATCTGGCGCTCGATGGCGCGGATGTCGTTCTCGAGCTGCGCGATGCCGTCCAGGATCGGCTTGCGGCCCTCCTCGGCGACGCGCTCCTGGTAGACGCGCGCGATCGCGTTGGCGATGTTCGCGGCGTACTTGGCCGCCTCGCCCTCGGGGCGGTCGGGCTTGTCGAGCCGTACCTCGATCGCGATGAGGTCCGTGTCGCGGTAGATGGAGAGCGTGGTCTGGCGGCGGAGCAGGTCGACCGTCTTCTCCGTGACGCCCTTCTCGGAGTAGTTGTTCTTCCAGCCGTACTCCATGCCGAAGTCCTGGTCGAGCGAGAGCTCCTTCACGACCTGCTCGAGGATCGGCCGGGACTTGATGATCTCGAACTGCGTGCGCAGGTAGATCGGATCGTAGCGGACGCTCGCTCCTCCCATCAGGTCGATGTTGGGCGTCTCGCGGTGGACCTCGATGACGGCCGTGGCCGAGTAGACCTTCGGCATGCGCGTCGTCACGACGACGCCGACGAGGATGAGCAGCAGGGAGACCATGATGACGATCTCCTTGCGGGAATACAGGATCTGCCAGTAGTCCAGGAAGTGGACGGCCTCCTGCGGCGCGGCCTGGGGGGCCGGCGCGGCGGGCGGAAGGGGAACGGCGGGGGCCGCGGGCGCGGCGGAGGGCGCGGGCAGAGGGTTGCTCATCGGTCTTTCAAAGAAAGCGCCCGCCGGGCTGCTTCCGGCCGGCGGGCGTCACGTGGACGGGGCCGCCGCGCCCGTGCGCGGCGGCCTCTTCCGGTGGGGAGACTAGTACTTGAGGGTGGCGCTGACGCCGAAGACGTTCTCGTCGAAGCTCGTGCCGACCATCTCGTCGGTGTCGACCTTCTCGTAGGAGTAGAACGCGGAGCCGGCGAGCCAGTCGGTGAACTTGTAGTTCGCGGCGAGGCGGAAGTAGACGGAGTCGCGGTCGTACTCGGTCTTGCCGCCATTGGCGTTCTTGAGCGCCTCGACGTAGCCGTAGCGGTAGGCGGTCGGATCGAGGTCGTCCTCGACGTCGTACTGGCGGTTGCGGAGCTCGAGCGAGGCGTTGAACCAGAGGTTGCGGTCGGCGCCGACGTACTGCGTGAGCGCGACGTAGCCCGCGAGGTCGAGCTGCGAGGAGAACGGATAGATGTCCGAGAAGTCGCGGCCGTAGCGAACGCCGGCGAGAACCTGCGTGGGCTTGGTCTGGAAGAGGCGCATCTCGAGCTGCATGGAGGGCGCGTCCGTGTCGTCCATGTCGTCCGCCTCGTACTCGGCGTGCGTCCAGCCGGCGGAGCCGTAGAGATAGGTGTCGCCGTTGCCGTAGAAATCCCAGGTCGCCTGGGCGCCGAGCGTGAAGTAATCCACGCCGAGCTCGAGCTTCATGTCCTGGTGCTGCGAGGCGTCCGTGCAGCGGTCCCAGCTGGTGTAGTCGGCGAAGAGGCCGTAGGTGAGGTGCTTGGAGTGGACGCGCATCAGGTCGAGGCGGCCCCCGAACTCGTCCTCGTCGGAGGAGTCGGCCAGCTCGTCGTCGTCATAGCGCTTGATACGCCAGCGGAACGTGGCCTTCGCGTAGTCGCCGCCCTCGGAGAGGCTCTGCTTGAGGGACGCGCGGAAGCGGTTCTCGTAGTAGTCGTTGCCGAGGCGGTTCGGACGGGACGGATCGTAGTTGTAGTCCGTGCCGTAGAAGTAGTCCTTCTGGCCGCTGTACCAGAACGTCTCGGAGACCTTGAGCTCGGTGATCGGGGTGAGCATCAGGTCGAGATCGGCCCGGAGGGCGTGCTCGAGCTTGCTCTTTTCGGAGCCGGGGCGGCAGTTGTCGTACCAGTGGTAGACCGGGGAGTACGACGCGTCGAACTTCACGGAGTCCGTGACCTCGTGGTGGAACGCGATCACCGGGGCGATGAAGAAGGACCACTGGTCCTCCTTCTCCATCGGGACGCCGGCGCGGAGCGCGCCGTCGTCGATCGAGTCGCGGTTGTCGGTGTAGGTGACGCCGGCCTTGAGCGCGAACGAGACGGGCTTTTGCGCCTCCTGGTCGGCGAACGCCGGGGAAGCGAGGACGGCTCCGGCCACGAGGGCGGGGAGCAGGGAGACTTTGGTGAAGGATCGCATGGATGGACTCCGTGGATGTGACGTGTTGGACGTTGTGCGTCTTCGGATGCGGGGTAGGATACTCCAAGGGAGGGGGCTTGTCAAACGAAAAAATCGCCGCTGGCGGACTTGCCGCGGCCGCGGGGTTCGGGTATACTCGCGGCCCCATGAAAGCCTTCCTTCCCGCCGTCCTGTCCCTCTTCGCCGCCGCCGCCCTCGCGCAGGAGGAGGTCGCGCCCGCCGCTCCCGCGCCCGCGAGCGAACCCGCGCCCGCGGAATCCTCCGAGGACGAATGGCACCCGATGACCGAGGACGAGGAGAACGCCGCAAAGGCCGTCCTCTCCGCCGCGCTCGACGAATCCTTCGCCGCCGCGAAGGAGAAATTCGGCGCCGACACAAACCGCTACTTCGTCGCCCGCGGCGTCCTCGCCGACCGCGAGGCTCGCACGGTCCGCCTCGACGCCTTCGCGACCGGCATCCGCCCCGGCGCCATCGCCGAGTTCCTCCTCATCACGCTCAACTCCGGGCACGAATACGAGTCGGTCTTCCAGACGTTCGCCCTCGCGGCCGACATCGCCCGCGCCTTCGAGTTCCTTGGCGTCCCGCCCGGCCTCCCCGCGGACTTCTCCGCCTACCGCTTCTGGCCCCGCGGCGAGCGCTTCGAGGTCGAGGCCGAGGTCGACGGCGCCCCCGCCGTCCCCGCCGAAGGCTTCCTCATGGAGGCCTCCACCCAGAAGCCCCGCGAGCCCGCGGGCTTCCTCTGGATCGGCGGCGGCTGGACGGAGGGCGGCGTCTCCAACACGGTCGACTTCTCCGGCCCCGGCTCGATCCTCCCCTCCTACAACGAGCCCGTCACCCTTTTCGACGTCCCCCGCCGCGCCCCGCAGAACGAGGTCTACCAGAGCTGCCTCGCCGGCGAGAACGCCCCGAGGCGCGCCATTCTCCCGACCGTCCTCACGTTCCGCCCCGAGGCGCGCCCCGCGGATGCCCCGAGCCGCGTGCGGCCCGTCGCGCTGCGCCTCTCGCCCGAGGGCTTCTCGATCGACGGCGCCGCCCCCGTCCCGCCCGCCGAGGCGCTCAAGTCCCTCCGCGCCTTCCGCACGGACCGCGCGCAGGACGCCTACGTCTCCTTCTCGTGGGACGACGCCGCGCCGCTCGCCGACCTCCGCGCCGTCGCCCAGCTGCTGCGCATGGTCGACACGGAGGAGACCGGCATCCGCGTCGACGCCCCGCCTGAGGGCTTCCCCTACTACCAGGCCCTCCTCCCCCGCGACGAATGGCGCGACCGCGCCGCGCGCTACTCCCAGCCCTGCGAGCTGCGCCTCGCCCGCGGCGAGGACGGCTCCGTCGCCGCGACGCTCGTCGCCATCGGCGAGATCTGGAAGGACGACGCCCTCAAGCCCGACCTCGACGTGAAGGATTTCCCCGTCGCCAATGCGGATGACTTCCGCGCCAAGCTCGCCGAGAAGGCCCCCGCCGGCATGAAGGCGCTCCTCGTCTTCGTCCCCGGCTCCCTCCCCTACGGCGAGCTACGCCCCTACCTCGACGCCGTCCGCGCCACCCACCCCCTCGTCCAGATCTTCGTCGACTAACCCCCACTTTATACTTTAACCTTTAAACTTTAAACTTTTCAGCCATGCCCTACCAGCACATCACCGTTCCCGCCGGCGACAAGATCGCCATGACCCCGCAGGGTCTCCGCGTCCCCGACCGCCCCATCGTCCCGTTCATCGAGGGCGACGGCACCGGCCCCGACATCACCGCCGCCGCGCGCCCCGTCTGGGACGCCGCGGTCGAGAAGGCCTACGGCGGCGCGCGCGCCATCGCCTGGATGGAGGTCTTCGCGGGCGAGAAGGCGCTCAAGGTCTACGGCGAGAACCAGTGGCTCCCCGCCGAGACGCTCGACGCCTTCCGCGAGTTCCTCGTCGGCATCAAGGGTCCGCTCACCACGCCCGTCGGCGGCGGCATCCGTTCGCTTAACGTCGCCCTCCGCCAGGAGCTCGACCTCTACGTCTGCCTCCGCCCCGTGCGCTGGTTTCAGGGCGTCCCCTCGCCCGTGAAGCGCCCCGAGAACACCGACATGGTGATCTTCCGCGAGAACACCGAGGACATCTACGCCGGCATCGAGTGGAAATACGGCACGCCCGAGGCCGCCAAGGTCGTGAAGTGGCTCCGCGAAGAGATGGGTGTGAAGAAGATCCGCTTCCCGGAGACCGCCTCGATCGGCATCAAGCCCGTCTCGCTCGAGGGCACCGAGCGCCTCGTCCGCGCCGCGCTGCGCTACGCCGTCGACAACGACCGCCGCTCCGTCACGCTCGTCCACAAGGGCAACATCCAGAAGTTCACCGAGGGCGCGTTCCGCGACTGGGGCTACGCCCTCGCCGCGCGCGAGTTCGGCGCGACGCCGATCGACGGCGGCCCGTGGCTCCGCTTCGCCAACCCGAGGACCGGCCGCGAAATCGTCGTGAAGGACTGCATCTGCGACGCCTTCCTGCAGCAGATCCTCACGCGCCCGGCCGAGTACGACGTCATCGCGACGCTCAACCTCAACGGCGACTACGTCTCCGACGCGCTCGCCGCGACCGTGGGCGGCATCGGCATCGCGCCCGGCGCGAACATCAACTACGACACCGGCGCCGCGATCTTCGAGGCGACGCACGGCACCGCGCCCAAGTACGCGGGTCTCGACAAGGTGAACCCCGGCTCGCTGATCCTCTCCGGCGCGATGATGCTGCGCTTCCTCGGCTGGGGCGAGGCCGCGGACCTCGTCGAGAAGGCGATGGACACCGTCATCGCGAGCAAGGTCGTCACCTACGACTTCGCCCGCCAGATGGACGGCGCCCGCGAGGTGAAGTGCAGCGAGTTCGGCGCCGCCCTCGCGGACGCCATCCACAAGGCGTAATGCTGAATGCTGAATGCTGAATGCCGAATGACACCGGCCTTCAACCCGCGGCGCCTTCAACTTTAAACTTTACCCTTTACCCTTTGCACTCCCATGAAACAGCCCGACATCCCCTTCGAACCCGCCGCCCCCTCGCGCGCACCGGACCCCTATCTGGAGGGCTTCGCCGAGGGCCGCCGCTCGATGGCGCGGTCCATCGCGGTGAAGCTCGCCGGCACGATGCCGGGCGAGGAGATCGCGTCGCTCGTCGGCCTCGCGCCGGACGAGCTCGCGGCGCTCCTGGCGCCGCCGACGCCGCGCCCGGAGGAAGAGGCGGCGAAGGCCGCTGCCGCGCCGCACGCCGTCATCCGCGGCCTCTCGCTCGTCGAGCCGGTGTTCGTCCGGACCGTGCGCGCCGCGCGCGGCCTCACGCAGCCGGAGCTGGCGCGCATCGTCGGCGTCCACCCGGACACCGTCTCGGACTGGGAGAGCGCCCCCGGCCCCGTCCGCATCAAGGAATCCTCCTACCGCAAGCTCGCGCAGCTGGCCGCGAAGACCCGCGCACCGTAGCCGACCATGGCCGAAGAACTCACCCCGATGCTGCGGCAGTACCGCGCGATGCGGCAGGAGCTGGACGGCGACGCGCTGCTCCTCTTCCGCCTCGGGGACTTCTACGAGCTGTTCATGGACGACGCCCGCCGCGCCGCCCCTCTCCTCGGCCTCGCCCTCACCCACCGCGCCGGCCAGCCGATGTGCGGCATCCCGCACCACGCGATCGACGCCTACCTCGCCAAGATCGTCCGCGCCGGCCTCAAGGCCGCCATCTGCGACCAGATGGAGGACCCGAAGAGCGTCAAGGGCGGCCGCATGGTCCGCCGCGAGATCACCCGCATCGTCACCCCCGGCACGATCACCGAGGAGACGCTCCTGGCCGACGACGCCGACAACTACCTCGTCGCCGTCGTCCCCGAGCCCGCCAAGGGCGCGCAGGGCTTCGTCGTGGGCGTGCTCGAGCTCTCCACCGGCGAGCTCTTCTGCGAGGCGCCCGCGGACCGCGCCGAGCTCTCCGCCTGCCTCGCACGGCTCGCCCCCGGCGAGGCGATCGTCCCCGACCGCGCCGGCGCCCCGCCCGCCCCGCGCGACGGCGAGGTCCTCGCCGCGCTCGCCGAGGCCGGCGTCACCTGCGTGACGCCCGTCGACGAATGGTACTTCGACCCCGTCTCGGCGCACGACGAGCTGCTGCGCCACTTCGGCGTCGCCTCGCTCGACGGCTTCGGCTGCGAGGGCCGCCCCGCGCTCGACGCCGCCGCCGGCGCGCTCCTGCGCCGCGTGCGCGACGACCTGCACCGCGATGTCGCCCACGTCCGCCGCCTCGCGCTGCGCCCCTCGTCCGGCCACCTCGCGCTCGATGAGACCACGCGCGCGCATCTCAACCTCTTCCCGGACGGCACCGGCCGCAATCCCGGCGCCTCGCTCTACGAGGTTCTCAACGCAACCTGCACCCCGATGGGCGCGCGCCTCCTGCGCGCCTGGCTCGCCCGCCCGCTCTGCGACAAGCCCGCGATCGACGCGCGCCTCGACGCCGTCGGCGCCCTCGTCGCCGGCCGCTCCGCCCTCACCCCCCTGCGCACCGCGCTCTCCGCCGTCCGCGACCTGGCGCGCGCCATCGCCCGCGTCTCGCTCGGCC
>CACWKU010000101.1 GCA_902761575.1 uncultured bacterium
CGCCGCCCCCGTCGCCCTCCCCGCCGCGCTCCTCGGGCGCGCCGGCGCGTGGGTGCTCGAGGCGTCCGCCGGCGAAGCCGTCGCGCGCCTCACCGTCCCCTCGCGCGAGCCGGACGTCCAGCTCGCCCCGGGCGACGGCACGCTGCGCGTCCGCGACGCGAAGGGCCGCCCGCTCCCCGCCGCCTACGTCAAGGTCTACGCGCGTCCCTCCGGCGGCGGCGCCCCGCGCTTCTGGAAGGACGGCTACACCGACCCGCTCGGCGTCTTCGACTACGCCGGCGTCTCGGGCGCCGACCTCCCGCCCGTCGAGGCCTTCGCCGTGCTCGTCCTGCACGACGAGGCCGGTGCCAAGACCCTCGAAACCCCCGCCCCCGCCGCGCTCCGATGAGCCGCTACCTCCGCACCTACCTCCTGGCCATCGTCCTGCCGGCGGTCCTGCTCGCGCTCTTCGGCGCGGTGCTGCTCTTCGGTCTCGCGGATTTCGTCCGCGAGGACCGGATCGAGCGTCTTCGCTATGACGCCTTCGCGATCGCGCTGCGCGAGTCGAAGGCGATACAGGCGCTTCTCGACGAACGGCTCGACCGCATCGCCGCGGCGCCGGACGCCGACGCCGCGCTCGCCGTGCTGCGCGAGTTCTCGGCCCGCGATCCGCTGGTCCGCGCCGCGTTCCTGTGGCGCAAGGGCGAGGGTTGCGTGTGGCCCCAGGCGACCGGGGCAACGGAGGAGGAACGCCGGTTCCGCTTCCGCTACGAACCGCTTTTCTCCGGCGTCGTCCCGTGGTCTCCGCCGCAGACGTCGCAGTGGGCTCCGTTCGCCCCGCCGGCGGGCCCATCCGTGAAATACGACCCGCTCGCGCCGGTTTCTCCGCCTCCCCCCGCCGACTCTGCGTCGACACCGCCGTCGCGCGGCTACCGGCCCTGGAGTTCCGGGGACCGCTCGGACCTGCTCGCGTGGACGCGTCTGCCGGGCGGGGAGATCGCCGGATTCGAACTGGAGACGGTCTACCTGGTTTCGCGGCTGCAGGCGACCGGGATCCCGTCCGAGGAAGCGGCGGCGCTCGTCGACGGAAACGGGACGGAACTCGTCCCGTTCCCGGCCTCCTACGGCGGCGGCCCCTGGCGCGAAGAGCCCGTCGATCCGTTCTTCCCGCGGTGGCGCATCCGCGCCGCGCTGTCGGACGTTTCGTCCGGCCGCGACGCGGGGCGCTCCGTCCTCGCCGTCGGCGGCACGCTCTTCGGCCTGCTCCTGCTGTGCCTCGCCGGCGGCGGTCTCGCGCTCCTGCGCGCCGCGCGGCGCGAGCGCCTCGACGCCCTCCGCAAGACGGACTTCGTCGACAACGTCTCGCACGAGCTCAAGACGCCGCTCTCCGGCATCCGTCTCAGCGCCGAGCTGCTCGCCGAGGGCCGCCTCCCCGACGGCCCCCGCCGCGACAAGGCGGTGCGCTCCATCCTCGCCGAATCCGACCGCCTCGACCGCCTCGTCTCCAACCTCCTCGACTTCGGCCGCCTCGAGCGCGGCCGCCGGCGGTTCGATTTGCAACGCGTCGACCTCGCCGCGCTGCTCGAGGAAATGGGCGCCGAGGGCGACCCCACCACTCGTCACTCGTCGTTCGTCACTCGTCACTGCGAGCGCGGCCTCGCCGCGCTCTCCGATCCCGACGCCCTCCGCCGGATCCTCTCCAACCTCCTCGACAACGCTGCCAAGTACGCGCCCGGCGCGCCGCCCGAGATCTCGGCGCGCGCCGCCGGGAACGCCGTCGAGCTCGTCGTCGCCGACCGCGGCCCGGGCGTGCCGCCAGGCCTCGAGGAGAAGGTCTTCGAGCGCTTCTTCCGCGCCGACGACTCCCTCGCGCGCCGCGCGAACGGCAGCGGCATCGGCCTCTCCCTCGCCCGCGGCCTCGCGCGCGGCATGGGCGGCGACCTCATCTATCGCCCCCGCCCCGGCGGCGGCGCCGAATTCGTGCTCATGCTCCCTGGAGTCTAGCCATGCCGTACATCCTTTTCGCCGAAGACGACGCGACGCTCCGCGAAGGCCTGCAGGCCGCGCTGGAGAGCGAGGGCTACGAGACGCGCCCGTGCGCCGACGGCGCCGAGGCGCTCGCGGCCTACGCGGAGCGGCGGCCCGACCTGCTGCTCCTCGACGTGATGATGCCGAGGAAGAGCGGCTTCGACGTCTGCGCCGAGGTCCGGCGCACGGACGCCGCCATCCCGATCCTCTTCCTCACCGCGAAGGCCGGCGAGGCCGACCAGGTGCTCGGCCTCGGGCTCGGCGCGGACGACTACGTCGCCAAGCCCTTCCGCATCCGCGTGCTCCTCGCCCGCGTCGCGGCGGCGCTCCGCCGCGCGGCCGCCGCGCCCGCCGCCGCGGGGGCCGATTCGTTCGCGATCGGCACGGCGCGGATCGACGCCCGCCGCTTTCTCCTCGACCCCGGCGACGGCTCGCCCGCCCAGTCGCTCTCCGCGCGCGAGCTCGGGCTGCTGCGCGCGTTCGCGGCGCATCCGGGCGAAGTACTCTCGCGCGACGAGCTGCTGAACGAGGTGTGGGGCGTCGATTACGTCGGCGGCCCGCGGACGCTCGACCAGCACGTCCTGCAGATCCGCAAGAAGCTCGGCCCCTCGGCCGACCGCATCGAGACCGTCCACCGCGCCGGCTACCGCTACCGCGCGGGGTAGGCGCTGACCGCGCGGCGACGAGGCCTACCGCACGAGGTGGAACTCGATGCCGAGGTTGCGGCAGAGGTCGGAGAGGGCCTGCGCCTGGTCGCCGTACATGAGCGCGTAGTGGTGCTCCCAGCCGTTCTCGATCACCTCCCTGCGCACGGCGTCGCAGCCGGCGTCGAACTTGATCTTGAGCGGGTTGCCGCGGACGAAGAGGTCCGTGTCGAGGCCGTCGCCCGTGCAGACGAGCATGCGGAAGCCGTCGCCGTCGCGCGTCTCGCCGAGGCGGGCGAGCGTGACGCGGCCCGGCTTGAGAGGAAACTCGTCCGTGACGCCCTTCACGCCGCCGCCCTCGACCGTGGCCGAGCAGCGCAGCGACGGCTGGTAGCCCTGCTTGCAGAGCGAGCACGGCGCGGCGCCGCAGTGCCACGCGACGCCGTAGTCGCCCTCGCAGACGATCAGGTCGCAGAAGAACGGCTTCTCGCCCGAGAGCTCCTGCCCGATGCGCATCATCACGGCGCCGTAGACGTCGCCCTCGCACGCGCAGAGGTGGCCGTGGTTCGTGAGGTGGCCCATCGTCGAGCAGACGGCGATGCCGTAGAGGCCGTCAAGGATCACCTCGGGCCAGCAGCGCATCGCGAGCGTGTCGACGAGGAACTTGCCCTTGAGCTTCACCATCGCGCCGTAGAGGCGCACGGCCTTGTCGAACTGGTCGCCCTTCGGGCCGTCGGTCGGGTGCAGCGGCGCGTCGGAGAGGATCTCGGCCTTCGCCGCCTCGACCTCCTCGGGCGCGAGGTTCTTCGCGGTCGTGAAGACCTCGTGCTCGGTGATGAGCTTCACCTCGGGGCCGAGCTCGCGGCGGAGGAGCATCTCGGAGACGCAGCTGGTGTAGAAGCCCGGGACGCGCCCGCCGACGAGCCCGATGCGCATGCGGCGCAGCGCCTTCATCGTCCGGGCGACGGCGATCGCGCGCGAGAGCTGCCCCGCGGCCTCCGGCGTGGCGGGGTTCGCGTGGACGTGGAAGTAGGGGATGTGGAGGCGGTACATGTGGTGGGCGTTCATGTTCGCCGCGCAGAACGAGTTGTTCTGCAGGCGCCCGCCCGCCGGGTCCGGCTCCGGCATCGACCAGAGGATGACGGGGATGTTCCCGAGGCGCTGCGCGAAGAGCGGCGGCACGACGCCGAGCGAGAACGTCATGAAGTGGACGAGCAGCGCGTCGGGGCGCTCCTTCTCGAAGCGGTCCAGCAGCTCCACCGCCTCCGTCTCGAGCGTGAGCATCCTCTCCGGCGCGAGCACCTCGACGCCGGGGAGCGTGTGGAGGAACTTCAGCGCGTTCTCGCGCGCCGCCTCGAGCGTGTCGTTCGTCCAGTTGACCTTGGAGAGGGGAAGGTAGCCGATTCTGAAGGATTGCATGGTCGGGATGGTCGGGATGGTCAAGATGGTTCGGATGGTCGAGCATTCTACCGCATCCGCCGCTGCGGGACAAGCGGTGTTTCCCTACGCGCACGGCGGCGGGCCCTTGCGGCGCGGGGGCGATTTGCAGTAGAATCCGCGCCCGTCGTGAAGAACACCTCCTCCGGTCTCATCGTCTACCCCGGGTCGTTCGACCCGCTCACGCTCGGCCACCTCGACCTGGTCGAGCGCGCGAGCGGCATCTTCGAGCGGGTCGTCCTCGCCGTCGCCGCCGCCCAGTGGAAGCCCGGCGCGCTCTTCTCGTGCGCCGAGCGCGTCGAGATGGCGCGCGAGGCCACGCGCGCGCTCGGCAACGTCGAGGTCCGCGTGATGGAGGGCATGCTCGTCGACTTCTGCCGCTCGATCGGCGCACGCGTCGTCCTGCGCGGCCTCCGCGCCTACAGCGACTTCGAGTACGAGTTCCAGATGGCGCTCACCAACCGCAAGCTCGCGCCCGAGATCGAGACGTTCTTCCTCATGCCCCGCGAGGACCACTCCTACGTCTCCAGCTCGATCGTCCGCGAGATCGCCTCCTACGCGGGCGACACGTCGCGGTTCGTCCCGCCCGAGGTCCAGCGCCACATCGAGCGCAAGGTCGTCCTCACGCGCCTGGAGGGGAAGGGCCGCGCGCCGTGATCCTGCCGGTCTCCAGGCTCGGCCCCGACGGAGCGCGCTTCGAGGGGCAGGACCCGAAGGAGGTCCTCGAGTGGCCCCCCTCGCCGCGCGACGTCGTCCGGCCCGCCGGCCCGATGCGCTGGCGCCTCGAGGCGCAGCTCTTCGGGACGGAGCTGCTCGTCCGCGGGCGCGCCGAGGCGCTCTTCGAGGGCACCTGCTGCCGCTGCGGCGGGCCGCTCTCCCGCGTCTACGGCGACGAGGTGACGATCTCCCGCGAGGTCGCGCCGGACGAGACCGACGTGGACTTGACTTCCGAACTGCGCGAGAGTATCCTCCTCGCCCTTCCGAACAACCCGGTCTGCTCCGACGACTGCCGCCCCCCGCGGCCGCTCGCGGAGGACGCCGGGGAGGCGGACGACGGGGCCGCGAGCCCCTGGTCCGCGCTCGACGCCCTTTCCGGGGGTACGACTCACGAACAACCTGCGCCCCCGGATGCCCCGAAGAAACCCCGAACCCGCAAACCCAAAACCCGAAGGAGCTAGGCCATGGCCGTCCCCAAACGCAAGAAATCCAAGATGAAGGTCCGCATGCGCAAGGCGCAGAAGAAGGCGGAGATCGCCGCGACGACGACCTGCCCCGAGTGCGGCGCCCCCATGCAGACGCACCGCGCGTGCCCCTCCTGCGGGAAGTACCGCGGGCGCCAGGTCGTCACCGTCGACACCTCCAAGGACTAGCGCGCCGCCGCGCCGAGCCCCTTCCTTCCGGAGGAACCCGCCCCATGCGCATCGCCGTCGACGCCATGGGGGGCGACTTCGCCCCCCGCGAGATCGTCCGGGGCGCCGTCGAGGCGTCCCGCGCCTGGCCCGAGCTGGAGATCGTCCTGCTCGGCGACGAGGCCGCCGTCCGCCGCGAGCTCGCCGCCAACGGCGCCGCGGAGGAGCCCGGCCGCATCCGCGTCTTCCACACCACGCAGGCCATCGAGATGGGCGAGGCGCCCGCGCACGCCGTGCGCGCCAAGCGCGACTCGTCGATCGTCCGCGGCATGGAGATGCTCCGCCACAAGGAGGCGGACGCGTTCCTCTCTGCCGGCAACACCGGCGCGATGGTCGCCGCGGCCCTGCTCTTCGTCGGCCGCGTGAAGTCCCTCAAGCGCCCCGCGATCGGCACGATCCTGCCGTCCGTCGGCAAGCCCTACCTGCTCCTCGACATGGGCGCGACGGTCGACTGCACCCCGCACGAGCTCGAGCAGTTCGCCGTGATGGGCGGCATCTACGCCGGCGCGGTCCTCGGGCGCGAGAACCCGCGCGTCGGGCTGCTCTCCATCGGCACCGAGCCCGAGAAGGGCAACGCCGCCACGAAGGAGACGCACGAGCTGCTCGCGAAGAACCCGCTCGTGAACTTCATGGGCAACGTCGAGGGGCACGACCTGTTCAAGGGCGAGATGGACGTCTGCGTCGCCGACGGCTTCGTCGGCAACGTCGTCCTCAAGACGATCGAGAGCGAGGCCCGCGCGATCAAGCTCTTCCTCAAGCGCGAGTTCCTGCGCAAGACGATCCGCAAGATCGGCGCGCTCCTCCTCAAGGGCGCCTTCCGCGACCTCAAGTCGCTGATGGACCCCGAGACCTACGGCGGCGCGCCCCTGCTGGGCGTCAACGGCACCGTCATCATCACCCACGGCGCCTCCTCCCACAACGCGATCTACCACGCGATCCGCGTCTCCGCCGAGTGCGTCCGCCAGGACGTCTGCGGCAAGATCGCCGACCGCCTCGCCTCGCTCGAGAAGAAGGGTCCGCTCGGCCTCTTCCGCAAGCCCGCCGCCCCCGCCGAATGAACAACCCGAACCTCCGCGCCGTCCTCACCGGCACCGGCGCCTACCTCCCCGCGAAGAGGCTCACCAACGACGACCTCTCGCGGATGGTGGACACCTCCGACGAGTGGATCTACCCGCGCACCGGCATCCGCTCCCGCCGCATCGCCGCGGAGGGCGAGAACGTCTCCGACATGGCCGCCGCCGCCGGGCGCCAGGCGCTCGGGAACGCCGGCGCGAGGCCCGAGGAGATCGACCTGCTGGTCCTCGCGACCATCACGCCCGACACGCCGCTGCCGGCCTCCTCCTGCCTCGTTCAGACCAAACTCGGGCTCGCGAACGCCACGTGCTTCGACATCGCCGCCGCGTGCTCCGGCTTCATCTACGCGCTCGACGTCGCCCGCCAGTACATCCTCAGCGGCGCCGCGCGCAAGGTGCTCGTCGTCGGCGCCGAGAAGATGAGCGCCATCACCGACTGGACCGACCGCACGACCTGCATCCTGTTCGGCGACGGCGCCGGCGCGGTCGTCGTCGAGCGCTCCGAGGGTGGCACGCAGAACGGCATCCTCTCCTCCGCGACGGGGACCGACGGCACGCTCGCGCCGCTGCTGCACATCGAGGCGGGCGGCTCCGCGATGCCGACCACGGCCGAGACCCTCGCCGCGCGCAAGGGGTTCGTCCGGATGGACGGCCACACCATCTTCAAGTACGCCGTGCGCAACATGGCGGGCATCGCCGACAAGGCGGTGTCGGACGCGGGCCTGCGCCACGAGGACATCGACTGGCTCGTCCCGCACCAGGCCAACATGCGCATCATCCAGGCCGTCGCCAAAACGATGGACCTGGGGATGGAGAAGGTCGTGACGAACATCGAGAACACCGGCAACACCACGGCCGCCTCGATCCCGCTCGCCCTGCACGAGGCCGTCGCCGACGGCCGGATCAAGGACGGGGACAACGTCCTCTTCGCCTCCTTCGGCGCGGGCCTCACCTGGGGCGCGACCGTCGTCCGCTGGGGCCGGTAGCGGCGTGTTCCTTCCGCGTCGCGTGGCGGGGTCCGCACCCCGCCACGCGACGTCATGCCGGCAGAGCCTCCGCGTGCAGCGGACTCACGCCTCGGAAGGGGGTTCCGCGGAACGGTCGCCCGTCGCGGCATCGGTCCGGCGGTGATGGCGTCGGCCGCCGCGGTGGCGGCGCCGGCGCTTGCGCGGGGCGTTCGGATCGGCCGGATCGGCCGAGCGGTGGTCGGCCGGCTCCACTCCGGGCTCGGGGCCGGCGCCGGACGGAGCGGGCTCCGAGACGGACGAAGCGGGGGCGGAGACGGGTTCCTCGGATGCGCCCTCGGGCGGCGCCTCGCGGCGCGGGCGGCGGCGGCCGCGGAGGCGGTCGCCGGGGAAGAGCGAGTCGCGGTCCTCGGGCTGGTCGCCGGGGAAGCCGCGGCCCTCGGCGGAGTCGGGGCGCGTGGGGACGTAGCGGCCGCGGCGCGCGGGGCGGGGGCCGGAGGCGTACTGCTCGAACTGCTCGCGCCAGTGGTCGAGCGCGGGCGCGGCGGAGCGGTCGTCCTCGGCCTCGGCGCAGAGGTTCCAGAAGACCATCGCGGTGTGGAACCACGGCAGCGAGAAGGCGCTGCGGCGGCGCAGGTTGCGCGAGGGGTAGCGCACGAGCGACTCGAGGATGCAGCAGAGGTCCTCGCAGAGCAGGCGCGGCGGGCGCCAGCCGGGCGAGGCGAAGGGGCGCACGAGGACGCCGGCGACGAGCTCCTCCGCGAGCAGCATCGCGTTGCCGTTCGACGCGGCGAGACGCTCGCGGTAGAGCGGCGCGAGGAGCGCGGCGAGGCGCAGGGCGTTCTCCTGGACGTAGCGCGGGTCGGAGCGGTCCTCGGTTTCGAGGCCCTTCTCAAAGGCGCGGTCGAGCGCGGCAAGGTACCGCCAGAGCGGGGCGCGGGCGCCGCCGGAGCGCGCGACCTGCGCGGCAACGTCGGGGAGAAGGCGCTCCATGAGGCCGGTCGCGTGGAGGCGGCGGAAGGCCTCCTCGGCGCGGCAGAAGGTGAAGAGGCGCAGGATCTCCTCGAAGAGGCGGGGGCGAGAGGCGGCGAGGATCTCGTCGGCGTAGCGGCCGATCGCCTCGAGCGAGTCGGAGTGGATCGTGAAGCCGAGGCGCGAGGAGAGGCGGACGGCGCGGAGCATGCGGACGGGGTCCTCGCGGAAGCGGACGTTCGGGTCGCCGATGCAGCGCAGGACCCTCTTGCGCAGGTCGCGCAGGCCGCCGACGTAGTCGATCACGCGGTCCTCGAACGGGTCGTAGAAGAGCGCGTTCACCGTGAAGTCGCGGCGGAGGGCGTCCTCCTCGGGCGTGCCGAAGGCGTTGTCGCTCATCTGGTAGAGCGCGCCGGTCGCCTCCGGGTCGCCGCCGCCGGGCGCGGCGGGGCCGGGGGCGTCGTCCGGCTCCGGGTCGCGGCGGAAGGTCGCGGTCTCGATCTGCTTCTCGCCGAAGCGGATCAGCGCGAGGCGGAAGCGGCGCCCGATGATGAAGGCGTTGCGGAAGAGCCGCTTGATCTGGCCCGGGCGGGCGTCGGTCGCGACGTCGAAGTCCTTGGGCGCGCGGCCGAGGAGGATGTCGCGGACGCCGCCGCCGACGAGATACGCGACGAAGCCGGCGTGGTGGAGGCGGTGCAGGACGGAGAGCGCGTCGGGGTCGATGTCGCGCGCGGAGATCTTCGGGGCGGGACGGAACCGGTCGAGAAAGGACATCAGCGGTACTTTCGGAGCATGGCGAAGAAGCGCAGCGTGTCGCGGACCGGATGGATCTTGCTGCGCTCGTCGCCGTAGACGGTGGAGACGGGCACCTCGCGGAACCGGAAGCCGGCGCGCGCGAGGAGGAGGAGCTGCTCGGAGTCGGCGGCGAACCCGGAGGATCCGCCCGCGAGCACGACGGGGATCGCCTTGCGCGAGAGCAGGCGGTAGCCGCACTGCGTGTCCGTGGCCCTCTGGCCGAGCCGGCGCGAGAGGAGCCAGCTCATGTAGCGGTTGGTGCAGTAGCGGACGAGCGGCATCCCGCGGTGGTCGGCCATGCGCGAGCCGAGGACGACGTCCGCGCCGCCCTGCGCGAAGGCCTCCGCGAAGCGCGGAAGCTCGGCGGGCAGGTGCTGGCCGTCGCCGTCCATGAGGACGACGGCGTCGTAGCCCAGCTCGAGGGCGCGGCGAAGCCCGGTCGACATCGCGGCGCCCTTGCCCCGGTTGACCTCGTGGACGACGACCTCCGTCGCGCCGGCCTCGCGCGCCTCGTCGGCGGTGCGGTCGGGCGAGCCGTCGTCGACGACGATCGCGTCGAACCCGGCCTCGCGCGCGCCGCGCACGACGCCGCCGACATGGCCCTCCTCGCGGTAGCAGGGGATCAGGGCGGCGAGCCGGGGCTTGGCGGGCGCGGCGGCCGGTTCGGCCGCGGCGGGTTCGGGACTGTGCATGGCGGCGGGAATTAAACCACAAATCGCCGCCGCGCGCGAGAAAAATCCGCGGCCGCGCTTCCCTTTGCGGGCGTTTCCTGCTAGAATGCGCCGCTTTCCGGAACCCTCCCGAACGGAGCACACGCCATGATCTCCTGGAATCCCGCTCTCCGCGGCCGCCACCTGCGCACGATGTCCGACTTCTCCGACGAGGAGATGATGGAGCTCGTCGACCTCGCCCTCGCGCTCAAGGCGCGCAAGGACGCGGGCGTGCGCGGCGACCTGCTGCGCCGCCGCAACATCGCCCTCATCTTCGAGAAGAGCTCCACGCGCACGCGCAACTCCTGCGTCGTCGCCGCGCAGGACGAGGGCGGCAACGCCCAGTATCTAGGCGGCCACGACACGCACTTCGGCCACAAGGAGAGCGTGAAGGACTCCGCGCGCGTCCTCGGCCGCCTCTACGACGGCATCCTCTTCCGCGGCTACAAGCAGGACACGGTCGAGCAGCTCGCCAAATGGAGCGGCGTCCCGGTCTGGAACGGCCTCACGGACGAGTCGCACCCGACGCAGATCCTCGCGGACCTGATGACGCTCCGGCAAGCGTTCGGCGACATCCGCGGGAAGAAGCTCGTCTACATGGGCGACGGCCGCAACAACGTCGCCAACTCCCTCATGATGGGCTGCGCGAAGGCGGGCGTGAACTACGTGAACTGCACCCCCGGGGAGCTGCTGCCCGACCCGGCGCTCGTCGCGAGGGCCGCGGAGATCGCGGCGCGCCACGGCGCGACGGTCGCCGTCGAGAGCGACCCCGCCGCGGCCGTCCGCGGCGCCAACGCGCTCTACACGGACGTGTGGGTCTCGATGGGCGAGGAGGCGAAGACCGCGGAGCGCCTGCGCCTGCTGCGCCCCTACCAGGTGAACATGGACCTGTGCCGCGCGACGGGCAACCTCGGCGGCGAGCTCGTGTTCCTGCACTGCCTGCCCGCCTTCCACGACGACCAGACCGAGGTCTCGAAGGACACCGGCGCGCAGGAGGTCTCGGACGACGTCTTCGAGGCGCCCTTCTCGCGCGTCTTCGACGAGGCCGAGAACCGCATGCACACGATCAAGGCGCTCTTCGTCTCGGCGATCGGCGACCCCGCCGCGGGCTAGCGCGCGGCGGCGCAGTCGCGCAGGACGGCGAGCGTGCGCTCGGCCGTGCGCTCCCACGAGAAGAGCGCGGCGCGGGCGCGTCCCGCCTCGGCGAGGCGGGCGCGCTCCGCGGGGTCGGAGAGGACGGC
>CACWKU010000102.1 GCA_902761575.1 uncultured bacterium
GCCGAAATCCGCCTCGTCGCGGAGGCCACCGCGCAGGGCATCGCCCGCATCGCCGAAGCGCTCAAGGTCGAGGGCGGCGACCGCGCGATGAACCTGCGCCTGGCCGAGTCGTACATCGCCGAGTTCGGCAAGCTCGCCAAGACCGGCAACACGATGATCGTGCCGACCGACCTGGCGAACGTCGCCGGCGTCCTCAAGGCCGCCACGACGATCGTCAAGGGCTCCTAGCCCCCGCCGGCGCGGTCGACGCCCGCGCGCAGCTCGGCCACCTTGGCCGCGACCGCGGCCGGAAGGCCGGCCGCGGGGACCGTCTCGGCCAGGGCGACGACGGCCGAGCCGCAGACGACGCCGTCGCCGTGCGGCGCGAGGCGGGCGGCGTCCTCGCCGGTCGAGACGCCGAAGCCGAGGCACAGCGGCAGGTCGCAGCCCCTGCGGATGCGCGCGGCGAGCGCGGCGACGTCGGAGAAGTCGAGCCCGCCCGTCCCGGTCACGCCGAGGCGCGTGATCACGTAGAGGAACCCGCCCGCGCCCTTCGCGATCTTCGCGAGGCGCGCGTCGGTCGTCGTCGGCGCCGCGAGGCGGATGACGTGCAGCCCGTGCGCGCCCGTGGCGGCTTCGAGCTCGCCCGCCTCCTCCGGCGGGATGTCGACGCACAGGACGCCGTCCGCGCCCGACGCGGCGGCGTCGCGCGCGAGCGCCTCGTAGCCGTAGGCGAAGAGCGGGTTGCCGTAGCTGAAGAGCACGACGGGCGTCGCGTGTCCCGCCTCGCGGAAGCGCCGCACCATCGCCAGCGCGCCGCGCAGGTTCATGCCGCCCTTGATCGCGCGCTGCGACGCGCGCTGGATCACGGGGCCGTCCGCCGTCGGGTCCGAGAACGGGATTCCGAGCTCGATCACGTCTGCGCCGTGCCCGGCGGCGGCCGTCATCATCGCGAAGCTCGTCTCCGCGTCCGGGTCGCCGGCCGTGAGGTAGATCACGAGCGCCTTGCGGCCCTGCGCCTTCAGATCGGAAAAGGTCTGGTCGATGCGGTTCATGGAAGGGTTGAAGGATTGAAAGGGTTGAAGGGGTTGGAACGGCGCGGGATTCTAGCTGTTTCTATCAATAGAGTCAAGTCCCATTCCGACCGCCGATCATTTTCGGGTTGAATATTTCGGTCCTGGTCCGCTATTATACTATTCAAGTGAGGGGGCATTCCGCCCCGCACCGGAAAACGGCATGGAAACGGTCGTCGAAGAACTACGGAGGGACCGCGAGAGCGGCGCCCGGCGCCTGGAAGGCGAGTATCGCGCGGGCCTGATGACCCTCGCGCGCCGCTTCTGCGCCGACGAGGGCGACGCCGAGGAGCTCGTGAACCGCACCTTCGCGGCCGTCGTGGAGGGCATCGACGGATATGTCGAGCAATCCGCCTTCTTCGGGTGGATGTGCCAGATCCTGTCCAACCTCCACGCCGCGGACGTCCGCCGCAAGTCGAACCGCACCGAGAGCTCGGATGCCGACGCCGTGGCGGGGGCCGCGGACGCGGACGCGACCGAACGGCTCTTCCGCGACGTCGACGCCTCGCTCCTGCGGGACGCCGTCGCGGCGCTTCCGGACAATATGCGCGAGGTCCTGCTCCTGCACTATTTCCTTGACATGCCCGTCGCCAAGATCGCCCGCTTCCTCGCCATTCCGTCGGGCACGGTCCTGAGCCGCCTGCACTACGCCCGCCTCGCCCTGGCCGGCAAGCTCGGCCTGCAGAAGCCGGGCGTGCGCCTCCTGGTTTTCGCGCTCCTCCTCGTCGCCGGGCTCGCCATCGGCGGCGGCGTCTATGCGCTGGGCACGGCGGTGTTCGGATCGCACGCGGAGACCGCGGAGCCTCCCCCTTCAACCGTTTCAACCGCTTCAACCGCTTCAACCGTTTCAACCGCTTCAACCGTTTCAACCGCTTCAACCGTTTCAACCGCTTCAACCGCTTCAACCGTTTCAACCTCTTCACCCTCTGAGGCCTCCGCCATGAACTCCAAACCCCTCCTCGCCGCCGCCTCGCTCGCCCTCGCCGCCGCGCCCGCCACCGCCACGTGGGTCCCCACGGCCGACTCCACGACGTCCGCGCCGAAGTTCACGGACGGCAACTTCGTGATTTCGTGGAACACGAACAACAAGCAGCTCAAGTACGAGTCGCACGATGCGTCCGTCTCCTCCGTCTGCGACATGACAACATTCAGCGAGGACGTCGACGCCGTTGCGGGCTACTCGCACCCCACGCAGGTCGCCGGGTCCGGCTTCTTGAGCAAGTCCGGCATCACGCGCGTCATCCTTCCGGAGGCGTGCTACGGCATCAACGAGAAGTCCTTTTCGAGCATGGCCGACCTCGAGTCGGTCGTCATTTCCTCGCAGACCCAGATCGCCGGCAAACAGAGCTTCTCGAGCAACAAGAAGCTTTCGACCATCACCCCGCACGGCGTGGCGGAGACGAACGGCGTCGTCTATCTGCCCGAAACCGTCACGGCGATCCCGGCGAACTGCTTCCAGGACGCCAAGAGCACGGCCCTCAAGCACTTGATCGCGCCCGGCGCAGCCGACTTCGGCGGCGATGCCGGCTTCCAGAACTGCTACGGGCTCGAGACCGTGACGATGAAGGACATCAAGCACCTCTATGTCTACACGTTCCAGAGCTGCTCCGCGCTCACGAACGTCGTCGCCCTGTCCCGGGACAATCCGTTCTCCGGCATCGTTTCGATCGGCGGGAGCCAGGCGTTCCAGAGCTGCTCCTCGTGGACGAAGCCGTTCGACTTCTCGGCGTCGACGTTCACGTCGCTTCCGACCCAGATGTTCTACGGCGCGAAGAAGATTCCGGAGTTCCGCCTGCCGGCGACGCTGACCTCCTTCAACAAGCAGGCTCTCCGCTGCGACGACTACGCGCTCTCCGTCCCCCGCCGCATCTGGTTCTACGGGCCGCCGCCGTCCTACATGTACTGGGCGTCGAACGACCCGGACTACCTCTGGTACGTGCTGGCCAACAAGCCCAGGCAGACCGTCTTCGTCCCGGAGCAATACGCCGCCGAGTGGAGGACCGCGCTCTCGAACCACGGGACGTGGGCCGCGATCACGGACTCGGACCGAGCGCGGGCCGACTATCCGACGAAGCTCGAGGACGTGATGGTCAAGATCCGCGGCCCGAAGTTCGACCTGGTGCCGTCCCGGGTGAAGGAATCCGACGTCCTTGGCCTTTCGACCGAAGGCTCCAAGGACAGCCCCTGCTACATCGTTCAGTGGCGCGAGGCCGCGCCCGGCACGATCGTGCTCATCAAGTAGACCCCTCGTTGTGCGTCCGCGCTCCCCGCGCGGACGCACCCAAAACCGCCGCCATGAATCAAACGCAGACCATGTGCAACTTCGCCGCTCCGCCGATGGAGCGGATCCGCGTCGGCTTCGTCGGAATCGGGGAGCGCGGCACGACCGCGGTCTTCCGCGTGTCCGGCATTCCCGGAACGGAGACGGCCGCGCTCGCCGACCTGCGCCGCGACCAGTGCGAGCGCGCGAAGGCGTGGCTCGAGGAGAGGGGGCGCCCCGGCGCGAAGCGGATCCACGGCGGGGCGGAGGAGTCGTGGAAGGCGGTGTGCGACGACCCGGACGTCGACGTCGTCTACGTGACCGCGCCCGCGCCGCTGCACCCGCGGATCGTCCTCTACGCGCTCCGCGCCGGCAAGCACGTGCTCACCGAGGTGCCGGGCGCGCAGACGCTCGACGAGGCGTGGGAGATCGTCGAGACGTGCGAGAAGGCCCGCCGCCACTGCATGATGCTCGAGAACTGCTGCTACGGCGAGATGGAGATGCTCGCGTGGAACCTCGCGCACAAGGGCCTGCTCGGCACGCTCGTCCACGCCGAGGGCGGCTACATCCACAACCTCGTGTGGAGGCAGCTCGAGGACAACTTCCGCAACCGCGCGAACTTCGGCGGCGGCACGGTCCACGGCTTCGGCAACACCTACCCCACGCACGCGCTCGGCCCGATCTGCCTCTACATGGACGTCAACCGCGGCGACCGGATGCAGAGCGTCGTCTCGATGTCGTCGCTCGCCGCCGCCAACCGCGAGTTCGCCGAGGCCACCTATCCGCCGGACTCCTGGCAGCGCCGCACCGAGTGGCTCACCGGCGACATGAACACCTCCATCATCCGCACGGCGCGCGGCCGCACGATCATGATGCAGTACAGCACCGCGTCGCCGCGCCCCTACAGCCGCATCAACCTCGTGCAGGGGACGAAGGGCTGCTTCTACGACTACCCGCCGCGCCTCGCGCTCGCGCAGAAGCCCGGCGACGAGGCGGAGTGGATGGACGCGGCCGCGTTCGAGAAGGCGCGGAAGGAGCACATGCACCCGCTGTGGCGGACGACCGGCGAGCTCGCCGCGAAGGACGGCGGCCACGGCGGCATGGACTTCATCATGGACCTGCGCTGGGTCTGGTGCCTGCGCAACGGCCTGCCGCTCGACATGGACGTGTACGATCTGGCGAGCTGGAGCGCGATCGTCCCCTGCACGGGCGAGAGCGACCGCAACGGCGGCGCGCCCGTCGAGATCCCCGACTTCACCCGCGGCGGCTGGAAGACCGCGAAGCCGGCCTCGATCGGCGACGTCGACCTCAAGAAGATGGGGTTCGTGTAGGGGCGGTCCATTGAAACGCATCTCCCTCTTCGTCGACGCCGCGGCGCCGGTCCGCGGGGCGGACGGTTCGTCCGCGCATCCCTTTCCCACGCTCGAAGCGGCGCGCGACGCGCTCCGGCGCCGCCGCGCGTCCGGCGCGATCCCGCGCGACGCGCCGGTCGACGTTCTCGTGCGCGAGGGCGTCTATCGCCTGAAGCGTCCGCTCTCGTTCGACGCGCGCGACGGCGGCGCCGCGGAGGCTCCTGTCACATGGCGCGCCGCGGGCGCCGGGATGCCGGTCGTCACGGGCGGCATCGACCTCACGACGGGCTGGGAGGAATCGGAGGTCAACGGCCTCGCGTGCTGGCGCCGGCCGATGCCGGAGGCGCGCGGCCCGCACGGCGTCCGCTTCACGCAGCTCTTCGTCGGCGGCGCGCGCCGCTTCCGCGCGCGGCTGCCGCGCGAGGGGTTCTGGCGGTTCGACGGCATCCCGCCCGCCGAGGCGAGGCGCGACGCCGGCGGCGCCTTCCACGGCGCGATGTCGGCGCGCCTCCCGGCCGAGGCGGCGCGCGCGCTCCGCGACCCCGCGGCGCTGCGCGAGGCGGAGTTCGTCGTGCCCGACCACTGGTACGAGAACCACCTGCGCGCCGCGTCGCTCCGAGGGCGCACGGTGCGCTTCGAGACGCGCGGGTTCTCGCGGCTCTCGAAGGACGAGACCGGGCGCGCCGCGCGCTTCCGGCTGGACAACGTCCGCGCGGGCCTGACGGAGCCCGGCTTCTGGTTCCTCGACCGCGCGAAGGGCGAGCTGCTCTACCTGCCGCTCCCGGGCGAGAAGCGGAACGAGACGCCGGTCGAGGCGCCCGTCCTGCCCTGCCTGCTGCGCGTGGCGGGCGACCTCTTCGACCCGGCGCGGCGCGTCCGCCACCTGCGCTTCGAGTTCCTCGACCTGCGCGCGCAGGAGTGGGAGCTGCCGCGCGAAAGCCCGGGCGTGCGCCAGGCCGCGTTCCAGATCCCCGCCGCGGTGCACTTCGAGGGCGCGGAGGACTGCGCGCTCTACGCCTGCCGCGTCTCGCGCACCGCGGGCTGGGCGGTGGAGCTGCTGCGCGGCTGCCGCCGCTGCCGCGTCGTCGCCTGCTCGCTGCGCGACCTCGGCGCCGGCGGCGTGAAGATCGGGCACGAGGGGCCGCTGCCGGACGTCTGGTTCGACGAGATCTCGCGCGGCCTCGACGCCGCCGCGCTCGGCTGGGGCCCGCGCGCCTCCGACCCGCGCTCGGCGCCGCAGCGCCCCGGGGCGGCACGGGCCTCCGGCTCCCCCGGCCCGGCTGCGGCGACGGTCGCCGACTGCTCGATCGTCGGGGGCGGGCGCCTCTTCCATTCCGCGATCGGCGTGTGGTGCGGCGACGCCGGCGGCTGCCGGATCGTCCACAACGAGATCCGCGACTTCTTCTACTCCGGCGTCTCCTGCGGCTGGTCGTGGGGCTACATGCCGGCGCACGCGCGCGACAACCGCATCGAGGGCAACCGCGTCTCCGACATCGGCCACGGAATGCTCTCGGACATGGGCGCCGTCTACACGCTCGGGCGCCAGCCCGGGACCGTCGTCGCGCGCAACTTCGTGCACGACGTCGGCAGCTACGGCTACGGCGGCTGGGGGCTCTACGCGGACGAGGGGACGAGCTGGGCGCGCTTCGAGGAGAACGTCGTCCTGCGCACCCGCAGCGAGGGCTTCCACCAGCACTACGGCCGCGACAACCTCGTGTGCCGCAACCTCCTCGCGGACTCCGGCGAGGCGGGCGCGCGCCTCTCCCGGGGGGAGGCCTTCCGCGCGCTCTCGCTCGAGGGCAACGCGGTGCTGCACCCCGCCACGGGCGTCGCGCTGCGACTCCCCGCCGCCGGCGGCGCCGCCGCGGACGTCCGCGGCAACCTCTTCGCCCCCGCGCCGGGCGCGTCCTCCGCGCTTCCGCCCGCCGGCTTCGCCCTTTGCGAAGGCGGCGCCGCCGCGCCCGATCCCGAGGGTGCGCTCCCCGCCCCTCGCCTCCCGCGCGGCGCCGCGCACGGCACGCTCTCCACCGAGGAGGCCGCGCGGATCATGGCCGAGGCCGGCCCGCGCTACCGCGGCCGCACCCTGCCGGCCTCGATCGACGACATCCCGCCGGAACCGGAGACGACGCGCGCGCTCCTCGAGCCGGTGCTCCTCGCCGCGCCGCTCGCGTGGCGCCTTGCGGGCGATCCCGCCGACCCGCCGGACTTCTGGAAGGCGCACGACCGCGCCGGGATCCCGTGCGAGCCGGGCGCGCCGGTCACGGTCTCGATGACGCTCGAAAACCGCGGCTTCGCGCCGGTCGCCGGACGCTACCGCTTCCGCGTGGAGCCGGCCGGCGCCGCGCGGATCGAAGGCCCGAAGACGCTTGCCTTCGACCTCGCGCCCGACGGCCGCGCCGGCTGGGAGGCGACGCTCGTCCCGACCGGCAAGGCGACATCCTTCCGTCTCGTCGCGACCTGCTCCGCTCCCGACCAGCCCGGCGCCGACCTCCGGTTCGAGCGTGCCCTGAGCGGCGCCCGCGCGAAGCGGACTTGACGGCGCGACTTGACCATCTCGTTTTTCTTTCCAACGAAACGCCGCCGTTGCGGTATTCTCCTCCTAAAGGGGCGGACCGCCCCGCAACGCCATGACCATCGTCGAAGAACTCCGGACCGACCGCGAAAGCGGGGCGCGCCGCCTTGAAGCCGAATACAAGGCGGGGCTCATGACCCTCGCCCGGCGGTTCTGCGCCGACGAGGGCGACGCCGAGGAGCTCGTCAACCGCACGCTCGCGGCGGTCGTGGAGGGGATCGACGACTACCTGGAGCAGTCCGCCTTCTTCGGCTGGATGTGCAAGATCCTCGAGAACGTCCACGCCAAGGACGTCCGGCGCAAGTCCAACCGGACGGTAGCCGGCGACGCGGCCGCGGTCGACGGCGCGCGCGACGACGAGGCCGGGGACCGCATCTTCCGCGAGGTCGATGCGTCCCTCCTGCGCGATGCGATCGCCGATCTGCCCGCCGACCTGAAGGACGCCCTGATGCTGCGCTACTTCATGGACCTGCCCGTTTCGCGCGTCGCCCGGATCCTCGCCGCGCCGGAGGGCACCGTCAAATGGCGCCTGCACTGCGCGCGGATGTTGCTCGCCGCCAAGCTCGGCGCGCAGAGGCCGGTGGCGCGGCTGGTGCTGCTGGCGCTCCTGCTCGCCGCCGGGCTCGCGGCGGGGCGGGCCCTCTACACGCTGGGAACGGCGGTGCTTGAAACTCGCGCGGAGAGTGCACAGCTTGAATCCCACGCAGAGAGCGCAGAGGATGTTTCTCACGCGGAGTCCGCGGAGTTCGCGGAGTTTGTTTCTCACGCAGAGAACGCGGAGGGCGCAGAGCCAACCTCTTCAACCTCTTCAACCTCTTCAACCTCTTCAACCTCTTCAACCGTTTCAACCGTTCCTACCGTTCCAACCGTTTCAACTCCGGAGTCATCCGAAATGAACGCCAAACCCCTCCTCGCCGCCACATCCCTCGCCCTCGCCGCGACCTCCGCCTCCGCGGCGACGGACCACTGGACCTACACGCCGCCGGCGTCCGGAACGCAAGGCACGATCTCGTGGACGGATTCTTCCGGGTTCGAGAACATCGTGAAGGGCGCGGTGCTCTCCGGAGGGCAGATCACGTTCGTCCACAGCAAGAACGCCAGCTCCACGACGCTCAGGAACCTCGACCTCTCGCTCCCCGTCTATGCCGAGGACGGAGTCACGCAATACGAGTTCTCTCCGTATGCCCTTGGCCGGTCGGATCTGGGCGGTCGAATCGTCTCGGGATCGGGCGTCACCAATATCGTGCTGCACCCGGGCTGCAAGTCGCTCGGCCGCTACTGCTTCAAGGGCTGCACGGAGCTCGTGAAGGTGACGCTCAACGATGGTCTGGAGGAAATCTGCGAAGATGCCTTCCGCGACGACACGGCGCTCACGACGATCGAAAACTTCTTTCCTGACTCGCTCAAGAGCATCGGCGTCCGGGCATTCGACAACTGCAAGGCGTTGTCCGGGACCGCCGTGGCGAACGGGTTGGAAAGCATGGGCAACCGGGCTTTTATTTCCTGCACCTCGCTCCAGGGGTTCGATTGCAGAGAATCGTCGCTGAGGAAGATCGAGGCTTCCATGTTCTACAAGGACACGGGGCTGGGCATCGTCCGTCTTCCGGACGCCGTCACGAACATCGACTCCGGGGCCTTCTATGAATGCACCTCCCTCACGAATTTCACGCCGCTTTTGCCGCCCGCCCTTCAGGCGCTCGGCACCGCCTCCAACAACGACCGTCCCCTTTACAACACCGCGATCCAGGGCCACGTCGTTTCGCCTCCCTCGCTCACGAATCTCCTTTCGAACTCGTTCCGCGGCACGCACATCGAGTCGTTCACGTCGTCGAAGAAGGGGATCAGGAGCATCGGCCAATACGCTTTCTCGCGTTGCGCGTCCCTCACGAACATCGTCCTTTCCGCAGACCTTGAAACGCTGACGACCGAATGGGTGTATGGAATGGCGGCGGGAGGCGACGGCCACATCTGGTTCCGCAATTTGCCGGCGAACCTGCCCGAGAAACTCTGGGCCAGCACGGTGAAGCAGACCATCACGATCCATCTGCCGTGGAGCCAGCAGGAGGCCTGGCGCGAGTGGGTGGCGTCCGGGCCGTCCGGGCACACGTTCACGTTCAACAATGCGACGAAGACGCTCCCGGAGCATCTCAACGACGTCGGCACGTGGCTGTCCAGTGTCACGCAGAACGTGACCTGGTGGAAGGACGCCGAGAAGCCGACTCTCGTCCTGATCAAGTAGGCCGCGCCGGCTTGACTGCATCGCGGCGGGATGCGCCCATTTCCGTCCGGCGCGTTGCGCCGCGGCGGCGGGCGTGCTAGAATCGCCCGCCATGAAAGACGAAGACAGCGACGCGGCGCGCATCCGGCCCGCGGTCTACGAGGACGCCCGGCCGATCTACCGCCTGATCCGCGGCCACTCCGACGCGCTCCTGCTGCGGCCCCTCAGCAACGTCCTGGAGAACCTCGACCGGTTCCTCGTCGCCGAGGCGCCCGGCGGGGAGGTCGTCGGCGCGATCTGCTACGGCCTCTGGCCCGAGATCGGCGACGAGCTGCGCACGAGCGCCGAGCTGCAGTCCGTCTGCGTGGACGCCGCCTGGCGCCGCCGCGGCGTCGGCCGCCGGCTCGTCCTCGCGCAGATCGGGCGCCTCCGCGCGCTGCACGTCGGCCAGATCGTCGTGCTCACCTACGCGACGGACTTCTTCGCCTCGCTCGGCTTCCGCGAGATCGACAAGCACGCGATCATGTACAAGCTCTACACGGGCTGCGTGAACTGCCCGAAGCACGAGGACCCCTTCACCTGCCCGGAGCGCGCGATGGCGCTGGGCGCGGAGGCCCCCGCCCCATGAGCGCCCCCGACGACCGCACGCTCCTCGTCCCGCCCGCCGCCGCGGGCGGCCCCGCGCGCATCCGCCGCGCGACGCTGCGCTTCGCCGGCGGCCCCGAGGACGGCCGCGAGGTCCCGATCCCCGGCGACGCCTTCACGATCGGCTCGGCCCCCGGGTGCGACCTGCGCCTCGCCGACGGCGCCGTCTCGCGCCGCCACTGCCGCGTCTACGTCGACCCCGCGCTCGGCTACGCCGTCGAGGACCTCGGCAGCACCAACGGCACGTTCGTGAACGGCGTCCGCGTCTCGCGCGCCTGCCTCCCGCCGGACGCCGAGCTGCGCCTCGGCGGGACGGCGCTCGTCTTCTCGCCGCAGAAGGGCGCCCGCGCCCTCGAGCGCAGCGCGGCGGAGTCGTTCGGCCGCGTCGTCGGCCGCTCGGACGCGATGCGCCGCGTCTTCCACCTCGCCGAGACCTACGCGCCGACCGAAGCGACGGTGATGATCGCCGGCGAGACCGGCACCGGCAAGGAGGTGATGGCGCGCGAGATCCACGCGCACAGCCCGCGCCGCGGCGGCCCGTTCCTCGTGATCGACTGCGCCGCGCTCTCGCGCGAGCTGGTCGAGAGCGAGCTCTTCGGCCACGTGAAGGGCGCCTTCACCGGCGCCGCCGCGGACCGCGTCGGCGCGTTCGAGGCGGCGCAGGGCGGGACGGTCTTCCTCGACGAGATCGGCGACCTGCCGGCCGACCTGCAGCCCAAGCTCCTGCGCGTCCTCGAGAACCGCGAGGTGCGCCGCGTCGGCTCGAACGACGTGCGCAAGGTCGACGTCCGCATCCTGTGCGCGACGAACAAGCGCCTCGACGAGGAGGTGAACGCCGGGCGCTTCCGCGAGGACCTCTTCTACCGCCTCTCCGTCGTCGTGATCGAGATGCCGCCGCTGCGCGAGCGCCCGGAGGACGTGCCGCTGCTCGCTCGCGCCTTCGCGCGCGATCTGCACGGCGAGGACGCGCCGGACGCGCTCGCGGGGCTCGACGCCCCCGCGCTCCTGCGCCACCCGTGGCCGGGCAACGTGCGCGAGCTGCGCAACCTCGTCGACCGCGCGTTCTACGCGC
>CACWKU010000103.1 GCA_902761575.1 uncultured bacterium
GGACGAGCGCGAGCGAGAGGAGCGCGCCGGCGAACGCCGCGCCGCCGACCGGCGCTGCGCCGGCCGAAAGCGCGGTCGCGAGGCACGCGCCGAGCGTCGCGCCGGACGCCGTCCCGAGCGTGTAGGGCGAGGCGAGCGGGTTGCGGAAGAGCGTCTGGTAGACGCACCCCGCCACGGCGAGGATCCCGCCGACCGAGAACGCGCACAGCAGCCGCGGCACGCGGTAGCTCCAGAGCAGGTTCGGGGGACATCCCCTTGCGGTCGCCGCGCACAGCGCGGCGACCGCAAGCGATGCGATGCAGAGAAGAGCGATGGGGGAAGAATGCTGAATGCTGAATGCTGAATGCTGAATGGACTTGGCGCCGTTCGCGCGAGCCGCATTCTTCATTTCGGCCGAAGGCCGACCGGTCATTTCCGCCGTAGGCGGACCCGTCATTTCCGCCGTAGGCGGACCCGTCATTTCGGCCGAAGGCCGACCCGTCATTTCGGCCGAAGGCCGACCCTTCATTTCGATCACACGATGCGGGATCGACCCGATCGGGGCGAGGTCGTGCGTGGCGAGGACGACGGTGCGGCCGGCGGCGAGCTGGTCGCGGAGGAGGACGGCGAGGGAGGCGCGGGCCTCGGCGTCGAGCCCCTCGAAGGGCTCGTCGAGGAGGAGGACGTCCGCCTCCTGCGCGAGGGCGGCGGCGAGGAACATGCGGCGCGTCTCGCCGCCGGAGAGCGAGCCCGCGTCGGCGCCGGCGAGCGCCGCGAGGCCGGTCGCGGCGATGGCGCGGTCGACCGCCTCCTCGTCGCGGCGCGTGAGCGCGCCGAAGAAGCCGGCGTGCGGGAGACGTCCCGCGGCGACCGCGGCGCGCACGGGAAAGCCGGCGAGCGAGCGGGCGTCGGGCGACTGCGGGAGCCACGCGACGCGGCGCGCGTAGTCCGGGCGGGGAATCGCCGCGACCGGGACGCCGTCTAGCAGCACGCGTCCGGCACGCGGCGCGAGCGAGCGGGCGAGGGCGCGCAGGAGCGTCGTCTTGCCGACGCCGTTCGGCCCGACGAGGACGGCGAGCTCGCCGGGGGCGAACGTCGCGGTGAACCCTTCGATCACCGTCTTGCGTCCGAGACGGACCGAGAGACCCTCGCAACGAAGCACGTCCGCGGCGGCGGTCGTTATCTCGTTTCGCTCGGCGGTGTCACCATTCATGCGTCGCAGTCTATCAAAATCGAATTCGCCCGGCAACGCGCCCGCGCGCAGCGCGGGCCACACGGCCGCCGCCGACCTGGCGAGTGCCCCGCCACGTCGTGCAAGGCCGCTACTTGACAAGGGAGTATAGCGAGTTGTCCGGCGAAAGGAAGCCGCAACCGTCGGCGACGAAGCCCTCGCCGCCCTTGCGATAGGGCTTTGCGAGGGTCTCGACGTGGCCGTCGCAGAAGGCGACGTTGGTGCGGCCGCGGTGTCGGAAGCCCTGCGTGCCGGCCTCGCGGACGCCGGTGCCGGAGCCGTCGAAGGCCTTCTCGCGCACCGGCGCGCGCATGAACTTGTTCGCGCCGCCGGCGTACTGGCCGTCGCCGAAGAGCGCGGTTCGCGCGGGGTCCTCGACCTGCGAGAGGAGCGCCGGCGCGGCGCGCGCGCCGGGGTCGCCCTCGACCTTGCCGACGTAGCTGCAGTTGTAGTTGTAGCCGGTGAACGGGTCGCCGCTCCAGTTGGCGGCGCCGCCGAGGAAGGCGGGGCACTGCAGGACGCGCTTTGCGTCCTCGCCCGGGACGTGGTCCCAGATCAGGCCCGGACGGGCGGAGCCGTCGGCGCCGACGACGAAGTCCCAGCACGCCATCTCGCCGCCCTCGATCCGCATGCCCCATGGGAACTGCCCGCGGTGCTCGCCCGCGTAGGAGAGCGCCGCCGCCGCGAGCTGCCGCAGGTTCGACGCGCACGCGGCGGTGCGCGCCGCGTCGCGGCTCCGCTCGAGCGCCGGGAAGAGCAGCGCCGCGAGGATGCCGACGACGACGATCGCGACGATCAGCTCGACGAGGGTAAAACCGGTTCTGCGCGGAAAGCCGCCGAACGGAGTACTCCCCCCGGCGCTCCGCGCCGCCCCCCTCTCGGAGGGGGGCAGACTGGCGAGAGGACTACTCATGCAGCTCCAGGCGGAAGAAGGCGGCGGGGGCGTCCGGCGCGGCGGGGGCAGGCGCGCGGAAGAGCGGGCGCCCGAGGGCGTTCGTGCCGGCGTAGACCGGGAGCGAGGCGGACCAGTCGGCGTTGGTAAGCGAAGCCGAAGAGCGGATTCGCACGAGGTCGGCCGCGAACGGGGCGAGCGGCGCGGCGAACGTGCGCGTGGCGGGGTCGAAGCCCTCGATCGCCCAGGCGGCGGGAGCGGGGGCGTCCGGCGCGAGGCCGAGCGCGGCGTTCACGAACGCCGGCTCGCCGTTCGCGCAGACCGTCGACTTGGCGTAGCCGGGGCGCTTCTCGAACGCGATGTTCTTGTCGACCCAGTTGCGGAAGGACGGCGCCGGGGCGACGTCCGCGACGGCGTCTACCTCGGTGCTCGCGTCGGGATCGAGCGTCGTGATCCGCACGAAGCGGATGAACTTGCGCCCGAGCGCGTCGCGCGGAAGGTCGAACGCGGAGATGTCGAAGCCCGTGCCGCCGGCGGAGCCGTCGTAGAGGCGCGCGTAGTCGGCGAGCGACCGGCCCTTGAAGTCGGCGCCCGAGAGCGAGGGGTCGACCGGGCGCGTGGCGTCGGACGGCGCGCCCCACCACTTGTTCGTGATGGCGGAGGAGCCGAAGAGGGAGAGGTCCGGATTCTCCGGATCGTAGAGGCGGCTCATCGTCGGAGCGAAGTCGTCGGCATAGGGGCCGTCCGCGAAGGCGAACCAGTTCGTTCCGTCCGCGCTCGCCTCGACGAGCCCGCGCTCGGCGGCGACCGCCCCGGTGTTGAAGACGACCGTGGCGGGGTCGCCGACACCGGTGAAGGAAGATCCCCCGCCAAGCGTGTGGAGCGCGTTTCCGAACACGATGAAGTCGAGGCCGAAGGGGTTGCGGGGATCGTCGGCGACCGGGTGGTCGAACTCGACCGTGATCGAGCCGCAGGCGCCGTCGTCCTCGCGCGCGGAGTCGAGCGAGACGAGCCGCCCGCCTCCCCACGCGGGCGCCGCGGGCGTGGCGGGGTAGTCGGGGCCGTTCCACCCGGGCACGGACCGCGACGGGCCGCCGAGCGCGTTGGCCGGGTTGCCGTAGGCGCCTCCCGGGGCGACATCCGCCGCGACGACGCGCCACGCGTAGGGCGACTCGGCGGGGACGGGCTCCGCGACGGGCTCCGACGACTCCCACGTCTCCCAGTTCGTGCGCTTGAGGCAGTACCAGCCGCCGTCCGTCGCGAGGTCGGCGTCGACGCCGGCGCCGTAGGTCCAGGCGACGGACGCGAAGTCGGCCCCCGTCCCGGGCGACTGCGCCCAGTAGTAGGGCCCCGCGTAGGCGCCGAAGAGGGCGGAGGAGTCCGTCGCCGTCTCCGACGCGAGGTCGAACGACGCCGCGACGTCGGCGCGGTCGTAGCCGAGGCCGTCGACCGACGTGCCCCACTGCGACTGCGAGGAGAAGTAGCGCAGGCGGTTGTCCTCCCGCGCGATGTCCGCGATGGCGCGCGCCATCGGCGGATCGTCGCCGTTCCAGCGGTAGCCCCAGGCGAGCGAGGCGGCCGCGTCCGGCTCGTTCCAGTCGATCACGACGACCATCCGCTTCGATCCCTCGCCGACCCAGAACCGGACGTCGTCGAAGGAGAGCGCGTGCGCAAGGCACGGCAGAAACGCCGCGAGCGCGGCGGCGTATCGAAGAGTCTTCACTTGTCTTTCCTTTGCGACCAGCGGGCGAAGGGGCGGGGGAGGGCGGGGTTGCCCTCTTGCCCTTCCCCCCGGCACGTCTTCCGGCTCGCCCCCTGGAGGCTCCGGCCAGGCCTTCCCCCTCGCGTGGCGGAGAACCTCGTCCGGGGTGGCGCGACGGCCGTCGCATGCGGAAGCTCACGGTTGCGCAACAGCTCCCGAATCGCACGGGATTCCGTTTGCCGGGGGGCGGAACCCCTCCGTCGTGGCTTGAGCGGCCGGATTCTACGCGAACGCGCGAGGCGATGCAAGCGCGTGTCAGCGTCTGACGAGCAGGAGCCCGGATGGCGGGACGGGCACGTCGGTGACGAGTGACGAGCGACGAGCGACGAGCGACGGACGGGCGGCGACCTTGCGGCCGGTGCAGTCGAAGAGCTCGAGGGAGCGGGGAGGGGAGGGGAGGCGGATCGTGAGGCCGGGGGCGGCGGTGGCGTTCGCGACGTAGCCGGTCGCGGCGCCGTCCTGGAGGGCGTCGGCGACGGCGCCGCTCTGGTAGACGGCCGTGACCGTCTCCTTCGCGCCCGCGGCGGCGACGACCGGATACGCGGCCTCGGGATGCAGCGGGCGGAACGGCGCGCCGAGGAGCGTCGCGTGGTGCGCGTTCCAGAAGCGCAGCCAGAACCGCAGCATCGCGCGGTGGCGCGGCGGCAGCTCCGCGAGGCGCACCGAGACCTGCGGGACGGCGAAGAGCGTGGCGAGGAGCTGCAGCGCGGCGTCCTCGGCGCTCGCGCCGAGGTCCCACTCCAGCATGTCGCCGTGGACGGGCGTCGCGCCGGAGGTGAGGCGCAGGTCGACGGTCTTGATGCGGTTCGTCGCGATGCACGACGGGCAGTCCGACGCGCGCATCATGCTCCCGAACGGACGGATCGCCGGACCCACGTAGCCCTGCCGGAACTCGACGAGCGCGTCCGGGTTCGCGGCGCGGATTGCGGCGGAGACCTCCTCCATCAGCGCCACGACCGCCCGCGGCACGCTCACGAAGTCCCGGCCGCCGGACGGGACTTCGGGCTCGAAGGCCCGCGGGTTCGAACGTTCGGCGGCCTCCTGCGGGAGGTTCGGCGCGATCAGCGCGCCGGGGGCGTTCGCCGGCGCCGAGGTTCGCAGCTCGAAGGAGTCGATGAAGTCGAGCTTGAGGGCGTCGAGTTCCCACTCGCGCGTCGCGCGGCCGACGAGCGACGCGAGGTGCGCGCGGACCTCCGGGAAGCGCGGGTCGAGGATGCCCCATTCGCTCGCGCCGCCGCGGCGGATCCAGAGCGTCCTGTCGTGCCACTTCCGCCAGGCCGAGGCGTGGCGGCTCACGAACGGCAGCGCGAACCACAGCCCGAAGGCGAGTCCCTCGGCCCGCACGGCGCGGGAGACGGCGCGCATGTCCGGGAACTTCCGCGGATCGGGCGTCCAGTCGCCGAAGCGCGCCTCCGCCATCCAGCCGCCGGGAACCTCGGGGCGGCTTTTCATCCAGCCGGCGTCGAGCAGCAGCCCGCGCATGCCGAGCCTCCGCGCCGCGCGCGCCTCCGCGACGACGGCGTCCGCGGCGACGTTCTGGTGGTAGGAGTACCAGGTGGAGTACCAGGGCCGCCGGGCCGCCTCCGGCGGCTCGGCGGAGTTTAAAGTTGAAAGGGTAAAGGGTAAAGTTGAAGAGGTTGAAGGGGTTGAAAAGGTTGAAGGGGTTGAAGCGTGGGCGTCGAGCCAGCGGGAGGCCTCGCCCAAAGCGAGGGCGAAGGGGCGGAGGCGGGTGTCGAGGCGGATGCGGGCGGAGTAGCGGGAGAGGGCGTCCTCGGGCTCGGTGAAGAAGGCGACCTCGAGCGCCTCGTCGGCGCGGAACTCGTCGACGACGCCGCGGATGGCGACGCGGCGGACGCATTCGGAGACGGCGAGGACGAGGCGCGCGGCGCCGTCGGGGCCGACGTTGGCGTAGAGCGGCAGGTCGCGCGCGGCGTTGGCGCCGACGCGGGCCTGCGTCCACGGGAGCGGCATCTCGAAGTGGACGTGCTGGGGCGTCCAGCAGGCGACGGCGCCGCGGACCGGCGCGTGCATCGCGAGCGCGACGCGCGGCGGTGCGTGCGGCGCGCCGTCCTCGGTCTCGAGCGAGAGGACGATCTCCTCGATCCCCTCCTCCGGCCGCACCGACGCGAGCGACGCGCGCCACGGCCCTCCCTCGGGGATCCCCGCGAGTGCGGCCGGCCCGAGGATCGTCTCGATGGCGATGTCCGTTCCGCCCTGCATGCCCTACATGCGCTCCGGGGCCCGGATGCCGAGGAGGGCGAGGCCGCGCCTGAGCACGGACGCGACGGCGGCGCAGAGGCGCGCGCGGCCGGCGCGCACGGCGGGGTCTTCGGCCTTGAGGACGGACAGCTTCTGGTAGAAGGAGCTGTAGTCCTGCGCGAGGCAGAAGAGGTAGTCGGCGACGAGGTTCGGGCGGCACTTGGCGCCCGCGGCGACGACGGTCTCCGGGAAGGCGAGGATGCGGCGCGCGAGCGCGCGCTCGAGCGGGTCGCCGAGGAGGATCGGCGCGGCGCGCCAGTCCTCGCCGGGGAACGCCTCGGCGTACTTGGCCAGGAGCGAGCGGATGCGCGCGTGGGCGTACTGCAGGTAGGGGCCGGAGTTGCCCTGGAGCGAGAGCACCGCGTCCCACGAGAACCGGATCGTCGTGATCGGGTCCATCGCGAGGTCGGAGTACTTCACGGCGCCGATGCCGATCGTCTCGGCGAGCGCGCGGGCGTCGGCCTCCGGCAGGTCCGGATTCTTTTCGCGGACGATCGCGAGGGCGCGCGAGGCGGCCTCGTCCAGCAGCTCCTTGAGCTTGGGCATGCCGCCGCTCCGCGTCGAGAACGGGTGGCCGTTCTCGTCGGTGATCGTGCCGAACGCGACGTGCACGAGGTCCGTCCCGGGCGAGACGAGCCCGAGCTTCTCCGTGATCGCGAAGAGCTGCTGGAAGTGGGGGATCTGGCGGTCGTCGGTGATGATGACGATGCGCGCGGGATGGTAGTCCTTCTCGCGCGTCTCCATCGTCGCGAGGTCGGTCGTGTTGTAGTTGAACCCGCCGTCCTCCTTGCGGACGATGCAGATCCACTTGCCGTCCTCGCGCGCGGCGCTCTCGGCGTCGTTCTTCGCGAGCGCGGCCTCGACGGCCTTGCGCGACTGCTCGGCGAAGGCGGGGTCGAGGTCGCGCAGGTCGACGACGACCGCGCCGCGGCTCTCGTGGGCGAGGCCCGCCCTCTCGAGGCGCTCGACCATCGCGGCGAGCTGCGGCTGGTAGTAGCTCTCGCCGCGCGTCGTCTCGAACGAGATTCCGAGGCGCTCGTAGATCTCGTCGAACGTGTGGCGCGACATCCGGATGAAGTCCTGCCAGAGCGCGCGGTTCTCCGGGTCGCCCTGCTGGAGCTTCACCGTCTCGGCGCGGCAGGCGTCCATCCACGCCTCGTCCGCCTTCGCTCGGGCGTAGCTCTCCTTGTAGATGCGCTCGAGCTCGGGGACGGGGTCCTTCGCGATCGCCTCCCTGTCGGCGAACTCGCGGTAGCCCTTGATGATGATGCCGAACTGCGTGCCCCAGTCGCCGATGTGGTTGTCGCCGATCACTTCGTAGCCGAGCGCGCGGAGGATCTCGACCACGGAGCCGCCGATCACCGTCGAGCGGATGTGGCCGATGTGCATCGACTTGGCGACGTTGGGGCTGGAGTAGTCGACGACGACGGTCCTGTCGGCGCCGAGCTGCGGGACGCCGCCGTGCGCCTCGTCCTCGGCGACCGCGGCGGCGCGCGCGGCGAGGGCCGCGCCCTTCAGCGTGAGGTTGACGTAGCCCGCGCCGGCGACCTCGGCCTTCTCGACGCAGTCCGGGAGCGCGGCGCCCGCGAGGACGGTCTCCGCGATCTTGCGCGGCGGGAGGCGGAGCGGGCGCGCGAGCTGCATCGCGTCCGAGCACTGGAAGTCGCCGAAGCCGGCCTTGGCGCTGGGGACGACGCGGCCGGCGCGCGCGGCCTCGGGGCTGTCGGGGAAGGCGGCGGCGAAGCGCGCGCCGAGCCAGGCGGAGAGCTCCTCCGCGAAGGAAGGGATCGTATCCATGCAGGCGGGACTACTTTTCGGCGAAGAGGATCGTCACGTCCGGGTGCTTCTGGAGGATGGAGGCGGGGAGGCGCGGGGTGACCGGACCGTGCATGGCCTCCTCGAGGACGCCCTTCTTGGCGGCGCCGGAGGCGACGAGGAGGATCCTCTTCGCGCCCATGATGCCGAACATGCCCATCGTGAGGGCCTGGCGGGGCACGTCGGCGGCCGAGTCGAAGAAGCGCGCGTTCGCCTCGATCGTGGAGGGGTCGAGGTCGACCAGGTGCGTGGCGTCCGTGAACTCGTCCGCCGGCTCGTTGAAGCCGATGTGGCCGTCGGGGCCGATGCCGAGCAGCTGCACGTCCGTGCCGCCGAGAGCCTTGATGCGGGCGTCGTAGGCGGCGCACTCGGCGGCGGGATCGGCCGCGGTGCCGTTCGGGACGAACGTATGGTCGAGGCGGACGTCGACGCGCGAGAAGAGATGCTCGTTCATGAAGTAGCGGTAGCTCTGCGGGTGCGTGCCCGCGAGGCCGCGGTATTCGTCGAGGTTCACGGTCGTGCAGCGCGCGAAGGAGAGCCCCTCCTCGCGGTGCATGCGCGCGAGCTCGTCGTAGGTGCCGATCGGGGAGGAGCCGGTCGCGAGGCCGAGGACGCAGTCGGGCTTGGCGCGGACGATGTCCGCGAGGAACTTCGCGGCGGCCCTGGACATTTCGGCGTAGGTGGGGAAGGTCTGGTAGTTCATGGGTTGTTCTCCGCGTCATCCGGGCGGAAACCGGGTTTTGTCGTTTGCTTCGGCGCGAATGCCGCGCGAGAAGGGGGCGAATTCTAGCACAGGGCGTTGGAGGGCGCAAACCCGGTTGCCAAACCCGGGGGGATGCGCTAGACTGCGCGCCCTCCCCCGACTCCGGGCCGGCAGGGGGCGGAAGGGCCGCCCCGCGCCCCGCCGTCGCGGGACCATTGGAGAAGCACCATGTGGGACTATTCCGAGAAGGTCCTCGACCATTTCCACCATCCGCGCAACGTCGGCACGATCGAGAATCCCGACGGCGTCGGCCAGGTCGGCGCGCTCGCCTGCGGCGACGCCCTCAAGCTCGCCTTCAAGCTCGACGAGAAGAAGGAGCGCATCGCCGACGTGAAGTTCCAGACGTTCGGCTGCGCCTCCGCCATCGCCTCGTCCTCCGCCCTCACCGAGATGATCAAGGGCATGACGCTCGACGAGGCCTCCAAGGTCACCAACGCCGACATCGCGAAGTATCTCGACGGCCTCCCCGAGCAGAAGATGCACTGCTCCGTGATGGGCATGGAGGCGCTCGAGGCCGCCATCGCCAACTACCGCACCGGCGACACCACGGTCCGCGAGCTCAAGGACGACCCGCTCGTCTGCACCTGCTTCAACGTCCACGAGAGCGAGATCGTCGAGGCGGTGCGGATCAACCATCTGACCACCGTCGAGCAGGTCACCAACTACACCAAGGCCGGCGGCGCCTGCGGCAAGTGCAGGGGCGCGATCCAGGCGATCCTCGACCGCGAGCTCGGGAAGGCGTCCGCCGCCCCGGCGCCCGCGCCCGCCGCCCCGGCCCCGTTCGCGGAGCTCTCGCCCGCGAAGAAGGTGATGGCCGTCGAGAAGGTCCTCGAGGCCGAGGTCCGCCCGGCGCTCCGCCTCGACGGCGGCGACATCGAGCTGGTGGACGTGCAGGGCGCGCGGATCCAGGTCCGCTTCCTCGGCCACTGCGCCGGCTGCATGGCCGCCAACCTCACGAAGAACGGCCTCGTGGAGAAGAAGCTCCGCGAGGCGCTCGGCGACGACGCGCTCGAGGTGGAGGCGATCTAGCCATGGAGATGCCCGCGCTGCACTACCTGGACAACAACGCCACGACGATGCCCGCGCCGGAGGTCGTCGAGGCGATGATGCCGTTCTTTACCGATCGGTGGGGGAACGCCTCGAGCATGTACGAGTTCGGCGGGCGCGTCCACCGCGACATGGAGGCCGCCCGCGCGAAGGTCGGGTCGCTGCTCGGCGCGGGCGACCCCTCGGAGGTCGTCTTCACGAGCTGCGGCAGCGAGAGCGACAACCACGCGATCTTCGGGACGGTCCAGGCGCTCGGCCCCGAGACGACCGTCATCACGAGCAAGGTCGAGCACCCGGCCGTGCTGCAGCCCTGCCGCGCGCTCGAGGAGCGCGGGCACCGCGTCGTCTTCGTCGGCGTGCACCGCGACGGCACCCTCGACATGGACGCCTACCGCGGCGCGCTCTCGATCCCCGGCCCGAAGCTCGTGACGCTCATGTGGGCGAACAACGAGACGGGCGTGCTCTTCCCGATCCGCGAGTGCGCGGAGCTCGCGAAGGCCGCGGGCGCCGTCTTCCACACCGACGCCACGCAGGCCGTCGGCAAGGTCGCGGAGATCGACGCCTCCGCCGTCCCGTTCGACATGCTCTCCTTCTCCGGCCACAAGATCCACGCGCCGAAGGGGATCGGCGCGCTCTACATCCGGCGCGGCACGCCCGTGCGGCCGTTCCTCCTCGGCGGACACCAGGAGAGGAGCCGCCGCGCCGGGACGGAGAACGTCCCCTACATCGTCGGCCTCGGCAAGGCGTGCGAGCTCGCCGCCGCGGAGCTGCGCGACGGCACGCTCGGGCGCGTCGCCGCGCTGCGCGACCGCCTGCAGGAGGGCCTGCTCGCCATCCCGGAGACCGTCGTGAACGGCAATCGCGAGCTGCGCCTCCCGAACACGCTCAACGTCTCGTTCCCCTACATCGAGGGCGAGGCGATGCTCTTCCACCTCGGCGACGCGGGCATCTGCGCCTCGTCCGGGTCGGCGTGCACGTCCGGCTCGCTCGAGCCCTCGCACGTCCTGCGCGCGATGGACGCGCCCTTCACCGCGCTCCACGGCTCGCTGCGCTTCAGCCTGAGCCGCTACACGACGGACGCGGACGTGGACGCGGTGCTCGAGGCGATGCCCGGCATCGTGAAGACCCTCCGCGAACTCTCGCCCTTCGGCCGCGGCGAGGAGCCGGACGACCCCGGCGCCGCTCGCTAGTCTCGCATTTCCGCGACGCGACCGCCCGCGGACGCGTAGTCTCGGAAGAAGGCGGGATAGGACTTCGCCACCGCCTCCGCGCCGCGAAGCCGGCACGGAATCCGCGTCGCCAGCATTGCCGCGGCCATCAC
>CACWKU010000104.1 GCA_902761575.1 uncultured bacterium
CGCCAGCGCGGCGCCGAGGCCGGCGGCCTCGCCCGTCGCGGCGCAGACGGGGATGACGCGCATCGCGTCCCACGCGCTCGTGTCCCACGAGGCGCAGCGCCCGCACGCGGCGAGGTTCGCCGTGCGCGTCGCGACGAGGCAGCGCCACGGGACCGCCCACACCGGACCGCGGCGGCGCCAGTCGGGCGCGAGGCACACGGCGTCGTCGAACCAGCGGTGCATGTCGCCCTCGCGCAGCTCGTAGGCGCCGGCGAGGCGGCGCGTCATCCGGAAGCACGGGATCGTCGGGATCTTGAACGGTTGGAAGTCCTCGTCGGGATGGTCGGCGCGGAGGTTCGCCAGCCCCCGGCGGATCAGATCGCGCGTCGCGAGGACCTGCCCCGTGACCTGCTCGCCGTCGTCGCCGCGGAAGAACGGGCCCTCGGCGCCGTTGCCCTTGCCCGCGTCCTTGTCGAACGCGTGCGACGAGGTGTGGAGCCACAGCTTGCCGCCGTCCTGCACCGTGTAGAACCAGCCGCCCGCGACGTTCGCGTCGATCGAGACGGTCGGCTCGCCCGCGAGGAAGCAGACGTCGGCGTCGCCCGTCGCGTCGACGACGGCGCCGCAGGCGACCGCGGTGCGGCCGGACTTGTTCTCGACGGCGAGGTGCGTGACGCGGTCGCCGTCGCGGACGGCGGCGCAGACGCGCGTGTCGTAGAGGATGCGGACGCCCGCGCGCAGCAGCGCCTCCTCCAGCGCGAGCACGTAGCCGTCCGGGTTGAAGCCGGTCTCGAGGCGCGGGCCGGCGGCGCGCGCCTCGGGCGTCGAGGCCGGATCGAGCCAGGCCGCGGGTGGCGGGCGGAACCCGGCGACGGGCGCCGGATGCCTGATGTCGGCGACGGAGAGGTCGAACAGCTCGCGCGCGACGCCGCCCAGCACGACGCGGCCGCGTCCGTCGTCGATCGGGAGGTAGACCGTCACGTTGCCGGCGGTCGCGAGGCCGCCGAGCGTGCAGGTGTTCTCGAGGAGCAGCGTCGAGGCGCCGGCGCGCGCCGCGGCGAGCGCGGCGGCGACGCCGGCGATGCCGCCGCCGGCGACGACGACGTCGGCCGACGCGGAAACGGGAAGATCGCGGGCGGGTTCGCGGACGGTGTTGTTCATGGGGCGGATTCTACACGAATCGGGGCCGCGCGGCAACGCCCCGATCGCCGGCCCCGGCCCTCCGGCTCCGGACGAGTCCGCCGGGCGGGAAGGACTCGGGCTACTTCACGCGGACGGTCTCGGCGGCGGAGTGCGCCGTGAACTCCGGGGCGTACATGCACTGGATGGTCGCCAGGCCGCCGGAGAAGACGCCGCGCTGCTGCACGCGGTAGGAGGTCTCCAGGACGAAGACGCCCTTGTTCAGGCGGTCGATGTAGTAGTGCGTCGCCGTGTCCTTCGTCGACTGGTAGTAGCCCACGCCGTCCCGCCACCGGTAGGACGAGAGCACGTCCACCGGCTCCGCGCACGCGGGGCGCTCGTCGGAGAGGTGCACGAACTCGTACGTCCGGTCGCTCGTGATCTCCAGCCGCGCCACGATCTCGTCGCCCGGCTCGAGCGCCTCCCCGAGCGCCGCGAGGCGCGTGCCTTCCGCGCCCTTCGTCTTCCGGAAGTACTTCTTCTCGACGCGCAGCTCCTTCGGCTCGTGCGCGCGGACCTTCAGGACGTCCTCGAAGTAGCTCCAGTGCACGCCACCCCACGAGACGCCCTTCTCGCCCGCGCCCGTGAACGCGATCTCGCCCATGCCGGGCTTGATCTCCTCCGCCGCGTAGCGGTGCGACCACATCCCCGTGCCGGCCTCGGCGTTCTCCGCCGGGACCTTCTCGCCGCCGAGCGTCACCTCCGCGAGCGCGTCGCCCGCGAGCAGGTCGGCCCCGCCGCCGAGGACGAGCGCGTAGATGGCGTCCGCCGTTGCGGCGGTCGTGGTCCAGTCCTGCGTCTGCTTCTGCTTGAGCAGCCACACGTTGCAGGCGTCGGCGCTCGCCTCGTCACCCGCGACCTCGCGGAACGCCTCGACGATCAGCGCCTGCGTGGAGACGGGCGCCGCGAAGAGGCTGCACGAGAAGAAGTACGGGCGCTTCCAGTACATCCCGAGCTCGTCGGAGAGGACGCCGCGCTCCTTGATGGAGGCGAGGATTTCGCGCGCCAGCGCCTCCTCGCCGCGGCGCTTCAGCGCGGTCGCGGCGACGGCCTGCGTCTCGAGCCCGAGGTCCGGCCACTCCGTGCGGAGGTGCTCGACGAAGAGCTCCGCGTCCTTCCCGTTCTTCGGCGCCGGCACGCCCGCGAACGAGTGCAGGTAGAGCCAGCGCACGTCGAAGCCGTTCACGCGGAAGGGGATCTTCTGCTCCTTCGCAAGGCGCAGGCGCCGCTTCACGTCCTCCGCGACCTCGCGGTCGAGCGCCTTCGTCGCGTCCGCGAAGAAGTCCGGGTAGTCCATCGCCGCGAGGCGGTTGAGGCGCGCGAACCCGGTGAGGATGTAGAGCGTGATGGAATCGGACGACGGCCCGCCCGGGAACCACGGCCAGAGGCCGTCGCGGTTGCGCGTCTCGCGCAGCTTCCCGAGGCAGCGCTCCTGCTCGGCCGCGAGGCGCTCGCTTCCGAAGAGCTCGCCCAGCCGCGCGCGGGCCGCGGTCTCGTGCTCCGCCTCGCGCACCCACGGCGTCGCCTCGAGGGCGACGGCCTTGAGCTGCGGGTTTGTCTCGAGCGGGCTCTTCAGCGCCTCCGCGCCGGCCTCCCTCCAGGCGTCGAACGTCGCGCGGATGCGCGGGTCGGAGCCCGCGATGAACGCGCCGAGCGCGTTCGCGTAGTAGCGCGAGAAGGTCTGCTCGCAGCACTCGTGCGGGAACTCCATCAGATACGGGAGCGAGAGCACCGCGTACCACGCCGGACGCGACACGGCGCGCACCTCGAGCCCTGCGTGGCGGATCGTGTCCGAGCCCGCGCTCGCGAGGAGGTTCGAGAGCGCGAAGGTCCGGGTCTCGGCGCCGCGCGCGTTGAGCTGCACCGCCTCGCGCACGAGGATGCGCCGCGCGAGGACGGGCAGCACGCCCTCCTCGCCGTCGGCGAACTTCGCCCCCTTCGCCTTGGCGACGTATTTCAGGAAGCCGCAGCCGTCGGGGATCGCGACGCGGAACTCGAAGGTCTTCGACTCGCGGGGAGCGAGCTCGAAGGGCTGGGGAGCAGGAGCTAGTCCCTCTAGCGGCTCTAGCGACGCTAGGGGCTCTAGCTCCTCCAGCGCCAGGCTCACCTCGCCGCTCTGCGGCTCGTCCTCCGTGTTCGTCACCTTGACGGCGAAGAGGAAGTCGTCGCCCTCGCGGGCGAAGCGCGGGGCGTTGGGCTCGCACATGAGAGGCTTCGTCGTCACGATTTCATCGTTGCGGTAGACGCCGCCGCGCAGCCCGTTGTCGTGAGCGACCATCAGCAGCTTCCAGCCCGTGAGCGCGTCGGGCACGGTGAACGTGAACGACACGCGTCCGTCGGCGTCCGTCTCGAGGTCGGGGAGGAAGAACGCCGTTTCCTGCAGGTTCTTGCGCGGCGCGACATCGGCGGGCGGCTCCGCCGTTGACGCCTTGCGGTCCTCGCGCATCGCCATTTTGTCGTCGTAGCCGACCAGGTTCGCCCTCGCGGGGGCCGCCGCCACCGCACCCGCTGTCAAGGAAAAGGCGTCGCCAACATCTTCCGCCGCCATTTCGTAGCAGACGTCCTCCTCCTCGTCGGCGGCAATGCACCGCATCACGGCGAATCCTCTCGATTGGTTCTTGTAGAGCCGCCGCCCGAACCGCGAAGGCAGATCCTGCCACGAGGGCCACCGGAGGTCGAGCCCCTCGCGCGTGCTGGGGAAGAAACCGTCGAGGCGGACGAGGCCGGTCATCCCGTTCTGCAGAGACGCGTAGGCGCGGCGCGGCGCCCACGGCGTGAAGTAGTTCGAGAAGCCGAGCGAGACGTCGTGCCACCGGTAGGCGTCGAGCGAGCGGTCGTAGAGGAAGGCCAGCACCTCGGCGGGGCCGGAGACCTTGAAGGTCCACGTCTCCTGCGTGCCGGGATGGAGTTTGCTCGAAAGGTGCTCGGCCTCGATGTCGAGATGCTGGTTGTCCCACGGGACCCAGACGACCGATTCGTTGCGGTAGAGGCGGTTCTCGCGGACGAAGGTCGTCTCGATCTCGATCTTGCCGCGGTGCTGATCCGCGATGGGCAGCTCGTAGAACCAGACGGGGTTCCCGCCGCGCACCGCCTCGTCGACGATCGTCTTGCCGTTGCTGTAGACCCGGACGCGGCAGTAGCCGGTTTCGTAGCCCGTGCCCCAGTAGACGCGCATCGTGCCGCCGACCTTGACGGTGTGCGCCTCGACGCAGAAGAGCTCCGGCACGGCGGTTCCGAGCGCCTTCGCCGCAGGGTCGAAGACGAGGACGCCGCCCACCCCCTTGACGGCCTTTCCGTTCGGGTCCTTCGTCTCGAAGACGAGCCGGTAGGCGCCGGCGCCGAGGTCGAGCTCGCCCTTCCACGGCTCGGCCTTCTCTTCGGCGAGCTCGAGCGAGAGGACCTCTTCGCCCTGCTCCCACGTCCTCCAGTCCCAGGGGCCGTTCTCCTCCCCGCCGTAGCCCCATCGTCCGCCGGCCGGCTTGCGAACGGGGCGCTCCGGCCCCTTCAGGCGGAATACGCGGAGCGTCCCCTTCACGGGCACGGCCGCGCCGGAGAGCGAGGCGAGCGAAACCTTGGCGGCAACGGGCCTGCCGGCGGTCGGCCACTCGCCGTCCGTCCAGACGCCCGCGCGCCAGGCGACGGTCCCGATCTCGAATGACGACTCCGCCGAGCGCGCCTCGCCGGTGCCGTCCGTGACGGTCGCCGTCACGGTGAACCGGAACGACGGGTCGCCCGCAAGGTCGGCCGTCGGCGCCGCGACGGGCGTGAACTCGACCGCGAAGGCGCCGTTCTCGTCCGTCGTCGCCTCGCCCTCCGCGACGAAGCCCTCGCCGTCGTCGTCCTCGTCGCCGCCTCCCCAGCCGAACCAGCGGCACCAGTCCGGATAGAGCGTCCGGCGCTCCACATGCCACGCGACCTTCGCGCCCTGCACCGGGAGGCCCGAGTAGGTGAGCGCCGTGCCCGTCACGGTCACCGGCGCGCCGAGCGTCGCCTCCTCCGAGGCCTTCTCCAGCTTCGCCTCGAACTTCGGCCGCTTGTATTCCTCGACGTTCACGCCCTTATACGCCTCGCCGCGTCCGCCGTCCTTCAGCAGATACCAGGCGCTAAGCCCATAGCCCCCGGTGAGCCGGTCCGCAGGCGCGACGAAAGTATGGACGAACGAACCCCACTTGTTGGGCTTCAGGCGCACCGAGTCGACTTCCTTTCCGTTCGGGTCCTTGAGCGTCAGCCGCACGGTGACCTCCGTCTTCGTCCGGAAGTCGCGCGTGCGCGGGTCGGCGTGGTAGGCGATGCCCTTCACGCGGATCGGCTGGCCGGGGCGGTAGATCGCGCGGTCCGTGAAGAGGTCGATGTGCTCGTATCGCGGGTCTTCGGGCTCGGGAGAGCCCGGCCAGTCGCCTGAAAGCGAAAGGACCTCCGCGCCGTCCTTGACGACGCGCACGTGGCGCCGTGCGTAGTAGCCGTTGTCATCGGAAACAGTCGCGGCGAAGGCGCCGTCCGCGTCCGTCGTGCAGGTCTCGCGCCGCGTTTCGCCGCGCCCGCCGCGCTTGACGCCCCAGAGCTCCACGCGTGCGCCGGCGACCGGCTCGCCCGATTCGGCGAGATGGACCGAGCCCCGGAACTCACCCTCGCCCGTGCGGAGCACCAGCGCGAGCGGCGTCACCGTGACGTACTCCGCGAAGAGCGGCAGGCCGTCCGTGCCGAACTTCGCGTTCGCCGCCGCGAAGAGGACGTAGTGGCCGGGCTTGGGATCGTCCGGGACCGCGAGCCGGAACGTCTGCTGCTTGTAGCCCGGCTCGAGGTCGAGCGTCGCGGACCACTCCTTCGCCGGCTTGCGCTTCGCATACTTGTCCCGGGCCGCGGAGCGCGCGTCGTAGGAGGAGACACTCCCGCCCATCGACTCGTCCGCGACGAGGTCCTCGAACGAGACGGGCACGAGCCGGAAGTGGACCTCGCCGAGGTTGCGGGCGCGGACCATGATCTCCGGCCACGGGGCGCACCAGTTGCGCTCCACCTCGAGCGAGAGATCCTTCGCCTCGATCTCGGCGACGACGTTCGCGCACTGCCGGCCGCCGAGCGTCTTCGGCCACTTCCCCGCGTAGGCGGCCGCGAGGTCGTGCGCGGCGACGAGCTCGCCCCGCTCGCGCAGGAGCCCGGCCTTGGCGGCCGCGCCGAAGGCGACGGCCTCCGTCCGCCCCTCGTGGCGCGCGAGGAAGGCGTCGAGGAACGCCTCGAACGCCGCGTCGCGCTCCTTCTGCGGCTTCTCGTCGAACGCGCGGACGTATTCCGCGCGCTGCAGCTCCGCCATCGCGAGCGCGTCGAGGCCGCCGCGCGCCTCGTGGAACGCGATCAGGCGGCCGTAGAGCGCGAGGCCCTTCTCGAGCGTCTTGTCGGGGATGCTTTCGCCGTAGAAGTCGATCGCGTCGCGCACCGCGAAGTCGAAGAGCGTCGGGCAGAAGGATTCGGGCAGCGTCCCGGGATCGAAGAGCGCCTTCCAGTCCGCGAGGCGCTGGGCCTGGAGCGCCTCCGAACGGGCGAAGACCTTCTCGAACTGCGCCTCGAGCGTCGCGGCGATCTTCTCCGGCGACCACGGCGGCATCTTCTCCGCGGCGGCCTCGTCGTCGAGCTTCGTAGGGGCCGCACCGCCCCAGCGCCACCGGCGCGAGTTCTCGAGGTAGGTGTGCGCGAGGTGCAGCTGCAGGACGGCCTGCAGCGGTGCCGGCTGCGCGTCGACCGACGCGGCGAACGCGGGGAGCCAGTCGGCGGTCTGCTCGTCGGTGAACTCGGCCATCGCCTGCTCGCGCACGAGGAACGCGCGCGCCGCGTCGGGCCAGCGCTCGGCGGCGACCGCCTCGCGCTCGATCTCCGCGACGAGGTTCGTAACCGTGCGCGGCAGGTCCTTCCGCGCCGCCTCGTCGACCTTCTTCCAGGCCGCGTCGAAGTCGAAGTTTTCCATGGCGAATCCCGTCGTTGCCGCCAGCGCGACCGCCGCGCCGGCAATCCATCGTGCAAAGGAGATGCGTTTCATTTTGTTTCCTTTCCGTTGGTTAGTAAAGGAGCCGTCCGTTCCGGTTTTCCACGGCGGGTTGCGGTGTGGACGAGGATGAGACGGTTTTTGGTTGAAAGGGTTGAAGAGGTTGAAGGGGGTGAAGAGGTTGAAGGGGTTGAAGGAGTTTAAAGTTGAAAGGGTAAAGGGAAAAGTGGCGGAGCGTGGCGGGGTTTGATTGGCATTTGCGTTGGTGGATGATGTCAAGGCTCTGCGTCCTCTGCGCTCTCTGCGTGAGATTCAAACTCTGCGCTCTCTGCGTGAGATTCAAACTCTGCGCCCTCCGCGGACTCCGCGTGAGATTCATCCGCGGCGGGGCGCTGCGTGGCGCAGAGGCGGAAGCCGACGTAGTCGAGCCGGTAGGAGGGCGAGAGCCAGAGCCGGTAGGAGGACTCGCAGTACCTGGCCAAGATGAGCCAGCTGCCGCCGCGATAGACGCGAAACTCGCCAACCGCCGTCTCGGTCCACTCCCACACGTTGCCGTGCAGATCGTAAAGTCCCCACGCGTTCGGCTCCTTCCGTCCCACCGGCTTGTGCGAGAGGGTTTCGCTCCAGTCGACTTCGTGGACGCGGTCGACGAGCCGCTCGGCGAAGGCGAGGAAGCGCGAGAGCCAGCGGGGACGCGTCGAGGCGTTGTCGTCATACCACGCCACGCGACCAAACGTCGCTTCCGTGATCTCCGTCCCGTCCGCGAGGCGGCAGTAGGCGTTCGTCGAGCCCGCGCGGCAGGCCAGCTCCCATTCCTCCTCCGTCGGCAGGCGGAAGACGAGGCCCGACGCACGCGCGGCGGGGTGCGCGTTGAGCTTTTCGAGAAACGCCTGGCAGTCGTCCCACGAGACGCATTCCACGGGATGGTCGGCGCCCTTGAAATACGACGGACACGGGATGGTCGGCGCCCTTGAAATACGACGGATTCTCCCCCATCACCGCCTCCCACTGCGCCTGCGTGACCTCGTACTTGCCCATCCGGTAGTCCCGCCCGGGGATTTGGACCATGTCCGCCACGAGCCGCTCCACCGGGTCGCGCCGCGCGCCGCCCCCGCGCGCGGCGAGCCAGACGGCGAGCGCGAGGAACGCAAGAAGAAGGAGGAGGGCGAGGCGTTTCATCGGGTAGAAGGGGTGGAGGGTGCCGGCCCGAAGGAGGGGCTACACCGCTCGGAAGGAGACGATGCGGGGTTCGTCGAGCGAGCGCTCGACGCGGAGGCGCAGCGTGCCGGCGGGAAGCGGCGGGAGGTCGAGGTAGCGGCGGCGGCCGATCGTCTCGCCGGAGGCGACGGTCGTCCAGCCCTCCGCGCCCGCGGGGCGGTGCTGCACGGCGAACGCGGCGACGCGCTGACCGTGTCGGATGTCCTCCTCGATCCAGACGCCGTGCGCCGTCCGCCCTTCGGGCAGGGCGAGCGCGATGCCGCCGCACGGGCCGATCTGCGCCTCGGCGAGCGTCGGGCCAAGGAGTTTGTCCGTCTCGGCGCGGAGCTCGCGCAGGCGCGCGGCGTCGGCCTCGGAGACGAGCCCCTCGCGCGTCGGCGGGAGGTTGAGGATGAAGCCGAAGCCGCGCCCGACGCTGTCCTTCCAGATGCGGACGAGCCAGTCGAGGGGGATGGGCGCGTCGCCGTCGCGGTGGAACCAGTGCGTGTCCTGGCGGATCGAGACGTCGACCTCGGCGGGCTTCCACTTCGCGCCGGCGGGGTCGCCGTGGCGCAGCAGCTCCAGCCCGGCGGCGTCCTCCTCGGCCCAGCGGTCGTGGAAGCCGCACCAGCAGGGGTCGGAGGACTTGCCGGCCTCGTTGCCGATCCAGCGCAGATCGGCGCCGCCGAAGTTGCCGAAGATCGCGGCCTGCGGCTGCCAGCGGTCGCGCGCGGCGACGATCTCCGCCCACGGGTAGTAGGACTTCTGGTCGATGGAGCGCTTCTCGCGGGCGCCGCCGTAGAAGCCGTCGCCGCCGTTGGCGCCGTCGAACCAGACCTCCGCGAGCGGCCCGTACTGCGTGAAGAGCTCCTCGAGCTGGCGCAGGTAGTAGTCGCGGTAGGCGGGCGTGCCGTAGTCGGCGCGGTTGCGGTCCCAGGGCGAAAGGTAGAGCCCGGCCTCGATGCCCTCGGCGGCGCAGGCGTCGACGAACTCGCGCACGACGTCGCCCCTGCCGCCGCGCCACGGCGAGTTGCGGACGCAGTGCTCGGTCCACTTCGACGGCCAGAGGCAGAAGCCGTCGTGGTGCTTGGCGGTGAGCACGAGGCGCGACATGCCGCCCTCGCGGGCGACGCGCGCCCACTGGCGGCAGTCGAGCGCGGTCGGCGCGAAGATCGCGGGGTCCTCGTCGCCGTAGCCCCACTCGAGGCCGGTGAACGTGTTGGGCGAGAAGTGGACGAAGCCGTAGAACGGCTTCTCGTGCCAGGCGAGCTGGCGGGCGCTGGGAAGGGGGATCATCGCGCGAGCTCCGCGGCGAGGACGAGGAAGACGGACGCGGTCCAGGTGTAGGCGCGGTCGCGGAGGCCCTCGCCCGTGAGGGCGTCGAAGTTCTCGGCGAAGCCGCTCTTCGCGCACATCCGGCAGAAGCGCTCGGCGACGCGGCGCGCGAGGTCGGCGCGGCCGCAGGCGCGGAGGCCGTCGTAGAGCAGCAGCGTCGAGGGCGCCCAGATCGGGCCGCGCCAGTAGCCGTCGTTCTTGTAGAGCGGCGAGGCGGGAGACTCGGTCGCGTAGCCCCATTCGGTGAGGAACCGGTCCGACTCGAGGTCGGCGAGGAGCGGCGCGCGGAGGCGCGCGGGGAGGCGGTCGCCGAGCAGGACCGGGATGCGGAGCAGGAGCGTGTCCGGCGAGAACGTCTCGTGCGTATAGGCGGCGCGGACGAGCGGGCGGCCGTCGGCATCGAAGAGCTCGCGGTCCATCGCGGAGATCTGCGCGTCGGCGATGCGCGTCCACTCGGCGGCCTCGGCGGCGGGGCGGCCGAGGCGGCGCGCGAGGTCCGCGAGGACGTCGCACTGGATGGCGAGGAAGGCGGCGAGGTCCGGCGTCTCGACGGGCGGGAGGCGCAGGAAGGCGGTGCCGTTGTCCCAGCCGGAGTCGTTGCCGTGGTCGTATTCGCAGAGGCCGTCGCGGTCGCGGTCGCGGTAGTCGAGCCACCAGCGCGTCCAGCGGGCGAGCGGGCCGTAGATTTCGGCGAGGCGCGCGTCGGGGACGTCCGAGGCGGCCATCATGCGGCGCAGCGCCCAGCCGTGGATCGGGGGCTTGAAGAAGCTGCGGACGATGGCGCCCTCGCTGATGGAGTCCGGGAGCGAGCCGTCCTCGGCCTGCAGGTCGAAGGGGGACAGGAACGAGTCCCACGCCAGGTCGGGGCGGACCGGCGCGAGGGCGATGGCGTTGAAGCAGTGGTCCCAGCTCCAGAGGCGGTCCATCCAGTTCTTGGACATGAGGAGCGCGTCGCGGCCGAGGTAGCCGGCCTTCGCGACGGTGAAGCTCCAGAGCAGGTGCGCGGCGGCGGCGCGCGTCTCCGCGAGCTCCGCCGGCGCGGCGGGGACGCGGGCGAGGAACGACTCGAAGTCGGCGGCCTGCGCGGCGCGGGCGGCGTCGAAGTCGTCGGACGGCACGGCGCCGTCCCATTCGCCGGGGTATTCGCGGATGGCGAGCTCCGCCGGCGTTCCGCCGGAATGCTGAATGCCGAATGCGGAATGCTGAATGGCCCCGGAGTCTGGCGGGAGCAGGTTGGCGGCCATCGAGAGGGCGTCGCGGCCGTCCCAGCGGGAGTCGTCGGGGACGAGGCGGCCGGAGCGGGCGGCGAGGAGGAGCTTGACGCGGTTCTTGTGCGCGTTGGCGAGGAGGAGCGTGCCGTCGGGCGCGGCGGCGCCGGGCGCGGGCACGGCGAAGAGCATGTGGAAGCGGCGGCCCTCGGCGAGGAAGTCGAGGCGCAGGCCGAGGCCGGGGCGGTCGGCGCGCGCGAGGATCGTGGCGGGGTCCGCGAAGACGAACTCCCACGCGCCCGCGGCGCATTCGGCGCGGAAGGACTCGGGATGCGACTCGTAGCGCTCGAAGGCGAGCGGGGCGCCGTCGGGGCCGAGCGGGACGAGGTGCGCGACGAGCGCCTCGTCGCGGCTCGTGCGGAGTTCGCGGAGGAAGAGGCCGGCGGGGTGCTCGCACCACCAGTCGTCCTTCTTGTGGACGCCGAGGGCGAGGTAGGAGCGGGGCGCGCTGAACGGAACGAGGATCGGGTTGATGTTCATGCGCGGAATTCTACGGGATGCGAGGCCCGTTTGCAACCTCCCCCGCGCCGCGCGCGCCGCACCACCGTCCCGCACCACACAAATGACATAGAATGTCAATAAAATGATGTTCTCCGACCGTGTTGCAGATTTCCCTTGACCGCCTTCCGACCGGCGGCTAGAATCGCCGCCGATCAGCACTCGTCCCGCCGATTCCACCCCTACCCCCGCACCCGCCATGCTCTTCTTCCCCTCCGGCACGCCGTTCGGCCCGCCCGACCCCTGGGACGACACCGAAATCTCCGAGGAGGGCGCCGACTTCCTGTCCGCGCTCTCGTTCACCGTCGCCCTCTGGCAGATCATGCTTCCGCTCCTGGCCGGCGGCGCGATCCTCTGCCTTGTCGCCTGGGCCTGCGAACACGCGGGCAGGGCCCTGCACAGGCAGTACCAGATCCGGATGCGCCGCGGCTACTACTGGTTCGAGCGCCGCGAGGAAGAGGCGAGGCGGAAGTTCGCCGAGGGATGCCGCGAACTGATCGGAACGCCGGGCGACTATTCGCGACGTTACCGCGCACTCCTCGACGCCTTCCGCAGCGAGCTGAACGAAATCGAGGAGGAACGCCGGCGCGACTGGGCGGAGCACTGGAAGCCGGACCCCGCCTTTGCCTGGTCGTCTCCGAAGGCGGTGGCGGGGCGCGAGCGCCGTCGCGCGAAGCATGCGGCCGCGTGGCGCGCGTGGGCGGAGAAGTTCGCCGCGGCGGTGCGGCTCGGAAAGGCGCCGCCGGATCCGCCCTCCGGCCGCCGCGGCGGAAACGGCGGCGCGCCGATCCGGCGGCTCTGCGAGCGTTCGCTGAATCCGCCGCCCGCGCCGGAGGCGCTCGTCGCGCAGTGGGAGAAGGCGCACGGGCGGGGGCCGGTGGAGGAGAAGATCCGCCTCGGCTCGATGATGCTCGACATCGAGGCGACGGTCGACAGCTCGCTCGTCCGCAACACGGACGGAGAGATCGTCGGGAGGAACCCCGGACTGCGCGGATGGCTGCGGGAGAACTGCCCGGAGATGATGCGGCACTATCGGATGCTGATGGACTGCCGGCAGCTGGCGGACCGGTTCCGCAAGGTGCACGGCGTGCGCGACCCGCTGCCCGCGGCGATCCTGCTGGAGAAGGAGCTGCCGAAGAGCGTCCCCGCCCCGTGGCGCAGGGCGCTCGCACCCCGCCACGCCGCCGCACGGCGGCTCCTAGCGCTTCCTGCAACACGGTCGGAGAAAGCGTTTTTGATGGCGTTGGAGAAGTGTCCGATACTGGGGTCGGCACCGAGGCCAGTCGCGGAAGGAGGACGAAGAAGCGGATAATCCACAACGGGCCGTTCGCCATGTCCGTTTTCTGCAGCCGATGACGCATCTGATCCTCGCACGATCAAGCGGACCGCACGCCAGAAAAAGAACTTGTCGCCGATTTCGCCGTCTGGTACGATGTGCTCCAGTCTTTTCACCCCGCATCACCGACCTCCGTCCGACTGCCGCCCTCTCTTTCGACAATCGGGACCGACCGTCAAGACCAGCCACGCCATGAAACGATTCCTTCTGCTCTCCTTCTGGCTTCTGTGCATCGCCGCGGCGCACGCTGCCGAGCCCGATCCCGTCGACCTCAAGCCCTGGGCGCTGGAGTGCTACGGCCTCCGCGGCGCGGTGGCGGTCGACTCCAACACCGTCGTCGCCGTGTTCGGCGCGTCCTGCGTCGGCGCGCGCAACCAGGCGAAGGCCTGGCGCGTCCGCTCCGAGGACGACCCCGCCTACGCCTACGAGAAGTTCGTCCAGCCGAAGGAGGCCAAGACGCTCGCCAACGACGTCGAGTTTCCCCTGCCCCCGGGCTTCTCCGCCCCGAACCCGGCGAAGAACGAGCTGCGCCGCTACCTCGTCCAGCTCAAGCTCCCCGAGCCGCTCCGGCCCGGCGTGCGCTACGGGCTCGTCGCGCACGGCGACGGCGCCCCGACGACCGGCGCGAAGACGGGCTGCTTCTTCCAGTGGGACGGCTCCGTCGTCGCAGAGCCCGAGACAGTCCGCGTCCCGGCGGACGATCGCGCGGCGCGGATGGTCGGCCTGCGGCGCGTCTCGCCGATCGGCGACGGCAAGGTCGCGCTCGAGTTCGGCGCGTCGTTCTCGACCGGCGCATGGCGCGACCCGGATCAATACGAGGTGCGCGTGAACGGCGAGGCGGTCCCGATGGAGGAGTTCGGCCGCCGCTCGAAGATCGACGTCTACATCCCCTTCGGCTGGCCGTTCAAGGTGCTGATGATGCACGACGTCTACCTCGACCTCGGCCGCGACCTGAAGCCCGGCGACCGCGTGTCGGTGTCCGTCGGCCCGAAGATCTGCTCGGGCGTGCGCGAGGCGGAGTTCGTCTTCGACCCCGCCACGACGGTCACGCGCTCGATCCAGGCCAACCAGGTCGGCTACCTGCCCGACGGCCCCAAGGTCGCCTACCTCGGCTTCTGGCTCGGCTCCTTCCCCGAGAAGGCGAAGTCCGCCGCCGCCGCCTTCGACCTCTCGACCGAGCCCACCCTCGAGGACGCCTTCTTCGTCCCCTCGCCGCCGGAGGAGGAGCCCGCCGCCGATCCGACCGCTTCAACCACCTCGACCGTTTCAACCGCTTCCACCTCCTACGACGACCTCGCGCCCTACGCCCTGCGCTTCCGCGAACCGCCGCCGTTCGAGCTCGTGCGCGAGAAGGACGGCAAGGTCGCGTTCCGCGGCGTCGCGAAGCTGACGCACAACGGGCTCTTCAAGGACGGCCGCCCGAACCACTCGGGCGAGAACGTCTACGTGCTCGACTTCACGGAGTTTGCGGAGCCCGGGCGCTACCACCTGCGCGTGCCGGGCGTCGGGCGCTCGTTCGCGTTCGACCTCGGCGCGGACGCCTACGCCAAGGCGTTCCGCGTGCAGTCCACCGGCGTCTTCTTGCAGCGCTGCGGCATCGAGCTCACGCCCGACCTCGCGACGGGCTGGCGCCGCATCGCGTGCCACACCAACGGCGTGCAGCTCACGACCGTGAAGACCTGGCTCAAGAACGGCTACGGCCCGCTGCGCGAGAGCCCCGTCCCCTCGCCGAACCCCGCCTATCCCGCGCTCAAGGCGGCGCAGGACGCGCTCCTCGCCGATCCCGCGCTCGCCGCGCGCTTCCCGCTCGAGGGCGACCTGCGCAACGCCGTGGCGGGGTCCTCCGCCGCGCTCGCGCCCATCGCCGAGGAGAAGCCCGGCGGGACGTTCGTCGACGACGACTCGTTCGGCGCGAAGGCCTTCCGCACCGGCCGCAAGAACAACGGCCTCGCCGGCTCGTTCGCGATCGACCCCGCCACGGGCGCGACCGTCACGTTCTGGCTGCGCCGCAAGGACGAGGACGGCAACAAGCTCGGCGGCTTCCTGCTCCGCCTCGGCCCGGCGAAGGGCGGCTCGAACATCCCGCTCGACGCGCTCTGGGGCGTCGTGCGCATCGTCGGAAGGCAGTGGATGCGCCTCGGCGACGGCAAGTGGCGCCTCCTCGCCGTCCGCATCGGGCCCGTCGGCGACGACGGCAAGGCGCCGGTCGAGCTGCTCTCCGACGGCGCGGTCGTCGCGCAGACGACGGCGAAGCCGCCGTCCACGGACGAGCTGGTCGTCGCGAACGCGACCGACGACGGCGCCGCGGGCTGCTACTTCCGCGACCTGCGCCTCTGGACGCGGCCGCTCTCCGAGGCCGAGCTCGCCACGCTCGCCGACCGCGCCGAGCCGACGATCCCGACGGTGATCCCGCTCTGCGGCGGCCACCACGACGCCGGCGACTACAACCCGCGCTGCCACATCGACGTCGCGCAGTCGCTCCTCACCGCGTGGGAATACGCGCCGCAGAAGTTCACCGACGGGCAGAACGCCATCCCCGAGGCCGGCAACGGGCTCCCGGACATCGTCGACGAGGCGCTCTGGTCGCTCAAGCCCTGGCTCTCCCTCCAGGACGAGGACGGCGGCGTCCGCGCCGGCACCGAGTCCGCCGGCGACCCGAACTTCTACCAGACGGTCGAGCTCGACGACAAGGGCGACTTCGCCTACGACAAGGACTGCAGGGCGTCGTTCGTCTTCGCCGGCGCCTTCGCGCAGGGCTCGCGCGTCCTCGCCGCGTGCGGCCGGAAGAAGGAGGCCGACGAGTATCTCCGCCGCGCGCGCCGCGCCTACGACTGGGGCGTCGCCAACGTCCCCGAGGGGCTCCGGGACCTCCCGCAGTACACCTCCTACCGCCTCTGCTCCCGCGCCTACGCCGCCGCGGAGCTCCTCCATACCACCGGCGACAAGAAGTATCTCGAGGACTTCCGCGCGTGCGTGCCGTGGACCGTCTACCCGGACGCCCCCGGCCGCGTCCACGGCCGCTACGAGGCCCTCGAGCCCGCCGCCTCCTTCGTGCGCGACCCGAAGAACGCGGAGCGCGACCCGGAGCTCTACGCGCGCGTCCGCGCCGCCGTCATCCGCGAGGCGGACTTCTACATCGAGGGCTCCGACCAGATGGCCTACAAGTTCATCCGCCACCCCGACGCGCCGATCAACTGGGGCACCGGCGCCTACGGAAACTCCCTGCAGCCGGTCCTCGACGCGTGGTTCCTCACGGGCGAGAAAAAGTACCGCGACTGGACCATCCGCACATGCGACAACATGCTCGGCGCCAACCCGCTCGGGCTCTGCTGGATCACGGGCCTCGGCGAGCGCACCATCCGCGCGCCGCTGCACAACAGCCGCTACCGGCCGGAGGGCGAGGTCGTGGACGGCCAGCAGGCCGAGGGCCCGTGGGCGCGCGGCGGCGCCTACAACTTCGAGGACACCGTCTACCCGAGGCACGACCCGCTGTTCGCGCCGATGCACAACCACGTCGACTGCCACTTCGCGATCGGCATGGACGAGGGCGTCGTGAACCACCAGGCGCTCGACATGGCCGTCCTCGGCCTCCTCCTGCCCGACGCGAAGTAACCTCACGCCTCAGACCTCTCACCCCCAACCCAACCCTCCCCGCCATGGACTTCGACTCCCGCCTCGCCGCGCTCCGCGCCCGCCAGGACAAGATCCTCTCCGAACCCAACGCCCGCTCGTTCGACGACGGCGGCGCGTTCGTCCGCTACGAGCGCCCCGTCCTCACGCGCCTCCACGTCCCCCTCGAGTGGCGCTACGACCTCAACCCCGCCACGAACCCGATGCTGCTCGAGCGGCTCGCGGTCGAGGCGGTCTTCAACGCCGGCGCGATCCGCTTCGGCGGCAAGTACTGCGTCGTCGCGCGCGTCGAGGGCTTCGACCGCAAGTCGTTCTTCGCCGTCGCGGAGAGCGACAACGGCACGGAGGGCTTCCGCTTCTGGCCGGAGCCGATCGTGATGCCGGAGCTCGACAACCCCGCCGTGAACGTCTACGACATGCGCCTCACGGCGCACGAGGACGGCTGGATCTACGGCCTCTTCTGCGTGGAGCGCCACGACCCGTCGCGCCCGGACGACCCCACGGCCGCCGTCGCCGCGGCCGGCATCGCGCGCACGAAGGACCTCGTGAAGTGGGAGCGCCTGCCCGACCTCGAGAGCCCCGGCCAGCAGCGCAACGTCGTGCTGCACCCCGAGTTCGTGGACGGCAGGTACGCGCTCTACACGCGCCCGCAGGACGGCTTCATCGACGCCGGCAGCGGCGGCGGCATCGGCTGGGCGCTCGTCGACGACATCGCGCATGCGAAGGTCGGCGCCGACCAGAGGATCATCGACGCGCGCCTCTACCACACGATCAAGGAGGTGAAGAACGGCGAGGGCCCCGCGCCGATCAAGACGCCGAAGGGCTGGCTCCACCTCGCGCACGGCGTCCGCGGCACCGCCTCCGGCCTGCGCTACGTGCTCTACATGTTCGTGACGGCGCTCGACGACCCCTCGCGCGTCATCGCCGCTCCGGGCGGCGCCGTCCTCGTCCCGTGGGGCGGCGAGCGCCGCGGCGACTCGGCCAACGTTCTTTTCGCCAACGGCTGGATCGCCGACCCGGACGGCCGGGTGCTGCTCTACTACGCCTCGTCGGACATCCGCCTGCACGTCGCGGAGAGCACGGTCGACCGCCTGCTCGACTGGTGCTTCAACACCCCGCCGGACCGCGGCCGCACCGCGCTCTCGGTCGAGGACCGCCTCGCGCTCATCCGGAAGAACCGGGGCTAACCCGGCCGGGGAGGCGTTCGCGCGTCAGACCCGGACGGCCTCGTCGCGCGCGGCGCGGAGGATTCCGAGCGCGGCGCGCAGGCCGGCGACGCGCCCCTCGGCCGGAGGAAGACCGCCCTCGACCGAGACGCGCCCGTCGTAGCCGGCCGCCGCGAGGGCGCGGAAGAACGGGACGAAGTCGTAGGGCTCGATCCCGGGCGCCTTGCGGTTCGGGAGCGTGGCGAGATGCGCGTGGAGGAGGACGTCCCCGCCCGCGAGGATCGTGTCCGCCGTCTCGCCGTTGCGCGCCCAGTGGTAGCAGTCCGCGAGAACGCCCACCGCGGGCGAGCCGGCCGCGCGGGCGAGCCGCGCGCCCTCGTCGACGGTGTTGATGTAGTTGCACTCGACGCGGGCGAGCGGCTCGACGGCGATCTTCACGCCGCGCCTCTCCGCGAGCGGACCGATGCGCGAGAGGAGCGCGACGAACTGCTCGTCCGCCCTCTCCCTGGGCCAGCCGTCGGGAAGGCTTCGCGCGCCGCCGGATCCGAATACGACGATCGGGACGCCGGCGCGGGAGAGACGACGGAACACCGTCTCGGCGTACTCGGCGAGGCGGTCGAGCGGCTGCGCGTCGGGACCGGTGCAGCGCAGCTCCCTCGGAAGGAAGAGGTTCGCGGATTCGACCGGGAGTCCGGCGGACCGGTAGGAGGCGAGCGTCTCCTCGAAGGCCTCCTCGGGATCGAAGGGACGGACGAGGCTCGGGACCGAGGCCTCGACGTAGTCGAAGCCCGCCTCGCGGGAGTCGGCGATGACGGCGGGATCGTTGCTGCAGACGGCGTAGCGCATGGTGATTCGGATGGACGGTTTCGGATCGGGAAAAGGGATCGGGGGAGTCTTCGGGCCGTTCAGCGGGCCGGCTCGACGTGGACGATCACGTGCGTCCATTCGCCGAAGCGCGCGCGGAGACGGTCCTCGACGCCGTGCGCGATCGCGTGGGAGGCGAGCACCGTCATCTCCGGGTCGACGCGGACGTGCACCTCCACCGCGATGCCGGCGCCGATGCGGCGCGTGCGCAGGTTGTGCGGGTCGCGCACCGCGGGGTCGGCCGCGACGAGGCGGAGGATCTCGGCCTCCGCCTCCGCGGGGAGCGACTTCTCCAGCAGCTCGCCCACGGCGGGCGCGGCGAGCCGCCAGGCGGACCCCGCCACGAGCACGGAGACCGCGAGCGCCGCGAGCGGGTCGAGGACGACCGCGCCTGGGCCGAGCCAGCGGGCGCCGGCGACGCCGACCAGCGCGCCGACCGAAGAGAGCGCGTCCGACCGGTGGTGCCACGCGTTGGCGACGACCGCCGGCGCGCACAGCCGCTCGCCCTCGCGCCG
>CACWKU010000105.1 GCA_902761575.1 uncultured bacterium
AGCAGAAGCTGTGAAAAACGCCTGAATTTTATGACCCCTGCATTATATGTCCTTTCGGCGCTCGCGGCGGCGGCCGTTTTGTGCGGAGCCTTCTTCTCCGGTCTCGTCGTCCGAAATTACCGCGTGTCGTCATCGAAAATCAAAGACAATTCCTACATCCGCATAGTCCATCTTTCGGATCTCCACTCTACCCGGCACGGAAAGGATCAGATGAAGCTGCTCGAGAAGATAGGCATCTGCATGCCGGATATGATCGTCATGACTGGAGACATCGTGGACGACCTGAGGGACAGAGGACCGGCAGAAGAGCTTCTAAGCGGTCTGTCCGGCATGAACGTGCCCGTGTTCTATGCCTTCGGCAATCACGAGCTGAACATCCCGGAGCTTTCGTCCGTAACAGATATGCTCCGCTCATACGGCGTCCTCATCCTCGACGGCTCCGCCGTGCAGGTCTCGGTCTCCGGAACCAACATGGCCGTCGTCTTCCACCCCGCCACGCCGGACGCCGCCGCGCTCCTCCAGGCCCACGCCCCCGAGCTCGCCGCGCTCCTCTCCGAGCGCGTTCCCGCGTGGCACGCCACGGTCGCCGTGCGCGGCGAACCCGGCCGGCGCTCCCGCGCCTAACTCGCGAGGGCGCCCTGGCGCGGCATCCGCCGCGCCGCCGCCCATCGAAACTCCGCCCGTTTTCCAGCTCTCCGTTGAATCCTTCCTCCCCAGCCTAACCCAAGCCCGCTCCGCGCGGGCGCGGCAAAGCCGCGTCCGCCGCGGAGGGGACTTCCCTTGAATATGAACCCCCTCGACATCCTCTCCGCCCTCCCCCCCTTCCGCGACTGGTCCCCGGCCGAAGTCCTCGCGTCGCCCGCGTGGGCGATGCCGTGCCGTCTCGGCGACGAGGAGGGACGACTCGTCGCCGAGGGCGCCCTGCTGCCCGCCGACCCGCTGCGCCTCGCGGTGCGCTTCGCCGACGACCCCGCCACCCTCGCGCTCGCCGACTCGCCGATCTTCCCCGAGCTGCACGCGCTCTGGTCCTCCCGCGCCGAAGTCCCCTCCCCCATCCTCCTCGCCCTCGTCGAGAAGGAGTGCGGACCGCTCCTCCAGCTCCTCGAGAACGCGGCCGGGCGCCAGCTCGCCATCGACGGCCTCGCCGACGGCGAGGCCGTCGATGGCAAAGCCTTCGTCCTCCGCCGGGCGACCGGCGAAGATCTCTGCTCCTTCTCGCTCACGCTCCCGCCCGCGGTCCTCGAATCCTTCGGCGCGCTCCGCCATCTCGACACCGCGCATTCCTCCGTCCGCGAGCTCGCGCTTCCCGCCGTCATGCAGCTCGCCGCGCCCGTCCTCTCCTCGGCCGACCTCAAGTCGATCGCCCCCGGCGACCACCTGCTCCTCCCGGAGGTGCAGGCCCCCGCCGCCGAAGGGTCGGAGGAAAGCCCGGACGGGCAGGCCCCGTCCTGCCCGGAAGCCACGCTGATCGTCTCCGGCCTCCTCGCCGCCGCGCCATCGGGCCTCGCCCCCTGGACCGATCCCGGCACCCTGCGCGTCGTCCTCTCCGACCCCGCCACGCTCCCGCTCGGCGACCTCCTCGACCTCGCCTCCGGATCGTTGGATCACTCGTCGCTCGTCACTCGTCACTCGTCACTTCGCGAGGGCGCAGCCCTCGCGCTCCTCCGCGGTCCCGCGACCCTCGCCGCCGGCCGCCTCGGCGCCGTCGCCTCGCAGCCCTCCTTCGAGATCGAAACCGTCACGCCCCAATCCTAACCCATGCCCGCTGCGTTCGGGCGCGGCAAGGCCGCCGCCCGCGCGCAGCGACATCCCAGCCCATGTTCCAGACCGACCCCTTCGCGCTGATCGTCCTCTTCGTGGGGATGTCGCTGCTGCCGTTCGTCGCGATGATCGCGACGAGCTACCTCAACATCGTGATCGTGATGTCGCTCATCCGCAACGCGCTCGGCATCCAGTCGATCCCGCCGAACATGGTGATCAACGCCCTCGCGATGATCCTCACGTTCTACATTATGGCGCCCGTCCTCTCCGAGTCGTGGGACATCGCGAAGACGGAAATGGCCGCCCGGAAGCCGCCTGCGGCGAGCCAGACGGCGGTCCCGATGCCGCAGGGGACCGCCGGCCCCTACGCGCCGGACCCCGCGGCGCTCGCCGCGGCGAGCGAGCCGTTCCGCACATGGCTCTCAAACCACACGCCGGAGAAGCAGCGCGCGTTCTTCGTCCGCACGGCCGAGCAGCTCTGGGCCAAGGGCGACGAGCCGGCCGAGATCGACCACGACAGCTTCTACATCCTCATCCCGTCCTTCTGCGTGGGCGAGCTCACCAAGGCGTTCCAGATCGGGTTCCTCGTCTACCTGCCCTTCATCGCGATCGACATCATCGTCTCCAACATCCTGCTCGCCATGGGCATGATGATGGTCTCGCCCGTCACCATCTCGCTGCCGTTCAAGCTCCTGCTGTTCGTGATGATCGACGGCTGGACGCTCCTCGTGCAGGGTCTCATCCGGGGGTACGTGCTGTGAGCCACGCCGAACTTCTCCAGTACGCGCAGGAGTGCCTGATCCTGATCCTGCGCATCTCGCTGATCCCGATCGTCGTCGCGACGGTGATCGGCATCCTCGTCTCGCTCCTGCAGGCCCTCACGCAGATCCAGGAGCAGACGCTGGGCTTCGCCGTGAAGCTCATCGCCATCTCGCTCACCATCCTCGCCTGCGCCTCCTGGATGGGCGGCCAGCTCCTGCTCTACACGCAGAACATCTTCACGCGCTTCGCGCTCTTGGGGCATTAGCCGTGCCCTACCTTGAATTCCACCGCTGGATCCTCGCGGCCGTCCTCGTCATGGCGAGGTTCGGCGGCGCGTTCGCGATCTGCCCGGCGCTCACGGAGTCGATGATCCCGGGCGTGGCGCGGCGCGCGGCGACGATCGGGCTGGCGTGGATCGCCATCCCCTGGGTCCACGCGAACATGCCGCCCGGCGAGCCGATCTGGTGGATGTTCGGGCTCGTGGCGGCCAAGGAGGCGCTCCTGGGCGCGCTCATCGGATTCTTCGCGGCGATCCCGTTCTGGGTGGCGGAGAACGTCGGCAACTTCATCGACAACCAGCGCGGCGCGACGATGGGCGAGGTCTACTCGCCGCTCAACGGCTCGCAGGTCTCGACGACCGGCATCTTCTTCTCGCAGATCGTCTCGACGCTCTTCTTCGTGGGCGGCGCCGTCTTCATCTTCCTCGGCGCGCTCTACAAGAGCTACCTGCTCTGGCCGGTCTTCGGGGACTGGGGCGCGCTCACGCCGGGCGCCGGCGGCGTCGCGCTCGGCGCGCTCGACGGCATGCTGCGCACCACGGTCGTCATCTCCGCGCCCGTGATCATCCTGATGTTCCTCGCGACGCTCGGCCTCGGCCTGGTGAACCGCACCGCGCCGCAGCTCAACGTCTTCTTCCTCTCGATGCCCGTCAAGTCCGCCCTCGGCGTCGCCATGCTCATCATCTACGTCCCGTTCGTCATGGACATGCTGATGTACACCAGGGATTCGTCGATCCTGGACCCGATCAAGCAGATGGTTGAATGGTTTCATGGTTGAATGGTTTCATGGTTGAATGGTTTCATGGTTGAAGGGGTGAACAACGCGAAGGAAAGAGTGGGCGGTCCACATGGCGACGGTTGAACGGTTCGAAGACCTGGAGGCATGGCGTCTGGCAAGGACGCTCGCGGGGGATATCTACCGGATGTCTCGGCAAGGTGCGTTCGCGCGGGACTTCGGATTCCGCGACCAAATCCGCCGAGCCGCCGTTTCTATTGTTTCCAATATCGCCGAAGGATTCGAAAGGAGCTCGACCAACCAGTTTCTGGCCTTTCTCGACATCGCTCGCGGATCCTGCGGCGAAGTTCGCACTCAACTTCATCTTGCGCTCGATCTGGGGTACATCGACCAGGACCAGTTTGACGCGTCTTTCAACACCGTCATTCGTGTAGGGAAAATGATCTCCTCCCTCATGCAGTATCTTCGTGCACTTCCCCGCCCCCGTACCCCCTCCGCTCCCTGAACACCATCCGAACCATCAAACCATCCGAACCATCTAACCATCCGAACCATCTACCCATCTACCCATCTAACCATCTAACCATCTAACCATCTAACCATCTAACCATCTAACCATCTGAACCATCAAACCATCTAACCACCCAACCACCCAACCACCCAACCATGAGCGTAGACCTCAACTTCAGCGGCCGCTGCGGCGGCGTCGACGATCTCGTCGGGCGCGTCCGCCGCGCCGCGCCCGCCTTCGGATTCGACCCGGACGGCCTGGCGATCCGCGGCGCGACGCTCGTCGTGCGCTTCCGCGGCGGCTGGGACATCGACCTCGAGCTCGGCCCGCCGGATCCCGGCCCGGGGCTCGCGGTCTGCGGCTCCTGCCGCACGTCCCTCGGCGGTCCGGGTCTCCACGCCGCGGTCGCGGACTTCGCCGAGGCCCTCGCGCTCGACGACTTCGCGTTCGAGGACGAAACGGGCTACGCCGACGACCGCGACTTCGACCGCCTTTCGGAGACCTTCCTCGGCCAGCTTCGCGGCTACGCGGAGTTCGCGGCGGAGTCTGAGGGGAAGGAGGGGCCGCTGATGCTGTGCTGGCCCGTCGGGCCGGGGGCCTACATGCCCGCGGACGCGGACGAGGCCCTCTTCACGCCGATGGGGCGCTTCCCGCGGACTGCCTGGCGCGACGCGATCGAGCGCGACGGCGCCGCCGCCCTCGCGGAGCAAGTCTACGCGTGGCCGCACCGCGCCTTCGACGCGACGGCGATGCGGAACCACGCCGTGCGCGCGCTCTGGATGGACTGCCGCTTCCTGCCCTCCGCGCGCGCCGCCGCGGTGCGCGCCGAGAACGCCGCCGTCCTCGACCTCCTCGAGGCGGCGCACCGCGCCGATCCCGCCCTGCCACTCCCCCTCGCGTCCTACCGCGAGCTCTGCGAGCTGGACGGCCGCGAGCCCGCCATCCCCGCGGACGCCCCCGCGACGGACGAGACCCCGCGGCCGGGCTACCGCCGCGGTCTCGTCGAATACAGCCCGATCGGGCTCGTCCTGCCCCTTCCCGGCGCGTTCCGCCACGTGGACGCCGACCCCGAAGGCGAGACGCCGGAGCTCTGGTGCGACGACGGCGACTCCGCCGGCGGAACGGTCGTCCGCCTCGGCACCTACTCGGTGCCCGACGAGGCCGCCGCGCTCGCCCTGCTCGCCGGGAAGGACTTCTTCCCCGGGCACCGCGAAGAGGCGGAGCTTCCGGGCGGATGCGCCGTCTGGTCCTGGGGCGCGGCGACCGAAGAGGAGGGCGGCCCCCACGGCTACTGCATCGCCCGCATCGCGTCCGGCCGGCTGCTCCACCATCTCTCCGTCTCCTATCCGGGCGAGGCGGACTGGCCCGGCGTCCGGGAGCTTCTCCTGCGCCTGCGCTGCCGGCCGGTTTCCGACGAAGAGCTCGCCGCCTGCGCCGGCTCCGACGGCGATGCGGCCGAGCCCCCTGCGCGCCGCTCCGCCGCCGCCAAGGCGCTCTCGCTGGCCGGCTTCTTCGGCGCCGCGCTGTTCGGCCTCTCGCTAATCGGCATCGGCTGCGCGCTCTGGACGACCGACCACTCGGGGCGGTCCGAGCGGCTCGCCGTCTACGCGATGTTCCTCGTCGGGGGGATTCTCCTCCGCCTCGCGTTCCGCTGCCTCCGAAACTTCTTCCGCGGCCCGGCCGGGTCGCCGCCCGCCAAGACCGACTGGCGCGAAATCGGCCTCGGGCTTCTTCGCGTCGTTCCCCGCGCCCTCGGGGCCTCGTTCCGCTGATTCACCAATCGAAACCCGCCCAACCACCCAACCATCCAAACCATCAAACCATCCAAACCATCAAACCATCAAACCATTAAACCATCAAACCATTAAACCACCCAACCACCCAACCACCTAACCCCTCATGGCCGAGAGTTCCGGCGAGAAAACCGAAATGCCCACCCCGAAGAAGCTGCGCGACGCGCGGCAGAAGGGGCAGGTGTGCCAGAGCAAGGACATCGTCTCGACGGCCCTGCTCGTGGTGCTCTTCGCCGTGCTCGCGTGGATGGGGAGCGCGCTCCTGCTCGAGACGCAGCAGCTCGTCGCCACGGTCGGCGGGCGCCTCGCCGACCCGGCCAACGGCGCCGTGCAGGCCTGCGGCGCGCTGACGATCCTGCTAATCTTCAAGTACTCGTTCATCTTCGTCGTCGTCGCGGCGGTGGTCGGCATCGTCGCGAACATCGTCCAGGTCGGCTTCCTCTTCACGTTCGAGCCGCTCAAGCCGAACTTCTCCAAGCTCAACCCCGCCGAGGGCGCCAAGAAGATCTTCTCCAAGAAGAACTTCTTCGAGTTCCTCAAGAACTGCGTCAAGGTCGTCTTCCTCTCGTACCTGCTCTACAAGATCATCTGGGCGTCGGTGCCGGAGCTGCTCCAGATGTGCTACGGCACGATCGACGACATCATGCCGTCCCTGCGCGTGATGCTCAAGCGCCTCGCCGTCTACACCGCCGCCGGCTACATCCTCATCGCCGTCGTCGACCGCATCTTCCAGGGGAAGAACTTCACCAAGGAGATGATGATGACGAAGGACGAGGTGAAGCGCGAGTACAAGGAGATGGAGGGCTCGCAGGAGGTCAAGCAGGCGCAGCGCCAGTTCCGCGACGAGCTGCTGAACGGCCCGGACCCCGTCCAGGCGACCAAGGAGTCGAACGTCGTCGTCACCAACCCGACGCACCTCGCGGTCGGCATCCGCTACGACGCGGAGGAGTGGCCCCTGCCGCGCATCGTCGTCTCGGGCGCGGACGAGGTCGCCCGCGTCATCCGCGAGACCGCGATGGCCGAGGGCATCCCGATCATGGAGAACGTCCCCCTCGCCCGCGCCCTCTACGCGGAGGGCAAGATCGGCGAATTCGTCCCCGAGTCGCTCCTCGAGCCCGTCGCCGAGGTCCTGCAGTGGGTGAAGCGCCTCTCCGACGCCCGCAAGGAGGAGGAGGAGCTCGATTCGGTCCAGATCTAGGCGCCTCCCGCGATCCGGAGCATGCGAACGCCCGTTTTCGCCGCTCGCCGAGCGGCGAAAAATTTTTTTGTAACATTCGCATCCGGTTTCGTGTATCATAGGCGACACGCGAACGCAACCGTGTCCCCGGACCGCCCCTTCGAGCCGGGAACCCCTAGCCCACGCGAACGAACATGGACATCTCCTTCAACCCCCGCAGCACTCCCGTCGCGACCCCCGCGGCGACCCCGCGCGCCGACGCCGCCTCCGCCAAGGAGGCCGCCCGCCCCGCGCTCACGGTCTCCGAGGCCCGCGTCTCCGGCGACGAGGCCGTCGAGGCCGTCCCGGAGTCCGCCCTCCGCCGCGACGACGCGCTCGGCCGCCTCTTCACCGCGGCCTTCTCGCTGCCGCCGCCGCCGATGCCGGCCTTCCCCGAATGACGATCGAAGAGCACTACACGGCCATCGCGCCGAAGCTCACGAACTGGCTCGTCGCGACCGGTTCGACGTACGAGGACGCCTGCGATCTCACGCAGCGCGCCTTCCTCAAGCTCTGGGAGATGCGCGACGACCTCCGCGACAACGACTCGGCCGTCTCGGGGCTCGTCTACACGATCGCGAAGAACCTCCGCAAGAACATGTGGCGCGACGACTCGCGGATCGCGTTCGTGGAGGAGATCGGCGAGGACGCCGCGGGCGCGACGCAGCCCGCGCCCTCGCCCTCCGACGCCGAGTATCTCCGCGACCGCATCCAGAAGGCGCTCGCGCAGCTGCCGCCGCTCCTGCGCGAGGCGTTCACGATGTTCCAGATCGGCGAGCTCTCCATCCGCGAGATCGCCCACGAGACCGGCGCGAGCGAGAACCTCGTCAAGGTCCGCATCCACCGCGCCAAGGAGAAGCTCCAGGTCCTCCTCGCCGACCTGAAGGCGGACTGACGGTCCGTCCTCCCGCAACCAGGCCCTGGAAGCCGCCCGCCTCCGCGACTTCTCGGGCCATACCGCCCACAGCGACTCCCCTCCCATGCTCGCCGTATCCGTCTTCGCCGTCCTCTCGCTCCTGCTCGTCTGCGGAAAGATCATCCGCATGCACGTCACGTTCCTGCAGCGGCTCTACCTCCCGAGCTCCGTCATCGGCGGGCTCGTCGGCCTCGCCGCCGTCAGTCTCTTCCGCTCGCACATCCCGCCGGAGTGGATCGCCGCCGCGCAGATGTTCCCGGGATTCCTCATCAACGTCATCTTCGCGACCCTCTTCCTCGGCGTCGCCACGCCGCGGTTCGGGAAGGTCGTCCGCATCGCGTTCCCTCAGCTCTGCTTCGGGCAGCTGCTCGCCTGGGGGCAGTACGTCCTCGGGCTCGGCCTGGCGGGCTTCCTGCTCGTCCCGCTCTTCGGCGTGCCGCCGGCCTTCGGCAACCTGCTCGAGATCGGGTTCCAGGGCGGCCACGGCACCGTGGGCGGGATGTCCGAGAGCTTCCGCTCGTTCGGCTGGGAGGACGGCATCGACCTCGGGCTCACCGTCGCCACGGCCGGCATGATCGTGGGCGTCGTCGTCGGGATGGCGCTCGTCAACTGGGCCTACAAGCGCGGCTACGTGAAGGAGGTCCGCTCGTTCGAGGAGCGCCCCGAATACGAGCGCCGCGGCATCCATCCGCCGGACGCCCGCCCCGCCGCCGGGCGCCAGACCGTGTGCAGCGACTCGATCGACTCGCTCGCGTGGCACGTCGCCATCGTTGGGCTCGCGGTCGGCATCGGCTACCTGCTCCTGCTCGCGCTGCAGCACGGCGAGGTCGCGCTCTTTCCGAACGCCTCGCGCCGCCTCTTCAAGGGCTTCCCGCTCTTCCCGCTGTGCATGATCGGCGGCGTCCTGATGCAGACGGCGGTAACGCGCTGCGGGGGCACGCTGCTCGTGGACCACGGCCAGATGCAGCGCCTTTCCGGCGCCGCGCTCGACTTCCTCGTCCTCTCCGCCGTCGCCACGATCAAGATCTCCGTCGTCGCCGCCAACTGGGCGCCGCTGCTGGCGCTCGTCGTCGCGGGCACGCTCCTGAGCCTGCTGCTCGTCGTCTTCCTCGCGCCGAAGCTCTTCCGGGAGGCCTGGTTCGAGCGGGCGATCGCCGAGTTCGGCCAGTCGACCGGCGTCACCGCGACCGGCCTGCTGCTGCTGCGCTCCGTCGATCCGGAGAGCCGCACCGTCGCGGCCGCCTCCTTCGGCTACAAGCAGCTGCTGCACGAGCCCTTCATGGGCGGCGGCCTCTGGACCGCCCTCGCGCTCGTGCTCGTCTACCAGTTCGGCTGGATGAAGATCTGGCTCTTCTCGGTCGCCATGACCGCGCTCTGGTCCGTCGCCGCGTTCCTGGTCGTCCGTCACAACCGCCGCGCGTCGGCCTGAAGCCGGCCCCGCGACCCCACGGTCCGCGGGGCCATGCTAGACCTTGACGATCTGGCGGCGGATGGCGATGGCGGCGGCCTCGGAGCGGTTGGCCGCGCCGAGCTTCTCGCAGATGTGGGCGAGGTGCTGCTTGATCGCGCTCTGCGAGATGCCGAGCATCTCCGAGATGTCCGACGTGGTGAAGCCGCGCGCCACGGCCGAGAGGATCTCGGACTGGCGCTCCGTGAGCTCGATCGGCTTCGGCGTCTCGGCGATCATCCGGGCGATCTCCGGCGCCACCGCCCGGCCGCCCTCGCGCACGATCCGGATCGCCGCGACGAGCACCTCCGCCGGACCGCCCTTCATCTGTGCGCCGCACGCGCCGTAGGCGAGCGCCCGGCCGACGTCGGCCGAGTCCGCGAACGCCGTGAGGATGATGACGCGCGTCTCCGGACGCGCCTCCAGGATGCGGCGCGTCGCCTCGGCGCCGTCCATCGCCGGCATCGCCAGGTCCATCACCACGACGTCCGGCACGAGCCGCGCGGCGGCGGCGACGGCCGCCTCGCCGTCCTCGGCCTCGCCCACGACCGCCATGTCGCGCTGCACGTCGATGAGCGCCTTGAGCCCCATGCGCAGGAGCGCGTGGTCGTCCGCGAGGAGGATCCTCGTCTTCGCCGTCTTCATGCCTTCGGTTCTCCCGTCTCCTTCGCCGCCCCGGCGAGCGGCAGCTCCACGAACGCCGCGGCGCCCGCGCCCGGCGAGGACTCGATCCGGAACGAGCCGCCGAGCTTCCGGACGCGCTCGCGCACGCCCTCGAGCCCGTATTCCAGATACAGGCGCTCCCCGGCGCTGCGGGGGGTCCCGCGCTTCCGGACCTCGGCGAAGTCCGCCGCCACGGCGGTTTTGCAGAGCGCCGCCGCCTCCGCGGCGATGCGCTTCGGATCGCGGCAGGGCGCGCCTGCGGACCAGAGCCTGCCGACTGCGGCGCAGACGGTCCCGAGCGTGAAGATCGCGCCCTTATGGGTGTTGACGCCGCCGGTCGCGGCGAACATGGCGCGCTCGGCCTCCGCGCCGCGGGAACGCAGGAGCGTGAAGCAGGCCTCCGGCGCGTCGGAGAAGTGCAGGACGCCGATGCGGAAGCAGTCGCCCCAGTAATCGCGCAGGGCCTCGGCGCTGCGGCGGAAGGTGTCGGGCGTCATGTCCCGGTGCGCGCCGTTGTTGTCCAGATCCACCAGCCCCGGCTTGGGCGTGGTCTCGACCTCCTCGACGAGCGCGCGGGTGCAGAGCTCCGAGATGCGGGCCGTATCGACGGAGAAGAGCGCATCCGTGAGGATCTTCCGCACGGCGCTCTGCAGCTCGGGCACGCTGTGAAGGCGGCGGGAGGCGCAGTCCCGTCCGGGCTTGCCGCAGACAAGGCAGCGGCGGGGCAGGCTGCGCTCGAGCTTCTTCCCGTCCGGGGTGAGCAC
>CACWKU010000106.1 GCA_902761575.1 uncultured bacterium
CGGCGCCGCGCCCGCCGCCGGCGCGCCGCTCCCGCCCGGCACCGTCCCCAACCACCTCGTCGGCGCGATCCTCGCGACGATCTTCTGCTGCTGGCCCTTCGGCATCCCGGCGATCGTGTTCGCCGCCCGCGTCAACGGCCTTCTCGCCCGCGGCGACCTCGCCGGGGCGACGGACGCCTCGAAGAAGGCGGGCACGTGGATGTGGATCGCGTTCGGTCTCGGACTGGCCGTCCAACTGCTGTACGCCGCCTTCATGCTCCTCGCCACGCCGATGATCCGCGAAGCGGCGGAGCAGGCCGCGTCCGGCATGTAGCCGCGCCGCCGCCCGCCGATGGACGCGATCCCCCTCCCCGGACCGGGCGCGACGGACGCCGAGCTCAAGCTCCGGGCCCTCTCCGGCCCGGACGGGAACTTCTGGACGTTCGCGGGCTCGTGGCTCGTCCTGTCGCTCGTCGTGAACGCCGCCGGCTCGGCGACCTGCGGCATCGGCTCGCTCGTCCTCGCCGCCCCCGCCGCCTTCGGCCTCGCGAACCTCTCGCTCCGCGCCGCCGACCACCGCCGCCTCGACTTCGCCGACGGCTTCGCGGGCTTCAACGACTTCGGACGCGCCCTCGCCTGGTGGTGCCTCGTCACGCTCTACGTCTCGCTGTGGTCGCTGCTGCTCGTCGTCCCGGGCATCGTCAAGGCGTTCTCCTACGCGATGTCGCCGTTCCTCCTCGTCGACCATCCGGAGATGGGCGCCGCGGAGTCGATCGACGAAAGCCGCCGCCTGATGGACGGCAACAAGGGGCGGCTCTTCGTCCTCTGCCTGAGCTTCCTCGGCTGGTGGCTGCTCTGCCTCCTCACGCTCGGCATCCTGTCCTTCTGGCTCGTGCCCTACATGCGCACGACCATCGCGGCGTTCTACCGCTCGGTCGTCGCGGAGAAGGGACCGCCGCCGGCGCGTCCCGCCGCCGCGACGCCGGCCGCGCTCTGAGGGCTTCGCCGTGCCGCGCTTCGCCCGCCTCGCCGAACGGCTCCAGATCCCCGACTCGCGCGCCTGGCGCGCCGTCGTAATCGCGTGCGCCGTCCTTCTTCCGCTCGGCGTCGCGGCGCTCTACCTCCTCGACCCGGCCGGGACGCCGGCCTTCCCGCGCTGCCCGGTCTTCGCGCTCACGGGCTGGAAGTGCCCCGGCTGCGGCACGGCGCGCGCGCTCCACGCCGCGCTCCACGGCCGCTTCGCCGAAGCCCTGCGCCTCAACGCCGCGCTCCCCGCCGCGCTCGCGCTCCTCGCGCTCTGCATCGCCCGCCCCCGCCTCGCGCGCCGCCCCGCCTTCGCCTGGACCGTCCTCGCCCTCGTCCTCGCCTGGGGCGTCGCGCGCAACCTCCTCGGCGCGTAAGCTCGCGGAAAGCGATAGCGGCCACGGACCCCGCGGCCGAGGTGCCCGCCGGGACGGCGACCGCTACCGAAGCGTCGTCAAACGTAGAACGGCGGCGGGGGCCGTTCGGTCCCCGCCGCCGTTGCCGATCAGGCCTTGCGAACGCGCGCGGCGTTCGCCGCGCGCGTTCCGCTAGGCCTTTTTCCCTTGATTTGCCACGGCGTTCATCTTGGCCTTGAGGGCCTCCTGGTCGCCGAGGTAGTACTTCTTCTGGAACTTGCCGTCGTCGTCGAACTCGTAGACGAGAGGCGAGGCGGTCGGGATGTTGACGCCGACGATCTCCTCGGCGCTGAGGCCCTCGAAGTACTTGACGAGGGCGCGGAGCGAGTTGCCGTGCGCGGCGATGAGGACGCGCCTGCCCTTCTTCATCTCCGGGAGGATGAACTTCTCGTAGTAGGGGACGGCGCGCTCGATCGTGATCGCGAGGCTCTCGGTGAGCGGGACGAGGGCGGGGTCGACGTCGCGGTAGGCGGGCTGCCTGCGGGCGTTGCGCTCGTCGTCCTCCGCGAGCGGGGGCGGCGGGACGTCGAACGAGCGGCGCCAGATCTTGACCTGGTCCTCGCCGTACTTGGCGGCGGTCTCGGACTTGTTGAGGCCCTGCAGCGCGCCGTAGTGGCGCTCGTTGAGCTGCCACGCCTTCACGACGGGGAGCCACTCGCGGTCCATCTCGGCGAGGCAGTTGTTGAGGGTGTGGATCGCGCGCTTGAGGTAGCTCGTGAAGCAGAGGTCGAAGTCGTAGCCCTCCTTCTTGAGCAGCTGGCCGGCGTTCTTCGCCTCCTGCACGCCGGTCTCGGAGAGCTCGACGTCCGTCCAGCCGGTGAAGAGGTTGAGTTTGTTCCATTCGCTCTCGCCGTGGCGGAGCAGCACGAGTTTCATCATGGTTGCGTTTTCCTTGTGTCGGGGCGGCGCGCGCCGCCGGGTGTGGTGTTTCGGATGGGCGCGGATTATAGCCGGGGCGCCCGGCCGTGTCCAGCGCCGCGCGCATCACCGGGCGCCGCTTGAATTTGCGCTAGATTGACGCCCTGCGTTGTGATAGAATGCAACCCGTTCCGCCACCTGCGGATCCTATTTCCATCCAGCCATGAAACGCAAATCCACCGGACCCCTGATGACCAAGCGCGAACTCGTCCGCGCCATCACCGCGAAGACGGACCTGCAGCAGGCCGTCGCGCTCGATGTCGTCCGCATCGTCTTCGACGCCATCTCCGACACCCTCGTCCGCGGCGGCCACTGCGAGTTCCGCGACTTCGGCGTCTTCACCGTCTCCTCCCACAAGTCCCGCATCGGCCGCGACCCCCACCACCCCGAGCGCACCTACGAAGTGCCCGAGCACCGCGTCGTCCGCTTCCGCGCCGGCCAGCTCCTCCGCGACAAGGTCGCGAAGGAGAAGTGACGAGCGACGAGTGACAAGCGCTCGCCGGACCGTGTGACCGTGTGACCGTGTGACCGTGTGACCCTAAGACCGTAAGACCAAAATGGACTTCGCCCCCCCGCGCGGCATGCGCGACTTCTACCCCGAGGACATGGTCCTCCGCAACCGAATCTTCGACGCTTGGCGCGCGGCCGCGGTCGCGCACGGCTTCGAGCACTACGACGCGTGCGTCGTCGAGTCGCTCGAGCTGCTGAAGCGCAAGGCCGGCGAGGAGGTCGAGAACCAGGTCTACGCGTTCCAGGACAAGTCCGGCCGCGACATCGCGCTCCGTGCGGAGATGACGCCCACGCTCGCGCGCATGGTCGCGCAGCGCCAGGGCTCGCTCCAGTTCCCCCTCAAGTGGTTCTGCATCGCGCAGTGCTTCCGCTACGAGCGCATGACCAAGGGCCGCAAGCGCGAGCACTACCAGCTCAACCTCGACGTCATCGGCGAGGAGGACGTCTCCGGCGAGGCCGAGGTCCTGGCCGCCGCGATCGACGCGATGCGCCGCATGGGCGTCCCGGACGAGGCCTACCGCGTCCGCCTCTCCTCCCGCGCGCTCCTCTCGGAGCTGCTCGCGGGGCTCGGCATCGACGAGCGGTTCCACGCCGGCGCCTTCCTCGCGCTCGACAAGAAGGGCAAGATGCCGCGCGAGGCGATCGAGGAGATCATGCGCGGCGAGGGGCTCGACGACGAGGCCTGCCGCAAGGCGTTCGACCTGCTGGACATCGCGTCGCTCGACCAGGCCGCCGCCATCGCCGGCGCGGACTCCCCCGCGATCGCCCGCATCCGGGAGCTTTTCTCGCTGCTCGAGATCTACGGCGTCCGAGACCAGGTCGTCTTCGACGTCTCCGTCGTGCGCGGCCTGGCCTACTACACCGGCATCGTCTTCGAGGCGTTCGACACGAAGGGCGAGTTCCGCGCCATCTTCGGCGGCGGCCGCTACGACAACCTCCTCACCACGATCGGCGGCAAGCCCACGCCTGCCGTCGGGCTCGGCTTCGGCGACGTCGTCGTCGGCGAGCTCCTGAGGTCCCTCGGCCTCGCGGACTCCGCCGCGCGCCCGGACCTGGTCTGCATCGGCTACCTGCAGCCCGAGCAGCGCGCCGCCGCGACGCGTCTCGCCGCGCGCCTGCGCGCCGAGGGCCGAGCCGTCGACCTGCGCCTCCGCGCACAGAAGGCCAAGGCGTTCTTCGCGCACGCCGGCGAGCGCGGCACGCACGCCGTCTACCTCGGCCCGGACGACATCGCCGCCGGCACCGCCCGCCTGAAGGACCTCGCCACGCGAGAGGAGACCCCGATTCCGCTCGGGTAGCGACCGACCGGACGCCGACATGGTCCGCCCCCGCACCAACGACGCCGCCGTCGAGGCGTTCTGCCCCAAGACCCGCCTGCGCTTCCTCTACGCGGATGTCTCCGCGACGGCGCGCCGCCTCGCGAAGGCGCACGGCGACTCGCCCGCCGCCGCCGCGATCCTCGGCAAGGTGCTCGCCGGCACGGCCGCCGCGACGATCGACTTCAACGAGCCCGGCGAACGCCTCGTCGTCGCGGCCGACGTGAAGGGCCCGCTCGGCGGCTGGCGCGCGGAGATTTCCGGCGAGGGGTTCCTCACGGGTTCGCTCCAGGAGCACGATCCCGAGTCGCTGCGCGACGCCGGCGACGGCGCCGACGAGTGGTGCGGCCCCGGCGCCGCTGCCAGGGCGACGCGCCTGCGCGAAGACGGCACGATCCGCTCGCAGGTCTCCTTCGAGTGCAAGGGCGGTGCGCCCGAATCCGTCTACGCCGCGCTCTTCTGCTCCGCCGTCCCGACGCGCCTGCGCCTCGTCTGCACGATGTACGACGGCGAGGTCGACCGCGCCCGCGCCCTCGCGCTGCAGCTTGTCCACGAGGGCTCGCGCCGCGCCTTCAAGCGCGTGGAGAAGCTGTTTGAAGACGGTACCGTCGCCGACACGCTCGCCTTCGACGCGACGCTCCCGACGCTCCGCGAGATCCTCGGCGTCGAGGATCTCGTGACCGGCCCCACGCGCGCGATCGCCTTCGGCTGCACCTGCTCCGAGAAGCGCTTCCTCGACGCCTACGCCGCCCTCCCGCGCGAGACCCTCGAGGGGATGCTCCGCCCCCTCCGCCCCCGCGAGGAACGCTGCCACCTCTGCGGACGCCGCTACACCATCACCCCCGAGCAGCTTGTCCAAGTCCTCCAATCCAAAACCGAAACGAAATGAAGATTCTCTTCCAGGGCGATTCCGTCACCGACTGCGGCCGCGGGAACAGCGGCGGCTGCGGCTACGAGCAGGGCCAGATGGGCCCGGGCTATCCCGGCCTGATCAAGTCCCGCCTCTCCTGCGACCGTCCCGACGCCGGGTTCGAGTTCGTCAACCTCGGCATCAGCGGAAACCGCATCGTCGACCTCTACGCGCGCTGGCGCGCCGACTGCCTCAACCACGAGCCCGACATCGTCTCGATCCTCGTCGGCGTGAACGACTCGTGGCACGAGCAGCACCGCAACGGCGTCGAGGTCCCGCGCGCGATCCGCATCTACAACGAGCTGCTCGACTGGACGATCGAGAAGCTCCCCGCCGTGAAGCTCGTCCTGCTCGAGCCCTTCACCGCGGGCGAGTCCGACAACGGCAAGCTCTTCGGCGCCGAGGTGCGCGAGCGCGGCGCCGCCGTGAAGGCCGCCGCGGAGCGCCTCGGCCCCGACCGCGCCGTCTTCGTCCCGCTCCAGTCCATCCTCGACGACCTCCGCTCCCGCGCGCCCTGGCAGCACTGGACCGCGGACGGCGTCCACCCCACCCCGGCCTTCCACCAGGCGATCGCCGACGCATGGCTCCGCGCCGCCGCCCCCTTCCTCGGCTAGCCCGCTTCCGCTCGTCACTCGTCACTCGTCACTCGTCACTGTCATGCGCAAGCACCTCCTCCCGCCGGACCGCAACTGGTTTCGCGCGAACTTCCACTGCCACTCCCACCTCTCCGACGGCTACTGGCCGCCCGCGCGCCTGCGCGACGAATACAAGAAGGCCGGCTACCAGATCCTCGCCATCACCGACCACAACGTCCTCGTCGACCACTCGGACCTCAACGACCCGGACTTCCTCACGCTCACCTCCGTCGAATACGACATCACGGACTGGGACTCGCGCCTGCCCGTCGCCCGGCCGGACGCCAACGTATGGAACTACCGCTTCCACGACACGTTCCACCTCAACCTCTTCTCCAAGGTTCCGAATCCCGCCGGCCCTCCCGCGCGCGACACGATCTGGGGCGTCCAGCACAACTGCTTCGAGGGCTCCGAGGAGGAGAAGGCGCGGAAGAAGCCCTTTTCCCTGGACGCCGTGAACGAGGTGGTCGCGAAGGCGAACGAGGCCGGCTTCCTCGTCCAGTACAACCACCCGAACTGGTCGCGCAACGTCCGCTCCGACTGGCTCGGCCTGCGCGGCATCTGGTCGCTCGAGATCCTCAACTATGCCACCGAGTGCCTCACCGGCGGCGAATACTGCCCCTACGTCTACGACGACCTGCTCAACCACGTCTCGCCCCGCATCTTCTGCACGATGGGCGACGACAACCACAACCGCGACGGCACCACGCTGCAGTCCTTCGGCGGCTCGACGATCATCGGCGCCGAGTCGCTCGACTACACGTCCGTGATCCGCGCGCTGGAGAAGGGCGAGTTCTACTGCTCCTCCGGCAGGACCGACCCGCCGCGCATCCTCGCGCTCTACGTCGAGAGCGGCGTCGTCCACGTCGACTGCACGCCCGCCTCGTTCGTCTTCTTCGTGGGCGACGGCCGCCGCTACGCGAACAAACGCGGCGAGGGCGTGACGCACGCCGAGTTTCCGCTCGGGAGGGACGACGGCTGGTTCCGCGTCGCCGTCCGCGACGACCGCGGCAACACCGCCCACACGCACGCCTACCTCGTCGACGACTGCCGCTAGCGGGCGGCGACGTTTCGTTCCCTTCCGCCGATGGTCTTCTCCTCGCCGATCTTCCTCGCCTGCTTCCTCCCGGTCCTGCTCGGGCTCTACGCGCTCGCCCCGTCGCGGGCTCGCAACGCCGTCCTGCTCGCCGGCAGCCTCTTCTTCTACGCCTGGGGCGAGCCGAAGGCGATCCTGCTGATGCTCGCGCTGATCGGCGTCAACTACGCCGCCGGCCTCGCGATCGCCCGCCGCCTCCCGCCCGACGGCTCCCCCGCACCGCGCAGCGCGCGCCTCGCGCTCGCGCTCGGCGTCGCGGCCGACCTCTCCGCGCTCGGGACGTTCAAGTACGCCTCCTTCCTCGCGCAGAACCTCCAGGCGCTCGGCCTCCGCGTCCCCGACCCCGGCATCGCGCTCCCGATCGGCGTCTCGTTCTACGTCTTCCAGTGCGTCTCCTACCTCGCCGACGTCTACCGCCGCACGATCCCCGCCGAGCGCTCGCTCCCGGACTTCGCGCTCTACGTCTCGCTCTTCCCGCAGCTCGTCGCCGGACCGATCGTGCGCTACGCCTCGATCCGCGACGCGATGCACGACCGCTCGCTCCGCGCGGACGACGCCGCCGAGGGCCTGCGCCGCTTCGGGCGCGGCCTCGCCAAGAAGGTGCTGGTCGCCGACACGCTCGCGAAGGTCGCCGACGCCGCCTTCCCCGCCGACCTCGCCGGCCTCCCGCAGGCCTTCGCGTGGGCCGGCGCCTTCTGCTACGCGCTGCAGATCTTCTACGACTTCTCCGGCTACAGCGATATGGCGATCGGCCTCGGGCGCGTCTTCGGCTTCCGCTTCCCCGAGAACTTCGACCACCCCTACTGCTCGACCTCCGTGCGCGAGTTCTGGCGGCGGTGGCACATGACGCTCTCCGGCTGGTTCCGCGACTACCTCTACATCCCGCTCGGCGGCAGCCGCCGCGGCGCCGCGCGCACCTACCTCAACCTCGTCCTCGTCTTCGCCCTCTGCGGCCTCTGGCACGGCGCCTCCTGGTGCTTCGTCCTCTGGGGCCTCTGGCACGGGATCGGCCTCGTCGGAGAGCGGCTTGCGGCCCGGCGGCCCTCCACGCCGGATGCCGCGCCTCCGGCGTGGAGGGCCGTCCTGGGCAACCTCTACGTCTGGCTCTTCACGCTCGCGGGCTGGGTGCCGTTCAAGGCGGGGATGGAGGGCTACGGCGCGGGCTACGCGGCGCGCTACCTGAAGATCCTCCTCCTCGGCAACCCGGGGCATCCGCTGACGTCCTACTGGCCGGCGATGGAGAGCTACACGCACTTCGCGCTCGTCGCGGCGCTGGCGGGCCTGCTCCTCTCCTACCCCCTCCCGGCCTCGCGCCTGACGCCCCGCGGCCGCACCTGGCCCGCCTACGCGGCCTCCTTCGCGCTCTTCCTCGCGGCCTACGCCTTCGCGATGACCTCGAACTATTCGCCGTTCATCTACTTCCGCTTCTAGGGCGGTCCGGCCGCTCCGGAGCCGCGTGGGCGGCGGGGAAAGTCGAAGAGGCGGGGCATCGCGGAGCTGTCGCCCTTGACGAAGACGCTCCCGCCCCCGTAGTCGAGGGTGCAGCCGCGGCGCGGATGGTACGACCAGTGCCAGCCGGGGTCTTCGGCGCCGGGCGCGGCGACGGCGACGCCGGCGACGGAGAGGAGGCGGCGGCCGTCGTGGAAGGCGAGCGCTTCGGCGAAGACGTTGGGCGCGTCCCCTTCGTCGGGTGTAAATTCGATTTCGGCCTCGTCGCCGTCGAGATGGATCCAGCGGCTTTCGGCGCGGTCGGTTCCGGCGCGCGTCGTGAGCAGGACCCACGAGTCGGGGCGGGCGGCGCGGAGACGGAAGCGCACCGTTTCGCCGGGCGCGGCGGCGTCCGGCGCGGCGGCGAGCGAGAGCGCCGCGGCGTCGGCGGGGGACGAAACCGGGGCGCCGCGGGCGTCCTCCGGAACGGGCTCGGTCCCGACGCTCGTGACCGACCCGCCGCCCTCCACGACGAAGCGGATGGGGCGGTCGAGGTCGTCGGCGCCCGGACGCCAGACGCGCGGTTGGCGCAGGCCGTAGCCGATCCAGTGGCGCGCCGCGACGAAACGGTCGCCCGGTCCGTCGACGATCCACAGGTACTCGTAGTACGGAAAGGCCTCGCCGGCGCGGACGTGCCACGGAAGGCACGCGACGCCGTTGGCGTCGGTGAGGGCGGTCTCCTCCCAGTGGAGGATCCCTTCGTCGGGCAGGCCCCCGTCCTCGTCGACCCGGAGCTCCCCCGCGCGGTGGTCCCAGCGGACGAGCCGCACGCGCGCGCCCTCGACGGGACGGCCGTCGGCGGCGTCGGCGACGAGGACGGCGGACTGGCCTTCGGCGGGCGCGGCGTTCGGCGGGGAGGTGAGCAGGACGGTGTCGGCGACGACGAGCACCGCGTGCATCCGGCTTCCGCCGCCGGCCTCCGCGCGGAGCAGGTAGGTCCCGGCGGGGAGGGCGCGCGGCGCGACGACGCGCGCCGTCTTCGCGAAACGGCCTTCGCCCGGATCGAGCGGGACGCTCCACTCCAGGACGGGCGGGCCGAGGCGCCGGAGGTCGATCTGGCCGTGGACGGAGGTCGAAGGCGAGAGCCGGACGCAGTCGCGATCGACCTGCAGCGGGCCGGATCGGATGTAGGCGGCGGCGTCCTCGGCGGCGGCGCGCACGTCGAAGGGGCGAAGCTCGAACGTCGCGTTGGTCGCGTTGCGGTAGAGGATCTCGAAGGAGGGCGGCGCCTCGGGCGTGGCGCGGCGGGCGACGTGCGGCTCGACCCACGGATCGAGGATGGCGGAGAGCAGGAGCTTCTTCTCCCACTGGCCGGCGGGGATCTTCCGATACGCCTCGGCGGCGCGGTCGTACTGGCGGCGCGACTCGTGCCAGAAGCCGAGCCCGTGCCACTCGCGGCTCCTCTCGGCGAGCCGGTCGGGAACGAGGTCGGGCGGAAGGCGGAAGCGGCGGGGGCCGTCCTCGAGCCGCGCGAGGGCCTCGTCGGGCGCGAGGGACGGCAGGTCGAAGTCGCGTGGATCGAGGCCGTCGAGCGACGAGGAGCCGAACTGGTCGCAGACCCAGGCCTGCAGCCGCACGGCGGCGGCGCGCTCGTCCGTCTCCGCGAGACGGGCGAGCGCCCAGCGCCAGCGTTCGCCGTCGTCCGCGGCGGCGTCCCAGCTCTCCGGGACCGCGTGGATGGCGGGGGATCCGTCGGGGCGGACGGGGGCGAGGAAGGCGTTCTCCCGCCCGCGGGGCGCGAGCCCGGGCTCCGGCGTGGGGAGCTCCGCCCCCGGATCGGTCCGGCGGAGCAACGCCCCGGAGCGCTGCGACCGCGGCCTGTCCGGGCGGCCGTTCCGGCCGGGGAGGCGCCCGGCGGCGAGGACGTCCGCGAGCGCGGACCAGAGGAGCGTCCGCGTGCGGGGCGGAAGGCGGCCGGCCTCGGGGCGGAGGCCGTCCAGCACGCGCAGCGCCCGGGCGCGGTCCCGCTCGAAGACGTTCGCGGGGGCGTCCCAGTCGCGCCCGCCGCGGACGAACGAGCCGTCCTCGGCGAACGAGCCGTCGTGCTCCGCCCGCAGCCATCCCCGCGCGGCCGCGATGCGGGCCTCGGCGGCGTCGGCCTCGGATTCCGGCTTCTCCGCGGAATCGCCGGCCGCGGGCGGCGGGAACGGATGCGCGGCGACGACCGATTCGAGGAAGGCGTCCGACTCCCCGGCGCGGCCCGCCTCGCCGAGCATCCGGAGCGCCAGCTCGACTTGGTGCGCCAGATCGCGGTCGCGGTCGCGCCTTGGGGCGGGGAGCTTCCCGGGCTCCGCCAGCAGACGGCGGAACGCCTCGAAGGCCGCGGCCGCGCCGCCCGGCGACCAGCGCTCGTGCCAGGCGTCCAGGAACGGATCGCCGCTGGGCGGATAGACGCGGCCCGCCGGCGCGTTCGTGGCGGGGACCCGCGCGAGCGCGGGAAGGGCGGCGAGGAGGGCGGCCGCGGCCAGCCGCGCGGCGGCGCGCGGGCGGAACGGCGAAAGGAAGCGGCGGGCG
>CACWKU010000107.1 GCA_902761575.1 uncultured bacterium
TCGGTGCAGCTCTGGGCGCTCGCGAGCGGCGGCGCCGCGCGCGGCGCGGCGGCGATGCTCACCTTCGGCCTCGGGACGGCGCCGGCGCTCTTCGCCGTCGGCGCGGCGGCGGGCTTCTTCGCGAAGAGGCGCGCTCTCTTCGGACGCGTCGCGGCCGCGATCCTGGTCGCGCTGGCGCTCGGGATGGCGCGGCGCGGGATCCGCGCCTGGACCGCCGACCCGGACGCGATCACCTACGACTGCTGCGAGCGGCCGGCGGCTCCGGCCGCTTCGGAAGCGCCGGCCGTTCCGGAGGTTCCGGCATCCCCCTACCTCGACCTCGCGCCGAACGCGGACGGCTTCGTCGCCGTGCCGCTCGCGCGCGTCACGGACAAGGCGCTCTTCGTCAACGTGCCGGCGGCGGACGCCGACGCGCCCGCCGTGCAGCTTCTCGCGCTGCGCGACGGAGCCGGGCGCGCGCGCATCGCCTTCAACACCTGCCAGGCGTGCAACCCCTCGCCGCGCGCCTGGTTCGCGCAGCGGGACGACGGCCGCATCGTCTGCCAGAACTGCGGCAACGCCTTCGGCCCGGAGGCGGTCGGCGCCGCCGCGCGCGGCTGCAACCCCGCCCCGATCCCCGGCGTCCGCGAAACGCCGGACGCCTTCCTCGTCCCCGCCTCCGCCCTCGACGCCGCCCGCCCCGCCTTCGCGCGCTGGGCGGGTCCGAAACGATGAAACCCCCGCTCGCGCGGCGCATCCGCGCCGCGCGGCGGGGATTGGGTGGCGCCGCGGCAGCCGCGGCGCGAACCAGACTCCAGCACATTCCCGCTGAAACAACCCCACACAACTCTGCGTTCTCTGCGCTCTCTGCGTGAAAACAAACTCCGCGTCCTCCGCGAACTCCGCGTGAGATTTACTCCCAGCCCTCCGCGTGCTAGAATTCATCGTCATGCCTTCCACCCCCGTTCTCTCCCGATCTGGAGCCGCCATTCTCGCCCTCATGGGCTTGGTCTTCATTAGTTGTCTTGCGCTTGCCGCCCACGCGATCTTTCACTTGGCCGAGATTGCTGGTCGCCGCTACAGAAAGCGCGCCGAGATGACACAGAGCGAAGACAAGTCGGTTGATCTCACCGCAAAGCAGAGGGAAGCATGAACAGGACAATGTCGGATTCCAGCAAGGGCGGCGCCCGCCGATTCTCCGTCACCGGAATGAACTGCGCCGCGTGCTCGGCGCGCGTGGAGAAGGCCGTCCGCGCCGTGCCCGGCGTGGACGAGTGCGCGGTGAGCCTGCTCACGAACGAGATGTCCGTGGCGGGGTCGGCGTCCGACGCGGCGATCGTCGCCGCCGTGGAAGCCGCCGGCTACGGCGCCGCGCCGATCCAACGGACGGGGGACACCCCCGAACCCCCGCTCGCGGCATCGCCCGAGCGCGAGGCCGCCACGGAATCGCGCGGCCTCCGCGCTCGGCTCGCCGCCTCGCTTGCGCTTCTCGCGGTGCTGATGTACGGCACGATGGGCCACATGATGCTCGGGTGGCCGTTGCCGGCGTGGTTCACGCAGCCCGAGCCGAACCACGTGGCGATGGGCGTCGCGCAGCTGCTCCTCTCCGGCGCGGTCCTGGTCCTCAACGGGCGCTTCTTCACGAGCGGCCTCCGCGGCGCCCTGCGCGGCGCGCCGAACATGGACACGCTCGTCGCGCTCGGCGCCGGAGCGGCCTTCGCGTGGAGCGTCGCGGCGCTCTTCCTCGCGTCCCGCGCGCAGCTGCTCGGCGGGGCCGCCGCCGCCGAGCCGTGGATGGGCCAGTACTACTTCGAGAGCGCGGCGATGATCGTCACGCTCATCACCGTCGGCAAGCTCCTCGAGGCGCGCGCGAAGGGGAAGACCACGAGCGCGCTCGCGGCGCTCGTGCGCCTCGCGCCGAAGACGGCGGCCGTCGTGCGCGACGGCGCCGAGGCGAACATCCCCGTCGGGCAGGTCCGCGTCGGCGATTTGTTCGTCGTGCGGCGCGGGATGGCGGTGCCCGTCGACGGCGTCGTCGAGGAGGGGGAGGGCGCGGCCGACGAATCCACGCTCACGGGCGAGAGCGTCCCGGTGGCGAAGGCGCCGGGCGCGGCAGTCTCCGCCGCGACGACGCTCGTCTCGGGCCTCCTGCGCTGCCGCGCGACGAGGGTAGGGGAGGACACGACCCTCGCGCAGATCGTCCGCCTGATGCGCGACGCCGCCGCGACCAAGGCGCCCATCGCGCGCCTCGCGGATCGCGCCGCGGCGGTGTTCGTCCCGGCGATCCTGCTCGTCGCGCTCCTGACGCTCGGCGTCTGGCTCGCGTGCGGCGCCGAGCCCGGCTTCGCCCTCGCCCGCGCGATCGCGGTGCTCGTCGTGAGCTGCCCGTGCGCGCTCGGCCTCGCGACGCCCGTCGCCATCATGGTCGGAAGCGGCGTCGGCGCGCGCCGAGGCATCCTCTTCAAGAATGCCGCCGCGCTCGAGGCCGCCGGCCGCGCGCAGATCGTCGTGCTCGACAAGACCGGCACCGTCACCACCGGCCGGCTGGACGACGATTCGGGCGCCGTCGTCGCCGACGCCCCGCGCCCCGATTCCGCCGCCGCGGTCCGCGAGCTCCGCGCGATGGGCCTGCGCGTCCTGCTCCTCTCCGGCGACAACGAGCGCACCGCGCGCGCCATCGCGGAGGCCGTCGGCATCGACGAAGTCGTCGCGGGCGTCCTGCCCGACGGCAAGCACCGCGTCGTCGAGGACCTCAAGAAACAGGGGCGCGTCGCGATGGTCGGCGACGGCGTGAACGACGCCCCCGCGCTCGCCGCGGCGGACCTAGGGCTCGCCATCGGCGCGGGGACGGACGTCGCGATCGACGCCGCCGACGCCGTGCTCGTGCACTCGCGCCTTTCGGACGTCGTCGCCGCGCTGCGCCTCGGCCGCGCGACGCTGCGCAACATCCGCGAGAACCTCTTCTGGGCCTTCGCCTACAACGTCCTGCTGATCCCGCTCGCCGCGGGCGTCCTCTACCCGCTCCTCGGCTGGGAGATGCACCCCGACCTCGGCGCCCTCGCGATGAGCCTCTCCAGTTTCTGCGTCTGCGCCAACGCCCTCCGCCTCAACCGGTTCGACCCCGCTCCCGCCCGGCCCCGGCGCCAGACCTCCGATCGGATCCCATCCCCATGAACGACCCCGCCGCCAAGCTCGATTCCCTCCGCGCCTCGCTGCGCGACCTCGGCTCCGCCCTCGTCGCGTTCTCCGCGGGCGTGGACTCGACCTTCCTCCTGCGCGTGGCGCACGAGGAGCTCGGGGAACGCTGCGTGGCGGCCACCGTCCGCGCGCCGTTCGTCCCCGAAAAGGAGTTTGCCGAAGCCGTTTCCTTTTGCCGCGGGCTCGGCGTCGGGCACGTCGTGCTCGACGCCGACCTCGCCGCGATTCCGCACTTCGCGGAGAACCCGCCCGACCGCTGCTACCACTGCAAGCGGCATCTCTTCTCGCGCCTCGTCGCGCTCGCCCGCGAACGCGGCCTCGCGGCGGTCGTCGAGGGCTCCAACGTCGACGACGCCGGAGACTACCGTCCCGGCGCGCGTGCGATCCGTGAGCTCGGCGTCCGCAGCCCGCTGCGCGAGGCGGGGCTGGCGAAGTCCGAGATCCGCGCGCTCTCCCGCGCGCTCGGCCTCCCCACCGCGGACAAGCCCTCCGCCGCGTGCCTCGCCTCGCGCATTCCCTACGGCGACCGCATCGACGAAGCGCTCCTCGCCCGCGTCGAGCGCGCGGAGGCGCTCGTCGCGGAGCGCTTCCCCGGCCTCGCGCAGCTGCGCGTCCGCGTCCACGGCGGCCTCGCCCGCATCGAAGTCCCGCCCGCCGACGTCCCGCGCGTCTCCGCCGCGTTATCCGCGCTCGCCTCCGCCCTCCGGGACCTCGGCTTCGCGCAAGCGGAGGTCGATCCGCGCGGGTATCGGATGGGAAGCCTCAACGAGGCGCTGCGCGCCCCGTTGAGGAGTGACGAGTGACAAGTGACGAGTGACGAGTGACGAGTGACGAGTGCTGCGGACCACACCGTTTCAACTGTTTCAACCTTTTCAACTGTTTCAACTGTTTCAACCATGACTACCGCATCTGCCCTCGCCGACCGGCTCGTCGCCGGCGGAGACCCCGCCACGGCGGAGGAGCTCGTCGACCTGCTGAAGAACGCCCCGCGCGAGGAGCTGCGCGAGGCGGCGCACCGCGTGACGGTCGCGTTCGCGCCGAAGCACTTCGACTTCTGCTCGATCGTGAACGCGCGCTCCGGGCGCTGCCCCGAGAACTGCAAGTGGTGCGCCCAGAGCGCGCACTGGAAGACGGGCTGCGAATGCCACGGCTGGATCGGCGCGGAGGCGTGCGCGAAGGCCGCGAAGGAGGCCGAGGCGAACGGCGCCGACCGCATCGGCATCGTGACGAGCGGCCGTGCGCAGACGCCCGCCGACGTCGACGCGCTCTGCGAGGCCCTCCGCGCGATGCGGCGCGAGTCGGAGATCGAGCTCTGCGGCTCGCTCGGGCTCGTCTCCGAGGCGGACCTGGCGAAGCTCAAGGAGGCCGGGCTCAAGCGTCTGCACTGCAACCTCGAGACCGCGCCTTCGCTCTTCCCGTCGCTCTGCTCCACGCACACGCAGGCGCAGAAGCTCGAGACGCTCCGCGCCGCGCGCCGCCTCGGGATGCAGATCTGCTGCGGCGGGATCGTCGGGATGGGCGAGACCGACGAGCAGCTCGTCGAGTTCGCGCTTACGATCCGCGACGTCGCCCCCGACTCGATCCCGGTGAACTTCCTCCACCCGATCGAGGGCACGCCCCTTGGCACGCGGGGCGTCCCCGACCCGGAGCGCGCGATCGACGCCGTCGCGATCCTGCGCCTCGCGAACCCCGCCACGCCGCTGCGCTTCGCGGGCGGCCGGCGCGACATGACCGACGAGACCGCGGCTAAGTGCGTCCACGTCGGCATGAACGCCGGCATCGCCGGCCCGCTCCTCACGACGCCCGGCGCCGACTTCGACGACGACCGCGCGCTCGCCCAGGCGGCCGGCTACCACGTCACGCCGCAAGCCCGGCGCGCGGGCTCGGCACCCGCCTAGCGCGGCTGCGGCACGGCGAGGCCGAGCGCCTGCAGGTAGCCCGCCTCGGCGCGGCAGTTCGCGAACCGGCAGTTCTCGGCGTAGCGCTCCAGCGCCGCGCGGGCCCGCGCGCGGTCGGGGACGTTCTGCTGGATGGCCGCGTAGGTGCTGCGGTCGGACTTGGCGAACGCGACGATCTCGTCCCAGCCCTCGGGGTAGGGGAAGACGCACCAAGCGGAACGGACGGGCATCTTGTAGGGCCAGAACGTCCACCCGATGCCGCTGCGCTCCATGTCCTCGCGGATCGCCCGGCACCAGTCGTCCGTGTTGTGTCCGGTCTCGCCCATGTACATCGGCTTGCCGCACTTGTCGCGGAAGGCGGCGAACTCCGCGACGCGGCCGCCGTCGTATCCGGGGTTCCCGAAGCTGTAGTGGTGGCACTCGTACATCATGTTCGGGTCTTTCCCGAAGTCCGAAAAGGGGGTGAAGTTCCCGTTCCACTGCGCGCCGGCGAGGATCACGATGTGGTTCTTGTCGACGCTCCGGATCGCGTCGAGGGCGAGGAACTGGACGGATTCGAGCTTTTCGTTGAGCGCGTCCGCGTTCGCGAGGCGGCTGGAGATCGGCTCGTTGACGAGGTCGTAGGCGAGGACCGCGGGCTCGTCCGCGTAGTGCGCGGCGATCGCCTTCCAGAGCCCGGCGAACTGCCGCTGGTACTCCTCCTCCTCGAAGAGCCACGGGTAGCCGTGCGAGTCGTCGATGTTGTCGCCGGTGTTGCCGCCGGGGCAGTCGTGCATGTCGAGGATGACGCGCAGGCCGTGCCGGCGGCACCAGCCCACGGCGTCGTCCAGCCGCCGGAAGCCGTCGCCCGGCCCCGTGAGGTCGAGGTAGTCCTCGTCCGTGAAGAGCTTGTAGTGGAACGGGAGGCGCACCGTGTTCGCGCCGGTCGCGGCGATGAAGGCGATGTCGGCCTCGGTCACGTAGCCGTCCTTGAACGCCCGCCAGAAGGCGCGCGTCCGGACGGGGCCGACGAGCTGCTTGAACATCTCGTCGATGAAGTGCGCGGAGTTGCACGAGCCGTCGAACCCGAACATGTAGCCCTCGGGATTCAGCCAGTGCCCGAGGTTCGTGCCGCGGATGAAGAACGCGTCGCCGCGGGCGTCGACGAGGCCGCGCCCCTCGACGCGGACGAAGGGGATGTCGTTCATAGTCGGCGGGCGCGGGCAGGGGAGGGGAGGGCGGCGGTCTCCAGCGAGTGGGAGAGCACGGCGAGAGACTGCGCCAGGTCCATGTTTTGCACGACGACGCCGGGCGGGACGTCGAGCTGCACCGGCGAGAAGTTCCAGAGGCCGCGCACGCCCGCCGCGACGAGCAGGTCCGCGCACGGCTGCGCCGCCTCCTCCGGCACCGTGAGGATGCCGAGCTGGAGCGACAGCCGGCGCACGAGCCGCACGAGGTCCTTCATCGGCCGCACGCGGACGCCGTGGATCTCGAGGCCGTCGAGCGCCGGGTCGCTGTCGAACGCCACCGCGATGGCGAGCCCCTGCTCGCGGAACCCACGGTAGCCCAGCAGCGCCCGCCCGAGCGAGCCCGCGCCCACGAGCGCCGCCTCCGAGACGTTGTCCCAGCCGAGCGAGGCGACGAGCGCCGCTTCGAGCGCGGCGGTGGAGTGGCCCACGCGCGGGCGCCCCGCGACGCCCGACATCGCCAGGTCCTTGCGCACCAGCACCGGGTCGAGCCCGAGCTCCGCGGCGAGCGCCGCGCTGGAGACGCTCGCCTCGCCGCGCGCCAGCCGAGCCCGGACGGAGCGCAGATACGCGGGATACCGGCGGATCGTCGGCAGCGGCAGGGCGTCGGGGCGGTTCGGGGTCTCCATGGCCGCCGAGTCTAGCATACCCCGCCGCGGCCGGACAAGCGGAGAAAGCGCTTGCTTTTATATTGATATTTTTATATCGTATGGACCGGTCACACCCATAGGACTCCCCATGGACACGATTCCCGTCAAAGTCTGCATCGGCACGACGTGCTACCTGCTCGGCGCGTCGAAGCTCGTCGATCTCGAAAACCGCCTCCCCGCCGCCTGGAAGGGCCGCGTGGACGTCTCCGGCTGCACCTGCCTCGACCTGTGCGACGCCAACGGCGTCTGCAACGCGCCCTTCGTGAAGGTCGGCGAGACCGTGGTCCCCCACGCCACGCCGGCCACGGTCGTGGCCGCCATCGCGGACGCCCTCGGCGAGCCGATCCCCCCGGAGGCCCTCGCATGACCAACGGAGCCGAAATCATCCGCCGCGAGCTCATGATCCGCCTCGTCCGCGCGTTCGACGCGGGCAACCTGGCGGAGACGATCGACCGCATCCCCGTGGAGATGCGCCCGCGGGACGCGCCGTTCAGCCGCTCCTCGGTCTGGCACGACCGCGCGGTGCTCAAGTACCGCATCATGGCGCTGCTGGGCTTCTCCTGCGAGAACGAGACGGACGAGGCCCGCACGCTGCGCTCCTACCTCGAGGAGATGCGCGAGGCGCCGCCGCCGCGCGGCGATCCGATCACGGTCTGCTCCGCTGGCTGCGACGGCTGCCGCGACCGCGCGTTCATGGTGACGGACAACTGCCGCGGCTGCTTCGCCCGCCCCTGCGAGTGGAACTGCCCGAAGAAGGCGGTCACGGTCACGCGCGGGCGCTCGACGATCGACGAGTCCGCGTGCGTGCGCTGCGGCAAGTGCGCCCAGGTCTGCCCCTACAAGGCGATCGTGGAGGTGTCGGTGCCCTGTGAGGCCGCGTGCCCCGTCGGCGCCATCCGCAAGGACGCGCACGGCCACGCGCGCATCGACTTCGCCAAGTGCATCTTCTGCGGCGCGTGCTTCCGCGCGTGCCCCTTCTCGGCCGTGATGGAGAAGTCGCAGCTCGTGCAGCTGCTCGGCGCGCTGCGCGCCGGCGAGAAGCTCACCGCCGTCGTCGCCCCCGCCGCGGCGTGGCAGTTCCCGGGCAGCGTCGAGCAGCTCTTCGCCGCGATCCGCGCGCTCGGGTTCGACGACGTGATCGAGGTCGCGCGCGGCGCGGAGATGACGACCGAGCACGAGGCGCGCGAGTTCGTCGAGCGCCAGAAGGAGGGCAAGGGGATCATGACGACCTCCTGCTGCCCGGCGTGGGTGAACCTGGTGCGCAAGCACCTGCCGGCGTTCCTGCCGCACGTCTCGGACACGCCCTCGCCCATGGCCTACGCCGCGCGCATCGCCAAGGAGCGCCGGCCGGACAACCGCGTCGTCTTCGTCGGCCCCTGCATCGCCAAGCGCGACGAGGCGCTGCGCCGCGAGAACGTCGACTTCGTGCTCTCCTTCGAGGAGCTCGGCGCCGTCTTCGCCGCGCGCAAGATCGCCCCCGTCGCGCTCGAGCCGGCGAAGCTCGACCGCCCGGCGCGCGAGGACGCGCGCAACTACGCCAAGAGCTGCGGCGTCACCGCGTCGGTCCTCGAGGGCCTCAAGGGCGAGCTCCCGCCGGACTTCAAGCTCGACTCGCGCTTCGTCGACGGCCTCGACCGCAAGTCCGTCGCCATGATCCGGCTCTACGCCGCGGGCAAGCTCCCCGGCAACTTCCTCGAGGTCATGTCCTGCAAGGGGGGCTGCGTCGGCGGCCCCTGCTCCCTCCACTCATGAAAACGATCGTCATCTGCATGGGCAGCTCGTGCTTCGCGCGCGGCAACGCCCGCAACGTCGAGCTGGCCGAGGCCTTCCTCGACGCCCACCCCGAGATCGAGGCGCGCGTGGACCTGCGCGGCGGCCTCTGCTGCGACCGCTGCGCCGACGGCCCCAACGTCGTCGTCGACGGCACTGTCCACACCCGCGTCGACGAGCCCGCCATGCGCGCGATCCTCGACGGCCTGCTCGGCTAGCACCCCGCCACGCGACCCCCGCCCGCCCCATGCAATCCCCCGTCTTCACCCTCGAGAACGAGTGCCAGGACTGCTACAAGTGCGTCCGGCACTGCCACCCCAAGGCCATCCGCATCGAGAACGGCCACGCCGCCGTCATCCCCGGCGCCTGCGTCGCCTGCGGCGAATGCGTCCGCGTCTGCCCCGCCCGCGCCAAGCGCATCCGGCGCGACGTCGACCGCCTCCCGCGCCTGCTCGAGAGCGGCCGCCCGGTCTACGCCAGCGTCGCCCCGAGCTTCGTCGCGGCGTTCCCCGACTGGACGCTCGGCCGGCTCGCCGCCGCGCTGCGCTCCGTCGGCTTCGCGGGCGTTTCCGAGACGGCCCACGGCGCGCAGCTCGTCTCGGCCGCGACGGCGGAGTTCCTCCGCGACCATCCGCGCGGGCTGTGGCTCTCCTCCGCGTGCCCGGCCTCGGTCGACTACGTCCGCAAGTACCACCCCGCGCTCGCCCCGCGCATCGTCCCGATCGACTCGCCCGTCCTCGCCCACGCCAAGGCCCTGCGCCGCGCCTACGGGGCGGACGCCGCCGTCGTCTTCTTCGGCCCCTGCGCCGCCAAGAAGAACGAGGCGGACCGCGACCCCGCCGCGCTCGACCTGGCGTGCACCTTCCCGAACCTCGTCGAGTTCCTCGAGACCCGCGGCGTCGTCGAGCCCCCGGACGAGGAGGCCGAGCTCGCGCTCGGCCCCGCGCAGGAGGGGCGCCTCTACTCCTTCGAGGGCGGCATGAACGAGACGCTGCGCGACCCCGCCGCCCCGCCGGCGCGGCTCCTGGCCGTCTCCGGGCTCGCCCAGATCGACCGCCTCTGCCGCGCCTCCGCCCCCGCGGAGGGCGCGCCCGTCTTCGTCGAGATGCTCGCCTGCCGCGGCGGCTGCGTGAGCGGCCCCGCGATGCCGCCCGGCGGCGCGGCGATCGACGGCATCGTCCGCACCGGCGAGCTCGCCGGCGAGCCGCGCTCCAGCGTCGGGCGCGAGGTGCCGGTCGACGTCTCGCACGCCTTCCCCGCCGAGGCCGCCGAGGCCGAGGCGCCGGACGAGACCGCGATCCGGCAGGCCCTCGCCACCGTCGGCAAGTACGTCCCCGAGGACGAGCTCAACTGCGGCGCGTGCGGCTACGAGACGTGCCGCGACTTCGCCGCCGCGCTCCTCGCCGGCAAGGCCGAGACCTCGATGTGCCACACGTTCCTGCGCAAGAGCTTCGAGCGCAAGAGCTCCGCCCTCGTCAAGTACATCCCCGCCGGCGTCGTGGTCGTCGACTCCTCCCTCTCCATCGTCGAGAGCAACCACCTCTTCTGCGAGATCATGGGCGGCGAGGCGCTGCGCATCTTCGAGACGCTCGGCTCGCTCGACGGCCTCGACCTCGACGCCATCGGCTTCCCGTTCGCGCCGCTGCTCTCCTCGATCCTCGAGAACGGCGGCGAGACCACGCGCTTCAACCAGACGCTCGGCGACCGCGTCGCCAACGTCTCCGTCTTCTGCATCGCGCGCGGGCGCCTCGCCGGCGCCGTCGTGCAGGACGTCACCAAGGGCGAGCTGCAGCGCGAGACCGTCGCCCGCAGCGCGCGCGAGCTCATCCGCAAGAACGTCCGCGTCGTCCAGGAGGTCGCGCGCCTCTTCGGCGAGCACGTCGCGCAGAGCGAGATCCTGCTCAACCAGATCGCCGGCCGCTTCTCCGCCTACGGCTCCGACAACCCCGCCCCGGAGTCGGAGCAGGAGGCCGTCGCGGCCGCCGCGGCCGCGCGCATCGCGGC
>CACWKU010000108.1 GCA_902761575.1 uncultured bacterium
GCCGCCGCCGCCGTAGACGACGGGCGTGCCGGTGATGGAGTTCGTGACGCCGGGACCGCCCGCGCCGGGCACGGAGCCCGTTCCCTTCGCGCCGGGGGCGGCCGCGCCGCCGCCGCCGCCGCCGGAGCCGTCGCCGTCGGTCTGGGCCTCTCCGCCGTCGTGGCCTTGTCCGGCCGTTCCGCGGCCCGGGACCGTGCTCTTGCAGGACGCGCCGCCGCCGGAGGCGCCGTCGAGCCCGTAGCCCTCGTCGGGGAGGTCGCCGCCGGCGTAGTTGAAGTTGCCGCCGCCTCCGCCGCCCGCGGCGCGGCGGAGGACCGCGCCGGAGAAGTCCGAGAGCGTCGTCTCGCCGCCGCACGCCGCGGGGGTCGTCGGCCCTTCGTGGAGCGTCCGGTTCGCCTCCTCCTTGTCGACGTACCAGGAGGAGTGGATGTCGGGGACGCCGCCCGCGCCGACCGCGAAGGAGTAGGACCGCGCCTCGAGGGTCACGCCGGTCGCGGAAACCACGCCGCCCGCGCCGCCGCCGCCGCCGCGCATCATGCCGCCCGCGCCGCCGCCTCCGACGAGCAGGAGGTCGCTGTCCGGGCTGCGCTTGAACGGCACGAACGAGACGGTCCCGTGGCGCGAGAAGACGTAGGTGCGCCAAGGGGCGCTCTCGATCACGCGGTCGGGCGTCCGGGAGAACGAGCCCCAGTCGTCGGCGTAGGGCGCCTCCGTCCAGCGGCCGAGCAGGACCGGCCCCCCGGCGATCCCGTCCGGGAAGACGTCCTCCGGGGCCGTCTCGTCGTAGAGGCGGATCTCGTCGAAGTAGAGCGGCGCGTCCTCGCCGTCGTTGTCGAGCGAGAACTGCAGCAGGCTCATGCCGGCGATGCTCCAGTTGCGCGTCTGGTCGAGCCTCTGCCGGTCGTACCAGATCGTCTGCACGTCGTTCGCGCTGGAGACCGTGAGCTGGTGCCACGCGCCGACGGCGCCGGAGACGGGCGTGTATTGGTCGCAGCCGATCTGCGAGCCGTTGTAGAGGAAGAGCGACCCGTCCTCGTCGTTCGCGGGATTGAACTGGAAGAAGCAGTGGTAGGCCGCGTTCCGCGGCGCGTAGAACCAGAGCGCGATCGTCCAGTTCTTCCGGAGGCCGGGGTTGGGGATGGCGAGCGTGCTGTAGCTCGGCACGGCGATGACGCCCGTGCGGTCCCCGAGGACGGCCGGGTCGGTGACCAGCGAGAGCGCCGAGATCGTGTCGGAGAGCGCGACGGCCGTATCCCGGTTGCCGGCGGTGCCCTCCTTGGCGGGCGAGCCGATCGCCGCCTCGAACGGATTCGTCCGGTCGAACGCGTAGAGCCCGACCAGGCCGGCGCGCGTCACGTAGGTCCCGGGCAGCGTGACGTAGGAGACGAGCCCCCAGTCGTTCACGAGGCGGAAGCGCAGCGCGTAGTCCGTGTTCGGAGCCAGGCCGTCGATCGCGAACGTCGCCGCCGCGCCGAGGACGGCGTTGGTCCCGGCCGAGGAGGAGAACGTGGCGAAGCCGTCCGCCGACGCCTCGAGGCGGATCGTCGCGGCCCCCGCGCCGTACCCGTAGTCCGTGACCGCGCCCTCCGCGACGATCCTCGCGGGCCCGTGCGCAAGGAACGCGCCCGTCCCGGACGGCGGGCCGGGCGACCGCGTCGTGAAGGCGAGGACCGCCGACTCTCCGGCGACGCCGAGCGCGTTCGTCGCGAGGAGCTTCGCGTAGTAGGTCGCGTTCGTGGCGAGCGGGCCGATCGTCCGCACCATCGAGGTCGGGGCGGACGCCGCCCGGTCCAGCGCGACGCGGAAGAGCGGATCGGAGAGGTCCTCGTCCGCGCCCACGAGGAGCAGCAGGTCGGCCCAGTCCGCGCCCGTGCCGAGGGACCCGACCTTCGCCGCGAGCGCCGCGTTCGTGACGCCGATGCCGGACGGCGGCGCGGAGATTCCGGCCACGGGCGACGGCGACGGCCCGAAGTGCGCAACCGGGCCGGCCGAGAGGAAGGACGCGTCCGCCATGGTGTCGTGCTCGGCCCGGATCCAGTCGCGCGTCGCCGCGCCGTCGAAGACGCGGAGCTCGTCCATGTCGCCCGTGAAGGCGCCCCGGCTCGCCGTGTTCTGGTAGGAGCCGAACGTCCAGTATCCCGACGTGTTCTCGAGGCTGTCCGGGTACGTCCTCGCCTGATCCTGCGCGCCGTCGAAGTAGGACGCGAGCAGGACGTCCTTCTCGTAGGAAAACGCAACGTGGGCCCACTCCCCGTCCTCGAGCTTGCGGGCGCTGTCGCTCCACTGGTGCGAGCCGCGGGCGGCGACGGAGATGTACTTGCCCTGCTCCTGGAGCCACAGGAAGCCGGAGCCGCCGTTCCAGGCCGAACGGCTCGCGCCGAGGACGTGCGTGCCGTTGTCGGCGCCGCCGTTGCCGTTGCGTTTGAACCACGCGGAGACGGAGAACCTGCCGGCGTCGGCGAGCGCCGCCGAGACATCCGCGACGTTGACGCCGACCGCGTTGGCGACGGACTTGCGGATGCCGCCGCCGACCCTGCCGGCGTCCGCGGCCGCCGCGACGTACGCGGAGCCCGCCGTGGCGACCGGGCCGCCCGCGACGGAGTTGGCGATCGAGTCGCCGCCGTGGATCACCACCGCGTAGCGCTCCCAGACGTCGCCCGCCGCGGGGGCGCCGGGATCGCCCGCTCCGTAGAACATCGCGAACTCGGTGCCGTTCGTCATGCGCGGGAGCGCGACCCAGACGAGCGACTCGCCGTCCGGGCTCCACTCGTCGACCTCGCAGGGGAGGAGATTTCCGGCGGCGTCGAGGAAGCGGATGTCGCCGCCGTCCCCGAACAGGCAGTCCGCGTAGTCGAACCCGGGGATCGCGGCCGGGGAGACGCGCACCAGCACGGGGAAGTTCGTGAGTGTGGCGCGGTCCTCGGCTTTCGCGTAGCCGTCGACCGTGAGGACGACACCGCGGGAGAAGCCCGCCGGCGCGATGGCCGCCAGGTCGATTCCGGCCCGTGCGAACGTCGCGGCAAGGGCGAGGAGGAGGACGTGCGGGAGCGTTCGTTTCATCGGGAACTCCTTCGAGCGGACGGGCAAGGTCCGGTTCCGGCGGAAAGCCGAAGCTGGGGCGCAATTATAGCGCAAGCGCGCGGGAAAGGGAAGGAAATTAGACCATCGCGGGTGCCTCCAAAGCAAACGCCTCTTTGTCAAGTTCTCTTCGATTGGCGCGAGCGAAGCGAGCCTGAGGGGGTCGAGCCCGCGCATCGCGCGGGCCATAAGGCCGACTCCATGCGCCCGTGGCGGGGCGCGGCACGGCCGCACCCCGCCACGGGCGCCGAGGGGGACTCTAGCGGAGGATCATGATCGTGCCGCCGAGGCCGGTCACACGGGCGGCGACGCCAGTCGGAAGTTCATCCCCTTCCTTCGTCTTCCGGGTCGACGGCCAGCCGTAGGTGTAGTAGAGAGTCGCGAACTTCTGGGCGTCGGGGTTGCCGCCCGCGAAGCCCTGCACGAGCGTCACGTTGTTCGTGTCGATGCCGGCCTTCCACGAGAGCAGCTGCACCGTCCGGGCGTGCCCGCTCTGCAGCAGCGGGCTGTGCTGGTCGACCGAAAGCACGGCCTTGCCCTCGCCGACGGGCGAGCGGTAGGCGAACTTCTTGTTGTCCGCCGTCCGGGTGTATTCGGCGTAGACGGGCGCGTCGGCGGGATCCCTCCACCCGCGGAGCGGGACGGAGAAGACGAAGTTCACGTCGTTCAGCATCTTGTCGGAGTTGTTGTCGTAGGTGCGGTAGTAGCAGCCGACCTGCAGCCGCGCCGTTTCTCCGGAAAGGAGGATGTACTGCGGCTCGGCCACGGCGCCCACGTGGCGCTGCGGCGTGAGCCACGAGGTGCTGAACGTGGCGTCGTCCACGGCCACGCCGCCGCCGAAGTTGCACAGATCGAAGCCGGCCCCGTCCGTGCTCCGGTTGCGCCAGACCATCTCGGAGCGTTCGGCGACCTCGATCCACGTGTTGGTGCCGAAGATGTGCATGTAGCTGTCCATCGAGAGGACCGATCCGTTCTCGAGGCGCAGGACGCAGTCCTCCGAGGTCTTCGTGGCCCAGTTGAAGGCGCCGCTCGAGTCGTAGAGCGTGACGCCGGACAGGACGACGTGCGTGCCGGAGACGACGGTCGTGTCGTTCTGGTCGTTGCCGACGTTCGTCACGTCGCCCGTGAGCTTGCAGGTCGCGGCGTTCGTGCCGGCGAACGTCACGTCGAGGTTCGCGTACTTGAGGCTCATGTCCTTGAATGCGAACGCGTTCGTGACGGCGATCGTCGCCGTCGTGTCCGCGACGAAGCGCACCTTGGCCGCGGCGTTGTCCGGATAGCCGAGGACGTCGTTCGGGTCGGGGACGCCGGAGACCTCCCAGTTCGCCGGGTCGTCCCAGCGGCCTTCGGTCTTCTCGGGCTTCCACGTGTAGGTCGCGGCGTCGACCGTCGTGGCCGTGAAGACGGACGTCTCGTTCGTCCACGCCGTTCCGCCGGGGGCGACGTTGACGCTCACGATCTTCCAGGAGAAGGAGTGCGGCACCTGCCCGGGGATCGTCCCCGTCAGGGAGAACGGACCGGTGCCGTCCAGAATCGCGGAGGCGGAAGCCCCGCCGACGGCCGTCATGTGCTCGGGGTCTTCGCCGGCCCAGAGCGTGACGGTCGTGACGCCGGCGCCGAGGACGTCGAGATTGCCCGACACGGTGACGTCGTGGTGGTTCATCGTCGACGTCGCCGTCGCGGCGAGGACGGAGCCGGCCTTGGTCTTGAACGCGGCGGGGAGAGTCGCGTCGTAGCCGCCGTCGGCCGTGGTGGCGACAAGCCGCCACCAGCCGTTCGTGCCGGGGACGACCGGGACGGTCGCCGCGAACGCGCCGGCGGCGGCGACCGAGAGGTTCGTGACGGCCGCGTCGGAGAAGTCGGCCGCGTAGCCCCAGAGAAGACGGAGGGCGTAACCATCGCCCGAGCCGAGGCTCAAGGCCGCGCCGGAGACGGTCATGCGGTCGCCGTCGGTCGTGGCGGAGACCGCCCCGAGCAGAGTCTGGGAGACATCGAGCAAAAGCAACGGCGACCAGAGCGCCGCGCCGTTCGCGCCGACGAGGGCGAGGCGGAAATACGGCGTCGCGAACGGATTCGCGACGGGGATCGTGACGGTGGTTTCCGTCGCCGCGCCGGTCACCGACGCGAGGTTTTCGGCCGAGTTCGCCCACGCGGTCGCGTTCGTCCCGCAGTCCTCGTCGCCCCAGAAGGCGCGGAGCGTTCCGGCCGGAAGGCCGGCGGTGAACGAGACCGTCGCGGAGACGCCGCCGGAGACGAGCTTCGTGGAGACGACCGTCAGGGTGCGATCGGCGGACGGACGCAGGAAGGAGCCGTCGCCGGGATCGAGGAACGGCCGCATCGCCGACGCGGACACGGTCTGCGTGCCGGTCGTGTTCCAGCCGAGGCCGAAAGTGTTGTTGTCCTCGCCCGCGCCGGCGCCGCCGCCGCCGTTGCCCATGCGCACCTCGAACTCGTACCAGGAGGTCGCGTCGGGCGAGAAGACGCCGAAGACCGGATGCGCGCCCCAGTTGGCCTGGCGCAGGACTTCCGTGTCGCCGATCTTGACGATGCAGGAGTCGTCGATCGATGAGCCGATCGTGTAGGTCTTCCCGTTCTCGAGGAAGATCCAGCCCTTGTAGAAGAAGCCGATGTTGTCGCCCCAGACGTAGGAGGCTCCGGACTTGTCGCTCGCCCAGGGAGTCTGGTTGTAGCGGTAGGCCATGACGGCGCCCTCGACGCCGACGGCCTTCGTTTCGTCCCAGACCATCGCGTCGAGGCCGTCCGCATTGCCGCTGCCGGCGGAAAGCCGCATCTGGCGCAGACCCCAGTCCGACGCGCCGACCGAGCCGCCGTCCCCCGCGAGCGTGTCGAACGTGAAGACGTCGCCCGCGCCGCGCTGGTTGTGGTCGTTCTCGCCGACGAAGCGCGCGTAGTAGCGGCGCTCGGCGCGCAGGTTCCCGATGCGGACGGCCGCGACGGCGCCGACCGTGGCGCCGGTGGCGAACGGCACGCTCCAGACCTTGGCCTGCGAGCCCGGCTCGAAGGCGTCCGGGTCGAGAGCGTACTCGAGCGAAATGTCGACGAGACCGTTTTCCGAGAGGGATCCCGAGTTGAACACGTAGGCGGAGAGCGTCGCGTCGTTGCCTCCGGGCTCGATGCCGGAGACGCCGACTTTCGGCGGCACTTCCGCCACGACGGGAATGTCGGGCAGGTAGTAGGAGGCGCTCCAAGAGGACTTTCCGCCGTCCGCGATGCCGACAAAGCGGACGTAGACGGCGTCCCCGAGAGCCGCGGCCGGAATGGTCGGTGTGAGGAACGAGGCGGTGGCGTCCATCGCGCCGATGCGCAACGAACCGTCCCATCCGGAAACGGCCTCTCCGCCATGGAGGGCGCCCCAGACGGCGTAGACGTTCGGGAACGCGGGCTCGCCCGCAGGGGCCGACACGAGGGCCGTGAATTCGTCCGGGGTCCGGACGCAGGAACCAAGCACGAGCGGACGGGCGCCCGGCCGGTTCTCCGCCGCGGTCGCGAACGCGACGGGCCCGGACGTGCAGACGTTGTCCGCCGCACCGTCGTTCCGCGCGACGAGCAGCGCGTAGTAGGAGGAACCGGGACGGAGTCCGGTCAGCGTCGTTTCGTGGTTGCCGGGGACGAAGTCCGCGGCGGGAACGGCGACGTTCGTGCAGGACGAAAGGTCGTCCAGCGCAGCCGCGGACTCGGCCCAGTAGAGCCGGATCGACTCGATCGCGCGGCCGGAGCCGGCGCGGACGAGCAGCCAGGGCATCGTGACGTCGCCCGACCCGGTCTCGGACGCGCTTTCCAGTACGACGAGCGGCGTTTCGTCGAACGACAGCGTCTCGAAGATCAGTTCGTCCGGACTTTCCGCCGTGAACTCCTCGCCGCGGGACTGGTTGACCGCCAACAGGCGCACCGTGTAAGACGTTTCCGGCTCGAGACCGGCGAGCGTTCCCTCGAAACGGCCGTCGGCGGGCGCCTCGGAGGAGTAGATCAGGTTCGTCGAGACCGCGTCCCCGCCATCGGCGGGCACGAGCGCGTAGACGTCAACGCGGTCGGCACCGTATCCGGGCCAGAGGTCGAAGGAGATCGTGGCGGAACGGTCGTCGCGCGTCACGAGGGCGAGGTTGGCGACCTCGGGTCCGCTCAGCTCGTCGGCGAGTACCTGGATCATGCCCGTACCGGAGAAGTGGCGGTCGTCCTTGTTCTCGGCGGCGGACGCGGAAGAACCGTAGGTGCCGCGGGGCATGCTCGTCCCGTCGATGAAGAATTTCTGCACGGGCTCCGTGGTTCCGGCGGCGGGCACGAACTTCGCTCCGAGCGTGCCGTGGTCGTTGATATGAAGGATCTGCCCGCAGAAGGACCCCTGCTTGCCGATGCGGAGAACGGCGGCGCCGCTTTCGAGACGGACGGGAACGTCGATCTGGCAGCCCGTCGTGGACGAGCCGAGCGTCACGTCGCACCCGTTGACGGCGATTTCCTCGTCGATGCCGGTCTGGTCGCCGCCCATGCGGAAGTAGCCCGGAGACGAGATCGCCAGTCCCTTCGGCGCGACGATCGCCGCCCACACCTCGTTCGGCTTCGACGAATCCTGGACCGTCGAGTAGAGATAGCCTTCGTTCGGGAGAACCAGCGTTCCGGCCGTCCCGGCCATGAAATCGGACTCCTGCCCGATGGCGCAGCGTTCGCCCTCAAGGACGACTCCACCGGAGGTCACGGTGAGCTTCCGTTCCGCGCCGAGCGCCGTGCCCTTGCTCCAGTTCTTGTTGAGGCAGAGCGAGTTGACCGTGACGTCCGACTCCAGCGAGATCGTCTTCTCGCTCACAAAGACGTTTTCCTCCGGATCGTCCGCGGCCGCGAGAGACGCCTTCGAGGCCGGATGCGTCAACCCGCGGACGAGGCAGTCGCTTTCGCCCGCGCTTTCTCCCGGGAACGGGAAGTAGAACCGGTTCGCCCACTGGGCGGTACAGACGATCCAGGGGATTATGGATTCCCGACCCGATCCGAACGCGCCGCCAGCCCCGATGGCGTGGTCGCGGAGGCCGTGGAGGACGAGGTGGGACTGGACGGCCGGCTTGGTTCCCCCGGTGCGGTCCACGTCGGTCGTTTCGACCCGGAGCGTCCCGCGCCCCGCGTGGCGGAGTTCGGCGAACTCCATCTGGTTCGTGGGCGTGGAATTGAGGTAGTCCGTCATGTTGATGCGGGAGAAGCCGTTGCTCACGACGAGGGCGTCGGAACGGTTCGGGTTGACAGGAATTCCGTTGTTCGGCCAAGAGTCGTTGTTGCCGCGCTGGAGAAGCGTTCCTCCCGCGAGGACCATGGCCCTGCCGCCGAAGCTGTTGTCGCCGGGGCCCCACGCACCCCAGCCGTGCGTGCTACCCCACGTGGCAACGCCGAGGGAGGAACCGATACCGGCGTAGTTGACCTGCCCTTCGAGAACGAACGCCGCGTTCTTCGCTTCGTAGCCGACGTTGGCCTTGAGCCAGAAGCCGCCGCCGCGGCTGCTGATGCCGCATCCGTCGTAGCGCTGCCGCTGCCGAATGACAAGGGTTCCGGCGAAGTCCTTCAGCGTACTGTCGAAGTATCCGACCGGGCCTTCGTAGACGATCGTTCCCTCGCCGACGATCGGAAACCCGCTTCCCCAGATGAAGTTGGAGCAGTTGCCCATCTGGTCGTCGGCTCCGTCCCTCCAGCCGTGGTCGAAGTTGCACAGACGGAGCGTCCTGCCCGCCGGGACGTTCAGGGCGAGTCCGTATCCGTTGTGGAAGACGATCCGATTGTGCGTGTTGCGGAGCGTAGTGTCCGTGAAGTCGGGATGCTTGCCGGCGTCGAGCACGAGACCGTCGGGGATCGCGAGTCCGAGGCGGCTGCCGGAGCTGGAACTGCCAAGATAGAAATGGGGCAGCGCGTTCAGGACGTCCTTGCGGCCGAGACCTGTCACGCGGAGCGTTCCGGGCGTTCCCTCCTCGCCGGTCCGGAACGTCAGCGTCTTGTTCGATCCCGCGAAGCGGATGCTCCCGGACGCGGGCGCCGACTCGTCGAATCCGACGTAGAGCGCGCCGGCCGTGGCGTCGACGTCGAGCGTGAGGGTCTTGTCCTTGGCGAGCGGGACGATCGCGACGTCGCCTACGCCGTCCGGATACGCGTCCGCGACGGTCGGGTCGGTCAGGCAGCGCCACTTCGAGGGATCGGACCAGTTCATGTTCGCGCCGCCGGTCTCGGCGAGGAACACGCGGCCGGGCCCCGTGGGTCTGGGCGCGCAGATCGCGAGGCCCATCGCCGAATCGCGTTCGATGGCGCCCGAAACGGAATTGTAGCGGTAGACCGCGACGGCCGTGAACCCGGGCTCGCGCGCGACGAGCGTGATGCCGTCCGCCGCGATTTCGAACGGGCGGATGTCGAGCGGCAGGTAGTACTCGCCCTCGTGCTCCAGTTCCGGAAGCGCGATGGTGTCTCCGGGATGGACGGGCACCGCGCGCAGTTCGGAAAGATCGTTCACGGCGCGGACCGACCCGCCGGGCCGGACGACGGTCTCCCAGGTCTCCGAAACCGCGTCGCCGTCCAGCGTGCCGGTCACGGTGACGGTCGCCGTGGCGGCCCTGCCCGCGAAGGGGATGCCCGGCCAGGAGAGGGTTCCGGCCGCGGAGATTGGCTGCGTGCCGATCGTGCGCCCGTCGTAGACGAGCGTCGCGTCGAGCGAGGCGCCGTCGAAGATCTGCGTGACGCCGAACGCGAAGTCGACGCTCGTCCCGTCGACGGATGAACGGTAGCCGATCCCCGAGGAGGCGATCGGCGCGGCACGCGTCTCAAACGTGCCGTCGACGGCCGCGTAGGAGACGACGCCCCATTCGTTCACGAAGCGGAAGCGCAGCGCGTACATCGTCGAAGGCTCGAGGCCGTCGATCGCCATGGTGTAGGACGCGCCCGGCGTCGCCGCCGTGTCGGCCGTCGCCGCGACGGTCTCGAACCCGTCCGCCGAGGCCTCGAACCGCAGCACGGCGGAGGACGAGCCGGCGCCGTAGTCCGAGAAGATCGCCGTCGCGGCCATCGACTTGCAGCCGCGCCAGGCGAAGCGCGCGCTGCCCGTCGCGGGGGCGGGATCGAGCATCGCGAAGGAGACGAGCGCCGAGACGCCCGTCGCGTTTTGGTCGTTCACCGCGGTCGCCTGCGCGTAGTAGGTCGTGTTCGTGACGAGTCCGGAGAGGGCGTGGGAGAAGGCGTCCAGACCGGTCGCGTCCGTCGCGAGAACGCCGGAGAAGACCGGGAGGGAGAGATCCTGGTTGGTGCTCACGACGAGCGAGACCGTCGCCCGCGAGGCGCCGGATCCGAACGCGATCAGCCGGGCCGTGAGCGTCGCGTTCGTGTAGCCGACGGAATCGGCCGCAAGCGCGAGGGTTGGCGTGGGATCGCTGTCGTCCACGACGTTCACACGCAGGATCACCGCGCCATCACCGCCGCGGCCGCCCATGGAGTTGAAGGGGTTGTTGCCCTGGCCGGAGCCGCCGCCCCCGCCGCCGCCGAGGCCGTCCGTGCCGTTGGCGGCCGTGGTCCGGGCGCGCGCCGACGCGGCGGAGACGCC
>CACWKU010000109.1 GCA_902761575.1 uncultured bacterium
GAGCAGCAGCAGCAGTTCGGGCCGGAGGAAGTGCATGGGGCCGGATTCTATCACATCGCCCCGCGGGCGCAAGTTTTGCGGCCTTGCACGGCGTGGCGGCGACCGGCCGCTCGGTGCAACCATCGGAACCGGGGTTGCATCGCGGAAGAACAGTATGCTATTCTCCGGGGCATGAAAATCCATGCCCTTTTCGCGTCCGTTCTCGTCGCCACCGCCTTCGTTGCGTTCGCGGACGGAACCCCTTCCGACTCGCTACCCCCGGCGGCCGCCGCGCAACGGCCCGCCGCACCGCGGCCCGCGCGCCGCGCACTGCCGCCCGAGGCGTTCACCACGCCGAGCAATTACGTCGCGCTCGTGAACGTGAACGGCGCGGTCGATTCCGACTGGCTCGCGGGGCAGGCCGCCGCGATGCAGCGCTCGCTCATGGTCGGCGTGAAGGCGGTCGACAAGGGATTCGCCGCGCCGGAGGGCGCTTCCGCCGACCTGCGCAAGCAGGCGCTCGGCGCGAAGGAGATTTTGGGGTCCGACGCAAAGATCCTGGTGATTCTCGTCGAAGGCGAAGGCATCCCTCCCGTGCTCGCGTCGCCCTACGAGAACTGGGTCGTCATGGACGCCGGCTGGGTGAAGCGCGGCGGCGGGGACGCCTCCCTCGTGAACGACCGCATGGGCAAGCGCATCTACCAGGCGCTCGGCGCATGCTGCGGCGCGGCCTACCACCCGGAGCGCGAGGCGGTGATGCGCTACAGCCCCACGCCCGAGTCGCTGGACGACTGCCTCTCGCACAACTTCCACCCGCTCAACTCCAACGCCTTCTCCATCGTCGCCCGCGCCCTCGGCCTCGATCCGGTCCGCCTGCGCCCGCGCAAGGAGCTCGTGGAGATGGGCATCCTCAAGCCCCGCGCGCCAAAGACGCAGGACGCGCCCGGTCCGCGGGACGAATCCGCCGAATCCCGGTGAAGGTTCCCACCACCGACGCGAAACTGCTCCGCGACCTGGCGGGCGCGGAGGCGCCCGGGCGCTGGGCGGACTTCGTCGCGGCCTACCGCGCGCCGATGCTCGAATTCCTGCGCGGCTCCTTCCCCGGCGCCGACGCGGACGACCTCGTGCAGGAAACGCTGCTCGCGCTCGCGGCGGTCCTGCCGCGCTACCGCTACGACCCCGCCCACAAGGGACGCTTCCGCTCCTACCTCTTCGGCATCCTCCGCAACAAGGCCAGGGCGCAGCTCCGCGCCCGCGGCCGCGCCGCCGCGCGCGACGCCGCCTTCGCCGCCGCGCAGTCGGACGCGGCCGCCGCCGCCCGCACCGAAGCCGAGGAGCGCGAGTGGCGCCACGCCGTCTACGAGATCGCCCTGCGCGAAGTCCTCGACGACCCCGCCCTGCGGGAACGCACCAAGCAGATCTTCCTCCGCACCGCGATCCGCGGCGAAGCGCCGGAGTCCGTCGCCGCCGCCTTCGGCATGAAGCGCAACGCCGTCGACCAGGCCAAGAACCGCGTCCTCGTGCGGCTCAAGGCGAAGATCTCGGAACTGGAGGGCGTCTGATGGACGGCTCCGTCGAGGCCTGGCTCCGCACGCCGGGGGCCGCCGGTGCGGAGCCGCCGTCCCCGCCGCTTGCGGACGGCGCCGCGTTCGGGTCCTTCCGCGTCCTCGGCGTCCTCGGCCGCGGCGGGGCGGCGGACGTCTACCGCGCGCGGCAGGAGCCCGCGGGACTCGTCGGCGCGCTCAAGGTCCTCCGTCCGGGCGCGGACGACACCCGGAAGGCCCGCTTCGCCCGCGAGATCCGCTTCCTCGCGGAGCATCCGCATCCCGCCCTGCCGCGCTATCTCGGATCCGGGGAGACGGACGGCGCCCCATGGCTCTTCCTCGAAGAGCTCGCCCCGGCGCCGCTGCCGACCTCGGACCGCCGCGTCGCGCGCTTCCTCCTCGCGCTCGGCCGCGGCGTCGCGCACCTGCACGCGCTCGGCTTCGTCCACCGCGACATCAAGCCGGACAACGTCCTCTTCCGCAAGGGCGGCGCCCCGGTCCTGATCGACCTCGGGCTCGTGAAGGACGTCCGCGGCGGGGCGCCCGCGGCGCGCGGTGCCGCGCCCGTCCCGCCGGGAATCTCCCTCTCTGGCGTCGGCACGCCGGGATGGAGCGCGCCGGAACAGTTCGACCGCGGCGAGGCGACGCCCGCCTCGGACGTCCACGCGCTCGGCGTCCTCGCGGACGCCTGCTTCGGCGGCCGGCCGCCCCGCGCCTGGCGCGGCATCGTCCGGCGCGCCACGAGCTCCTTGCCGGCCGAGCGTTTCCCGGACGTGGCGTCCTTCGCCCGCGCAATCCGGCTCCGCCACGCGGGCCGCTGGGCCGCGACCGCCCTGATGCTCGCCGCATTCGCCGCCGTCGTCCTCCCGGGCGGACGCGCGGAGCCGCGCGCCCGCCCGACGGGACGGCCCGCCGCCCCGGAATCCGTCGCGCGCTTCAAGGCGCGCGAAGCCTCCCGCGAAGAACGCTGGGCGCCGTTCTGGGAAGCCTTCCGCGGGTGGTGCGCGGCGCACGGCTCGCCGCTTGCCGCCTGCGAGCCCGGAATCGGCCGGGCGGGCAACTCGATGGAACTCGCGCAGGGGCGCGGCTTCCACGTGCAGTATTCAATCTCCGACGCAGGCCGTCTGCAGCTCGAAATCTATTCGTCGGCGGACGAAGCCGAAGCCGCCGGCGTTTCGCCGCAGGCGGTCATGGAGCGCCTTCACGCGCACCGGGCGGAAATCGAGGCGCGCTTCCCAGACCCCGCCACGCTCGAGACCGGCTGGTTCACCGGGAAGGCGGGCGCCCGCTCGCGCGTCACGCGCTTCGTCCGGCCCGGCGTCGTCGATCCGGCGCGCCCCGACCCCGCCGCCATCGCCCGCACCGCGGCCGACGGCGAAGCGCTCCTCGCCGCCCTGCGCGACCTGGGCGAGCTGCGGTAGCGGGCCGGGCGCCGACGCGCCCCGTGCCGGAATCTCGGGATCTGGGAATCTCGGATTCTCGCGGAATCCCGACGGCGCGAGATCCCGACAGCGGCGCAGCCGCTCCCGAGATTCCGCCGCGAGACTCCCAGAACCCGAGAATCCGAGAACCCGGCACCGGCCGCTTCGGGCGGCCGGAATCGGGCCGGGCGCTGACGCGCCCGGTGCCGGAATCTCGGAATCTGGGAATCTCGGATTCTCGCGTTCGGGTTCTCGGCGCGCGGCGTTGCCGCGCGGCCGGATTCTCCGCTAGCCGACAGGTCGCGTTCCGTTGCACTCGGGATAGGCGGTGCAACTCCAGAATTCGTTGCCGGCGTTGGTTCCGCGCTTCGCGACGCGCTTCCGCATGGGCTTGCCGCACTTCGGACACAAGGGCGCGTCGCCTGCCGCGGCGTGGGCCGCGTCGCGGGCTGCGAGGCGGTCCCGCGTGAGGCTCTCCGCGAAACCGCCTTTCTCGACGAATTCCGCGTGGGTCGCCGAGAGTTTCTTTCCGAGCATCATGGTTTCCCGGGCGAGAAGGACAATGAGCGCCCGTGCCGCTACGAGCGAATCCTCGGAGTCCAGCCACCTGGAAAACTTTCCGTATTGCCCGAGCACGTGCAAGGCCGAATTGTGGCGGACATCGTCCGAAAACGGCGCTTTGTCGATCGGCATGGAAAACACGGTCCGTTCTTCCGGATCGGATTCGGACCACGGCGCCTCTCCGGCGAGCAGGAGCCAGTTCGTGAAATCGCCGGCCAGTTCCGCGAAACTGGCCTTCGCCACGTCGTAGAGACGCATCTCGGTTTCCTTCGACGTGTCGCGCCGTGCGTATCCCTCGGCGATGTTGGCCGTGCCCGAACGCGCGGCCTGCGTCATTTGGTCGAAGAGCCGGCCGCACGGATCGATCCGCGGGTTCAGGAAACGGAGGCAAAACTTCTGCGTTCCGAGCTGGATCACGTTGGCGAGAACCCAGGCGTCAAGCCAGAAATACCCGTTGCCGGAAAGAAACGATCTGTCGGCCATGGAAGGAAACTCCTTTCGGCGTGGAAACTACCAGACGCGCTCAAAGACTGCAAGCGAATTCCATTTTCGCGAGATTCCGGCGGCGGCGTCTGCCGCCCCCGAGATTCCGCCCCGAGATCCCCGGATCCCGAGAATCCGAGAACCCGGTACCGGCCGCCCCAGGCGGCCGGAAGCGCAGCCGGGCGCTGACGCGCCCGGTGCCGGGATCTCGGGATCTGGGAATCTCGGATTCTCGCGTTCGGGTTCTCGGCGCGCGGCGTTGCCGCGCGGCCGGATTCTCGCAAGATTCCGGCGGCGGCGAAGCCGCCCCCGAGATTCCGCCGCGAGATTCCCGGATCCCGAGAATCCCAGAACCCGGCACCGGCCGCCTTGGAGGCCGGCGTCTCCGCTATTCCTCCTTCAGCGAAACCTTCACCTTGAAGAAGCGGAAGTCCGTCTGGCCGAGATGGGGCATGGTCGTCACGTCGGTCCAGGCGCTTTCCTTGGCACCGGGTGTCGTCGCTCCGAGAACTGTATAAACCCGGTCGGAGCCCAGGTCGGGCGACCACGTCACGACCGGATCGCCATCTTCCATGGCAATCCGCGCTTCGAACCGCGAGAGCGCGTTGGTCGGATCGAGGCCCGCCACGTAGCACTCCCAGACCTTGTCCACGCCGTTCGCCGCCACGGCTTCCGCCGCGGCGATGTTGTCACCGCCCGCGGTCAACTCGTATCGGTCGAGCCAGACCTCCGGAACCGACAGCGCTTCGATGTCCCCGTAAAAGTAAATCGTGCAGGTCGGGATGATGGACATCGGATCCGTCTGTCCTTCGAACCGGCGCGGGAGATACATCGTCTCCAAGCCGGTCGCCCCGTTGAAAGCGTTTGAATCGATGGTCGTCACCTTGGGAGGGACCACGAGCGTTGTCAAGGACGTGCAATCGGAAAACGCATTTCCTCCGATCATTTTCAACCCTGTTCCGAGTTTCGCCGAACCCAGATTCATACACCCCTTGAATATCCCTCCGCCGATGCTTTCCATGCTGTCGGGCAATGTTACCGATTGCAGACCCGAAAAGCCGCGGAAGGCATACCGTCGGATTGTTTTGGTTCCGTCGGGAACGACAAGATCTCTCACCTCGTTTCCGTTTACGAAGAAATGTTCCGCATAGTAGAGAGGGGTTGCATCCGCCGATTGGTAGAACCGGAGGCACCATGCCTTCAAGTCGTCGGTCCTCACCATGTCGAGATTCGTGCAACCCTTGAAGGCCTTGCTTCCCATGTTCGTCACCGATCCCGGAACGGTGATGTCCGTCAGCGACGTGCAACCTTCAAATACGGAATTCGTGACCCACTCGGTTCCGTTCGCGAATGCGGCCGTCCGAATGCCAGACCAGGAATCGGGGAATAGCGTTTGCGCCGAAAACCGCCCGGGGAACGTCGCCGTCGTGATGGCCGTGCTTCCGGAAAAGGCGCTCGTATCCACAGTCGTCACGGTGTTCGGAACGGACACCGCGGCCAACGACGGACAATCGGCGAACGAAGTTCCGCCGAGCGTCTTCAGGCTATTTCCGAGGTCGGCCGACACCAGATTCGCGCAACCGCGGAACACGGCCCCGCCGATGCTTTGCACGCTGTCGGGCAGCGTCACGGAAAGAAGCCCCGAGAAGCCGCGGAAGGCATATTTCCGAACCGTGACGACGCCGTCCGGAACGACAAGGTCCTTCACCTCCGCTCCGTTGACGTAGAAGTGCTTCGCAAAGTAAAGCGGATTGGCGTCGAAGGATCCGAACGCGATTCCGCACCACGCCGCCAAGTCGGAAATGCGGACCGTGTCGAGCGCCGTGCAATCCGCAAACGCCTTCGACTCGATGTTCGTGACGGAAGCGGGAATTGAGACATCTTTCAACCACGCACATTCGCTGAACATGGACGAAGGGATGCTGTCGACTCCGTCCTTCACTATCACCGTCGACAACTTTTCGCTTATCCAAACGGCTTCACCATAGGAACGGCCGCTTAGTAGAAGATCGGTCACATTCCAGTGCGAAGGAATCGCGACCCGTTCGAGATTGGAACACCCCGTAAACGCGAATCGCTCGACAGTCGTCAGTCGGTTTCCAATTGTCAATTCGGTTGCTCCGGAACAATCGGAAAAAGCAGACTCGTTTAGGACTGTCACGTGGTCTGGAATGATGATTGACGTAAGTCCTGAACAACCATGAAAAGCATACCACCCGATGCTTTTCACGCTATCCGGAATCGTGATTGCCGTGAGGCCGGAACAATTGGCGAACGCATATTCCCCAACGGCTTTCAAATTGGCCGGCATCGCGATCGACGTCAGCCCTGAACAATTGTAAAAAGCACGATCCGCAATTCCGCGGCAGGCTGTCAGATCCAAGGAACCGGACAATGTGTTGTCGCACTCGATCACCCATCCGTCGACTAGTTTGACGCTGGGAATGCTGACCGCGTCGAAGATTTCATCTGGACAATCGTCGAATGCATATTGGGCGATAGTTTCAACGTTGTCCGGTATCGTAATAGACCTCAAACTGGAACAGCCAGCAAAAGCGCCGCGGCCGACGCTCTTCACGCTATCGGGAATCGTAATGGAAGTCACTTTGCGACAATTGCAAAAAGCATAGCCTTTGATGGTCGTTACGGGACAGTTTCCGAGTGTGGCCGGAATCGTGACGGCGCCCGTCGTCGTTGTCGGGATGGCGGGATCGGAAGAAGAGTCTCTTCCAATCGTGGCTTCATTGTTTGAAAGCGAGTATGTCCATGTAATGCCGTTCACGGTTTGCGTGTAGGCGAGTGCGGCATTTGAGAAAACAGAAATTGCAATTGTGATGGCGAGTTGATGAATTGTTTTCATGTCGAATTTTTGTTTGAAGTTGATTGATTCAAGAAATCACTCCGTTTCCCCGCAACCAATCGATCATTCGCGGCCACGACGACCAATGGGGCGTCGGATTGCCGGGGCCTTCCGACGTCACGACGATGTGGTTGTCCTTGTCGATTTCAAACAATGAATACTTGCGTTTGAAACGGGTATTTTCCCGTCGCCGGTTGTCACCGGCAATCGTCTCGTGCTCGGTGATGGGGCGAATGTCCGACTGAAATCGTTTGTCGCGAAGAATTCGGCTCCAGTCCGCCCCGCAACAAAGCCCCAAACGGGCATCAGATCGCTTGACGGCTTCGATCAAGGGCCTCAAAACGAGTTTCCGGAAGAGAACGCCATTTGCTGCGACGGCATTGCTCGGACCTTGATTCCATCCAGATGAATGCCAGCCGCACAATTCCATCGCGAACGGACGAAACGGAGTTTTGTGTTCCTTGGCAACGCGGTGCCACATGTATTCGGCCCATTGGATACGACCGCTTTGATACCGCCACCAGTGACGCCCGCCGTAATCGTGCAGCTTTTCGCCGGAACCGAGTTCTTTTTCAAGTTCGTCATCTGCGAGAAGCAACGGGAACGATTCTGCAACGGCGCGATAACTTTTCTTTTCTCGAACGAGGCTCTCCAACCAAACGACGGATTCCTCGTGTGCGTTTCCGGGATGCAACCGATCAAAATCGTTTCCGCCTCCCGGATTGAGATTCGCGATGACGATCGAACAGTTCGCCGGATCGCCCCAGTAGGGTTCCGGCATGAGTTCCGGTTGGACGAACCTCCGGACATTCTGCAGGAACGGATCGTCTCCGCATCCGTGATGCGGATCGGAGCAACTGCCTGCAAACCATTTCTCGATGGTCTTGTCCCAGTAGTCGAGATAGTCGTCCAAGATTTCGTCGTTGGTTTTCTTCTTGTCAGCGTCAGGCATGTCGTGTGAAATGGTTGATTGGATTCGGGTTGTTGTTCTCGCGCGAGGTTATCTGTCACTTGCCGCCGGGCACCGCGATCTTACGCGGGGCGGGGGCGGGCCGGGCGCTGCGCGCCCGGTGCCGGAATCTCGGGGTCTGGGGTTCTCGGATTCTGGCGTCGGGTTCTCGGCGCGCGGCGTTGCCGCGCGGCCGGATTCTCGCGAAAAACCGCCCCGAGATCCCGGCAGCGGCGAAGCCACCCCGAGATCCCGCCGCGAGATCTCGCCCCGAGATTCCGCCGCGAGATTCCCGGAACCCGAGAATCCCAGACTCCGGCACCCGGCCGCCCCCAGCGGCCGGGCCGATGCTACGGTTCTGTTCTGTTGCGTGTGTCAAGAAGGGAGCGCGCCTCGGTCGGTGTCTTCCCCTGGGCTCCTTGGAAAGCCCTGCTTGAAAACACGGAAGGAGACGCGCTCCAATGGCGCGCATCCCTGCTTCGTGCCGTTCAAGCTTGAATGTTCCAAGGATTCAGGGGAACGACGGCTGGCAGTATGCTGTTTTTTCCGCCGCGTCGGTCCGGGCTTGCGCCCTTCGCGCCGCGACATCGGAAAACATACCAGATTCCGGCTTTCGCCGCAAGCGGATTCCGAAGTGGAACCACTCTTAAACTTGCCGCCACCCCCGGCCTTCTTACGCGCAGAGTTCGCGACCGCCATGCTCCGCCCGGCGCTCGAGCGTTTGAATCTCACGCAGAGCGCGCAGAGCCATGCTCCGCCCGGCGCTCAACGTTTGAATCTCACGCAGAGAGCGCAGAGCCCTGCTCCGCCCGGCGCTCAACGTTTGAATCTCACGCAGAGAGCGCAGAGCCCATGCTCCGCCCGGCGCTCAAGCGTTTGAATCTCACGCAGAGCGCGCAGAGCCCATGCTCCGCCCGGCGCTCAAGCGATGAATCTCACGCAGAGAGCGCAGAGCCATGCGCCGCCCGGCGCTCGAGCGTTTGAATCACACGCAGAGAGCGCAGAGCCTTGCTCCGCTCTACGCTCAAGCGGTTGTGGAGCCCGCTTCGCGGGCCGGAACCAAGCGGCAAAGTCGCCTCAAAACACTTCGTGGACTTCGCGAACTCCGCGTGAGAGTATTCACCGGTGCCCGGGCAGAACGGGGCTCTGCGTTCTCTGCGCTCTCTGCGTGATGATTCACCGGCGCCCGGGTAGAACGGGGCTCTGCGCTCTCTGCGTGATGATTCACCGGCGCCCGGCCGGGACGGGGCTCTGCGTTCTCTGCGTGATGATTCTCCGGTGCCCGTTCGGGACGGGGCTCTGCGTTCTCTGCGTGATCATTCTCCGGCGCCCGGGCAGAACGGGGCTCTGCGTTCTCTGCGTGACGATTCTCCGGCGCCCGGTCGGGACGGGGCTCTGCGTTCTCTGCGTGATCATTCTCCGGCGCCGGAGTGCGTCTGACGCGCGGAGTCTCCGCGGGCCGGGTTGCAACGCGCGCGGGCGGTGTGGTATGCTCCGGGCCATGCACATCCGCCACCTTCTCGCGTCCTTCCTCGCCATCGCCGCCCTGCTCGCGCCTCCGCGTGCCGCGGCGCAGGGCGTCACGGTCCCGGACGAGGTGGACGAGGCGATCGAGCGCGGGCTCGAATACCTGGCCAGCGTCCAGAAGCCGGACGGCTCGTTCCCCGACAACCACGGCACGACGGGCTCCATCTCGGCGCTCGCCGGGATGGCGTTCCTCGCCAAGGGCTACACGCCGGACAGCGACAAGTACGGCGAGAACATCGACCGCTGCATCGACTACATCCTCTCGATCGTCGATCCAACGAACGGCTACTTCGGCGTCACCAAGCCCGGCTCGGGCATGTACGTCCACGCGATCTGCACGCTCTTCCTCACCGAGGTCTCCGGCATGGTCTCCCCCGAGCGCCAGGCGCGCATGGACCCGGTCATCGAGAAGGCGGTGAAGCTCATCATCGACGCCCAGAACATCCGCAAGAGCGAATGGAACCAGGGCGGCTGGCGCTACACGCCGAAGTCGAGCGACAGCGACATGTCGTGCTCCGGCTGGGTGATCATGGCGCTGCGGTCGGCGCGCCTCAACGGAGCCCGCATCCCGAACGACACGATGTCGCGCGCGCTGGACTACGTGAAGCGCATGTGCTACTCGGCCGACGGCTCGTTCACCTACCAGGGCGGCAACAGCGGCTCGGGCGACACGCTCACCGGCGCGGGCATCCTCTACCTGGAGCTCTGCGGCCGCCACAACGACCCGATGGCCCTCCGCGCCGCGCGCTTCCTCACCGAGCGCCGCCGCTACACGGAGCTGCGGCCGAACAACAACAACAACCGCGCCTACGGCCTCTACTACGCCTCGCAGGGCCTCTTCCAGATCGGCGGCACGGGCTGGGACGACTTCCAGCGCTGGATGTACAGCACCTGGATCCCCGCGCAGAGCGGCAACGGCTCCTGGAGCGCCGAGGAGAACAGCCGCCCCTACGCCACGGCCATGGTCGTCCTCGCGTTCACCCCGCCATACCGCCAGCTCCCGATCTACCAGCGCGATGAGCAGGTCGACGAGGACTAGCGCGTTCACGCTCGTCGAGGTTGTCGTCTCGTCCGCGGTCGCCGTCGCGATTGCCCTGGCCGTGGCGGGCGTCCTCGCCGCCGCGTTCGGCGCGTTCGGGCGCGTCGCCTCCGGCGGCCGCGCCGAGGCGGCGATCGAGCGGCTCGACTTCTTCGAGGCGCTCCGCGCCGACCTCGCGTGCGCCGTCCCGGAGCCGCGCTCGTTCGAGGGCGACTCGCTTTCGCTGCGCCTCG
>CACWKU010000110.1 GCA_902761575.1 uncultured bacterium
CCGCGCCGCCGCCGCCGTCGCCGGCTCCCGCGGCGCCCTCGCCCGCACCTGCGACGCCATCGAGTCCGTCCTCTCCGCCCCTCGTCCCTAGGCGTCGCTCGTCGCTCGTCACTCTTCGCTCGTCACTCGGATGTTCCCTCTGACCGACTGGCTCCGCCTGCTCTATCCGCAGGGATGCGCCGCATGCGGGGCGCCGGGCGGCGAGGCGCTCTGCGCCGAATGCCGCGCGCAGGTCGAGGTGCGTCCGGCGGAGGGCTGCTGCGCGATCTGCGGCAAGACGCTCATCGACCGCGACGCCGCGCTCGGCACCGCCTCTTCCGTCTGCCGGCACTGCCGCGAGGAGCGTCCCGCGTTCGACCTCGCGCGCTCGGCGGCGCTGCTCCGCGGGCCGATGAGGAAGCTCGTCCACGGCCTGAAGTACCGGCGCGAGACCTGGCTCGCGCCCGTTCTCGGCGAATGGATGCACGGCTGCTTCCTCGCGCACTACGCGGCGGAGCGGCCGGACGTCGTCGTCCCGATCCCGCTGCACCCCTTCAAGCGCCTGCGCCGCGGCTTCAACCAGGCGGAGCTGCTCGCGCGCGACCTCTCGCGCCGGCTCGGCGTCCCGTGCGAGCCGCGCCTGCTCTCCCGCGTGCGCGACACCGCCACGCAGACGAAGAAGGACCGCGACGCCCGCCGCCGCAACATGGCCGGCGCCATCGCCGTCCTGCGCGCCCGCGAGCCCTACGCCTTCGGGAGGCGCATCCTCCTCGTCGACGACGTCATGACGACCGGCGCCACCTTCGCCGCCGCCGCTTCCGCCCTCCGCGCCGCCGGCGCCGCCCGAATCCTCTGCCTCTCCGCCGCGCGCGACTAGCCCGAATCTCCTCCCTCTTCTTCGGCCGTCGCCGCCCGACAGCCTGCAACATGGTCTGGGGTCGGCATTGTGGCAAAAGCGACTTGAAGCCGCGCCGGACGAGACGGAGTCGAAATCGGATTCAGCCGGCGCCGGGGTTGCCCGGGGAGCGGCGGCTGTGGTAGACTCCGCGGCCATGAAGCACTACCTCGAAATGCTCGCGGAGGTCGTCCGCGAACACTGGGACGCACCCGCCCTCGCCGACTTCCACGGCCGCCGCCTCACCTACGGCGAGCTCGCCGCCTCGATCGAGAGGACCCGCCTCGCCCTGCGCGAGGCCGGCGTCCGCCGCGGCGACAAGGTCGCGCTCTGCGCGCACAACTGCGCCGCCTGGGCCGAGACCTACCTCGGCATCGTCTCCTCCGGCGCGGTCGCCGTCCCGATCCTCTCCAACTTCACGCCCGAGGGCGTCCAGCACCTCGTCGACCACTCCGAGAGCCGCATCCTCTTCACCGACCCGGAGATCGCCGCGGGGCTCGACTTCTCGAAGCTTTCGCGCATCCGCGCGGCCGTCTCGATCGAGGACGGCGCCGTCCTCGGCGGGCGCGACAGGGCCGCCGCGAAGGCGTTCGAGGAGAAGGACGCGCTCCTCGCCGCGGAGCACCCGGGCGGCTTCGGGCCGGCGGACGTCTCGTATCCGACCGACAACGGCGACGAGCTCGCGGTCATCAACTACACGTCCGGCACGACGAGCGCGCCGAAGGGCGTGATGCTGCGCCACGAGAGCTTCAACGCCGTCATCGACTTCGCGCAGCGCCGCATCCCGGCCCATCCCGGCGAGCGCATCGTCTCGATGCTCCCGATGGCGCACATGTACGGCCTCGCCTTCGAGATGATGTATCCGCTCCTGAGCGGCGTCGAGGTCGTCTACCTCACGAAGATCCCCTCCCCGACCGCCCTCGTCGCGGCGATGAAGGAGGTGCGCCCCTACATCGTCATCACCGTCCCGATGGTGATGGAGAAGATCTACCGCGGGGCCCTGAAGCCCAAGCTCTCGAAGCCCGCGGTGCGCCTGCTGATGGCGCTTCCCGGCGTCGGCGGCCTCGTGCGCCGCAAGATCGCCGAGAAGGTGAGGGAGTCCTTCGGCGGGCAGGTCCGCACCTTCGTGATGGGCGGCGCGCCGCTCAACCCCGAGGCGGAGGCCGCCTTCCGGAGGATCGGCCTGCCCTACACGGTCGGCTACGGCATGACCGAGGCGTGCCCGCTCCTGGCCTACGAGGACTGGCGCGAGTTCGCGCCCGGCTCGTGCGGCAAGCCCGTCGACTACGACGAGGTCCGCATCGACTCGCCCGACCCGCTCCGCGTCGACGGCGAGGTGCAGGCGAAGGGTCCCAACCTCTGCATCGGCTACTACCGCAACGCGGAGGCGACGAAGGCGCTCTTCACGAAGGACGGCTTCCTGCGCACGGGCGACCTCGGGCACTTCGACGCGAAGGGCAACCTCTTCCTCTCCGGCCGCAGCAAGAACATGATCCTCTCCGGGAGCGGCCAGAACATCTACCCCGAGGAGATCGAGGCCGTGGTGAACCAGCAGGACTTCGTGGCGGAGTCCGTCGTCGTGGACCGCGGCGGCAAGCTCGTCGCGCGCGTCTACTTCGACCCCGACGCGATCCGGAAGGCGAAGCTCGACGACGCGGCCGTCGCGGCGCTGCCCGGCCGCGTCCGCACCGCGGTGAACCGCCGGATGCCCGCCTACAGCCGCCTCTCGGAGGTCGAGCGCAACCCCTCGCCCTTCGAGAAGACGCCGAAGATGAGCATCAAGCGCTTCCTCTACCGGTAGCCTACGCGTGGGGAACGGCGTGGAGCCCTTCGGGGATGGCGCGGCGGTAGGCCTCGGCCTCCCCGAGAAGGGCGCGCAGGTCGTCCGGCGGGACCGACGGATCGAGCGCGGCGCGTAGGCGCCGGAGCGTCTCGACGTACGAATCGAGCGCGGCGGGAAGCTCCGGCGAGGCGCGGAGGATGTCGGTCCAGAGCGCGGGGGACGAGGCGGCGATGCGGGTCGTGTCGCGGAATCCGCCGCCGACGAGCTCCGCCAGGATCGGGTCGCCGGCGCGGGCCGCGGCGAGCGCGAGCGCGAACGCGGCGGCGTGCGGGAGGTGCGAGACGAGGGCGAGCCGGCGGTCGTGCACGGCGGCGTCCATCGCGAACGTGCGCATGCCGAGCGCGCGCAGGAGCGCGAGCAGCGCGTCGAGCCGCTCCGGCCCGGCGGCGTAGTCCGACGGGACGCAGTAGAGGAACGCGGCGCCGCGGAAGAGGTCCGGGTCGGCGGCGCCGAACCCGACGCCCTCCGTGCCGGCCATCGGGTGTCCGCCGACGAAGTTGCCGAGGCCGCGGGCGGCCTCCATCACGGAGCCCTTCACGGAGGCGACGTCGACGATCAGCCCGATTTCCGCCCCCCGCAGCGCGGGCAGATCGCGGCAGACGGCCTCCGGCGGCGCGGCGAGGATCGCCAGGTCGCAGCCGGCGAGCGCGGCGGCGGGAGGTTCGCGGGCGGGGTCGAAGACGAGGCTGGCGGCGCCGGACGCGCGGACGGCGGCGCGCGTGCGCTCCGAGGGCGCGCCGGCGGCGATCTCCGCGTCCGGCAGGAGCCTCCGAAGCGCGAGCAGGAGCGACCCGCCGATCAGGCCGGTGCCGAGGATCCCGATGCGTCGGAAGGCGGTGGCGGGGTTCGCTTCCATGGGCGCGGATTATCGCAGAGCCCCGGTTCCCGCGCAAGCGAAAACGCCTCGCCTCGCCGCGCCTTGCGCCGCATCCCGGCGCTTGGTATACTCCCGCGCCATGACCACGCGCACCGCATCCCCGAAGAAGCCCGTCCTCTACGCCGCCATCCTCGCCGGAGGGCGGGGGGAGCGGTTCTGGCCCGTCGGGAGGGCCTCGCGCCCCAAGCAGTTCGTCGACCTCTTCGGCGGCAAGCCGCTCATCGCGCTCGCGGTGGAGCGCCTCCGCGGGCTCGTGCCGCCGGAGCGCGTGCTCGTCGTCACCTCGCGCGACCTCGTCCCCGCCACGCGCGCCGCGCTGCCCTTGCTCCCTCCGGCGCAGATCCTGGGCGAGCCGCAGGGGCGCGACACGGCCGCCGCCTGCGCCCTCGCGACGGCGTGGGTCGGGCGCGCGGGCGGCGCGGACGCCGTCCTTTGCATTCTCACGGCCGACCACCTGATCGCGGACGCCGCCGCGTTCCGCCGCACGCTCCGCGCCGCGGCGGACGTCGCCTCGCGCCGCCCCGCGATGGGCCTGATCGGCATCCGGCCGACGCACCCCGCCACGGGCTACGGCTACGTGGAGCTCGGCGCCCCCGTCTCCGGCCCCGGGCTCCCGAGGGGCTTCCGCAAGGTCCGCCGCTTTGTCGAGAAGCCCAACCTCGGCACCGCCGCGACCTACGTGCGCAGCGGCCGCTTCGTCTGGAACTCGGGGATGTTCGTCTGGCGCGTCTCGACCTTCCGGGAGGCGCTCGCGGCGTACCGCCCCGCGCTCCTCGCGGCGATGGACCGCGTGGCGCCGAAGTTCGGCTCCCCGGCGCTCGGCGCGGCGCTCGCGCGCGAGTACGCCCGGCTCGAGAAGATCAGCGTCGACTACGCCGTGATGGAGAAGGCGCCGAACCTCGTCGCCGTCCGCGGCGACTTCGGCTGGGACGACGTCGGCACTTGGGCGAGCGCGGGCGCGCACTTCCCCGCCGACGCCGAGGGCAACGCCGTCCACGGCCTCGCGCGCACGCTCGCGGCTCACGGCAACGCGGTCGTGAACGCCGAGAAGGGCCACCTCGTCGCCGTCTTCGGCGCGGAGGACCTCGTCGTCGTCCACACGCGCGACGCGACGCTCGTCTGCCCGAAGGCCTCCTCCGACGGTCTCAAGGCCCTCGTCCGCGCCATCGGCGAGGACCCCGCCACGGCGGCCTTCGTCCGCTAGCCGCGAGCTCGTTCCGGCGCTCCGCTAGGGGGCGATGGCGGTGTGCTCGCGGCCGCTGTGCGCGAGGTAGCCCGAGCCGAGGAAGAGGTAGTTGTCGGCGAGGTAGTTGTAGCCGCAGGGGTTGCCGTCCTTCGTGCGCCAGTCGACGCTCTCCATGTAGCCGGGGAAGAGCCCGGAGTGCGTCGGCCAGTTCTCGAAGGTGTCGAGCATGCGGAAGTAGATGCCGTCGGCCTCCTCGCGCATCCCGCAGCGGTACATCGCGTTGAGGAAGTGCCACGCGGTCATGCCGCAGAGGCCGCCGTTCTCGTAGCGCGGCCACGCGCCCATGAACGCCCAGTCGAAGGTGTCGGTCGAGAGCGGGATGGGCTTGCAGTTTCCGGGGATGCCGTACTTGAGGTCGCCGAAGCCCTCCGCGGCCATCGCGTCGAGGAGCGTGCGCAGCATCGGGCGGCCCTCCTCCGGCGTGAGCACGGCCTCGTTCAGGGCCATCGAGGTCGGGCAGGTGAAGAGCCAGTCGTGCAGCTTGCCGTCGCGGTCGCGCCACCCCGCCACGACGCCGGTCTCGGGATTGACGAGCGCCGGGCGGAACGCGGCGCCGAAGCGCGCCATCCAGTCGCGGATCCTCGCGGCGGTCGCCTTGTCGCCGCGCCTGGCGGCGAGGTCGCCCACGAGGCGCAGCGCGCGGTGCGAGAGCAGGTTGTACCAGGCGTCCTTGTGGCCGTAGGCGATGTTGTCCCACCAGTTGACGGGACGGCGCCCGGGGCGGTCGAACTTCTCGAAGAAGGAGCGGCCGGCGAAGGGGTTCTCGAGGATCGCGTCGCCGTCCTCGTCCATGCCGAGCAGGTAGTCGGCGGCGCGGACGAGCGCGGGGTACCACTTCTTCGCGTGGCGGGGCTCCCAGCGCAGGCACGTGCACGCGGCGATCATGTTCGCGGGCGTGGTGTCGACCCAGAGGCCGCTGCGCTCGCCGGGCTTCTTGGGCTCGTGCGGGTAGTCCCAGTTGATCTCGCCGTCGGCGTCCTGCGCGCGCATCGCGGCGTCGGTCTGGTGGATGAAGATTTTGCGGATGAGCGCGAGCGTCGGGTCGTCCGAGTCGCCCGCGAGGTCCAGCAGGTCGGCCTTGTTCTGGACGGCGAGGTGCGCGTAGCCGGCCAGAACGATGTTGTCGCCCATCGTGAGCGTCGGGCGGTGGAGGGTGAAGCCGCTCAGATAGTTGCGGCGGAAGCCGTCCCACTTCGCGTCCTTCGTGAAGTCCTCGCCCGTGGCGGGGCGCGGCGCGATCTCCGGGAGGACCGTGAAGCGCAGGACCGCGCGCTTGCAGCCCTTCCTCGGGCGGAACGCGAGCAGCGACCGGCCGTAGTGCAGGCCGCAGTTCTGCGTGTGCGAGCCGAGGTTGAGGAAGCCGAGGTTGAGGCCGGAGAACTCCTCGCTCTTGAGGAGGCGCTCGAGGCAGTCGGCCTCGCCCTCGGCGGCCTCGATGCGGACGTGGCCGAAGTCGGGGAAGTGCACGACCATCGGGAGCTTCCAGACGCGGCGCGCGAGCTCGTTGCACTCGGGGTGGCGCGGATGCGCGTGGTTGCGCGCCTCGACCTGCACGGGGTCGTCCATTTTCGTCTCGGCCCAGATCGTGGGCGGCGCGGTCTTGATCTGGAGGCTCATCTCCCAGAACGGGCCCTTGAGCGGGGCGCCGTCCTTCGACTCGACGGAGATGTCGAACGTGCGGTCGTCGACCGGGGAGAACGCGAAGGCGACCTTGTCGGACTCGGCGGCGAGGCCGGCCTCGCACGCGGACTGCGCGAGCCAGTCGGCCGGGACGGGCGGCGGGCCCTTCGGCGCGTCGGCGGGCCGCGGCGGGAGGAACTCGGGCGGCTTCTTCGCGACGCGGTCGATCGCGGGGACGAGGGCGCCCTGCGAGGGCTTGAGGAGGTTGTAGGTGTTCTTGTGGTCCCAGCGGCGGCCGCCGGAATCGATGCCGAGGAACGCGAGGCGCGCGTCGCGGCGGCGGAAGGTGATGGCGAGGTAGGGGGACTCGTAGGCCGCCCAGGCGTGCCTGTCGTGGAATTTCATGGTTCGCGGGTTTTCGGGTTCAACGGTTCGAAGGTTCGAAGGTTCGAAGGTTCGCCTGTGCTCGTTTGCCATTCGTCATTCAGCGGTCAGCATTCGGCATTCAGCATTCAGCATTGCATCTCAGCGACGGTGCGCGGCGGCGCGGCGGCGGAAGAAGGCGCGGACGGGGCCGATGGGATCCTCGTCGGTGCGGAAGTCCATGAAGTCGGCGCCGCTGCGGCGGAAGGTCGAGCGGAGCGCCTCGGCGCGGGCGGCGGCGTCCGCGTCGAAGGCCTCGCGCACGGCGCGCGAGGAGAGGTCGGCCCAGACGGCCTCGCCGGTCTCGGGGTCCTCGAGCTCCACGAGCCCTGCGGCGGGGAGGCGCGATTCGGCGGGGTCGGAGACGGGGCAGCAGATCAGGTCGTGGCGGCGCGCGAGCGCGGCGAGGCGGCCCTCCCAGCCCTCGTCCTGGAAGTCGGAGACGAGGAAGACGACGGCCTTGCGGCGCTGGACCGCGGCGAGCCAGTCGAGCGCGCCGGCGATGTCGGTGCCGCCGCCGACGGCGCCGTCCGCCGCCGCGAGCACCTCGCGCACGATGCGCATGACGGCGGTGCGGCCCTTGCGCGGGGGGACGGTCTTCACGATGCGGTCGGAGAAGAGGACGAGCCCGACCTCGTCCTGGTTGCGGATCGAGGTGAGGGCGAGCAGGCATGCCAGCTCCGCGGCGAGGTCGGACTTCGCGCGCGCGCCGGAGCCGAAGGACTGGGAGCCGGAGACGTCGACGAGGAAGAGGACGGTGAGGCGGCGCTCCTCGGAGAAGCGCTTGGTCTGCGGGGAGCCGGTGCGGGCGGTGACGTTCCAGTCGATGGTGCGGACGTCGTCGCCGGGGTGGTATTCGCGGATCTCCTCGAACTCGAGGCCCTGGCCGTGGAACGACGAGCGCCAGTCGCCCGCCAGCCGCTCGTCCACGAGGCGGTTGGTGAGGATGCGGATGGAGCGGACCTTCCGCATGAGCTCCACGGTGTCGATCATGCGGCGGATTATACCGCTCCGCCCCCGCGGATTCAAGAGCGCGCGGAAGACGAAGGCGCCGGGCCGCGCGCGCGGCCCGGCGCCTTCCGGGAGGGCGGGGGAGGGGCTACTTCGCCGCGCAGGCGCCGTCGGCGCACTTGCACTTGCGGGTGCAGGGGCAGACGGCGCTGAGGCCGAGGTAGACGAGCGCCGCGACGACCATGCCGTTGATCGCGGGGATGCCCTTCATGAGGAACGGGGCCAGGTCGCCGAGGCCGAACTTGTTGAAGCCGGCGAGCGCGACGACCGAGCCGAGCGCCCACGCGACGACCGCGGGCGGGGAGACCGCGACGAACCTCTTGTCCTCCATCGCCGGGTACTTCCGTTTGTTCACGAGGAAGAAGTCGGTGATGAGGATCGCGCCGCACGGCGGGATGAACGTGTTGAGGATGTTCAGCCAGCCGCAGAAGTTGTCGTAGAGCCAGAGGCCCGCGAGCGTGCCGACGAGGCCGTTGAGGAGCACCATGTAGCGCTTCGGGAGGCGGACGATGTTCGAGAGGCCGAGGCCCGAGGTGTAGAGCGCGTTGTCGTTCGTCGTCCAGATGTTGAGGCCGAGCACGATGATCGCCGGGAGCAGCAGGCCCTGGATCTTGAGGACCTCGGAGATGTCGTTCTTGTCGTAGACCATCGCCGCCGCGCCGCCGAAGAAGAACATCAGCGAGTTGCCGATGAAGAAGGCGAGGACCGTGGTGCAGACCGCGATCTTCGCGTTCTTCGCGAAGCGCGTGAAGTCGGGCGTGCAGGAGCCGCCGGAGACGAACGAGCCGATGCCGAGCGAGATGGCGGAGACCATGCCGATCGCGAGCGAGGCGCCGGTCTTCGGGTCGGTGCCGGGGACGTGGCCCGCGAGGGCGTCCCAGCCGCTCCTGATCGTGTCGCCGGAGGCGGCGAGCGTGGCGGCGAGCGTCGGGTTGTGCTCGAGGATGAACTCGGGCTTGTCGAAGAAGAGCGCCTGGATGGCGGACCAGCCGCCGAGGACGGCGATCGCCGGGACGGCGACGAGCGAGATGATGTGAAGCGCCTTGATGCCGAAGTAGGCCGACGAGGTCATCGCGATGCCGGCGACGATCGTGATGGACCAGAGCAGGTGCGCGTGGAGCGGGGCGGTGACGCCCCAGGGCGAGATCTCCGGGCCGGTCGCGAACCAGGTGCCCTGGAGGAAGGAGGCGTCGTTGAGCCAGACCGTGGTCGGGATCGAGAACATCGCGACGCCGACGCCGAACCAGCCGATCTGCGTGACGGCGAGGACGGTCGAGGGGATGTCCGAGCCGAACGTGCCGAAGGAGTAGCGGGAGAGCAGGTGGACCGAGAGGCCGGTCTTCGCCGCCGGGTAGGCCAGCAGCGCCGTGTAGACGCCGAGGATGAGGTTGCCGGCCATGACGGCCCAGAAGAAGCGTCCGGCGGTGAGGCCGTTGGCGAGGGTCAGTCCCACCCACATCGAGGCGGAGAAGAACGTGAAGCCCATCATGATGACGAACATGGACCAGAAGGAACGCTTCTGGGACTCGTCCACGCTCGATTGCTCGAAGTCGTGGTGGCCGGAGGAGGTGCTCATTTGTTTTTGGTTGGGGTTGGTGGTTTCCGGAGTGGAGCGCCGCGCGGGGGCGCGCGGGATGTCTCCGGGGAGGGCGCCCGGCCCCGTCCGGGGCGCGGACCGCTGCCTCGGGGCGGGCATTCTACCACCCGCCCCGAGGGGGCGTCCAGCGCAAAAGCGGGCTATTTCGAAGACGGGCGCTCAATGCGGATCTCGCCCCTCCGCACGCGGGCGGAGACGCCGCCGCCGAGCGGGACCGCCCCGCCGCGGTGCGCGGCGACGAGCCGCCGGATCCGCTCGATGGCGTCGAGCGTCACGGCCTCCGGGTCGACGCCGGCGGCGTAGAGCGCCACGGCGATGCGCCGGCGGAGGAGGGGAGGGGAATGCTGAATGCGGAATGCTGAATGTTGAATGGGCCCCTCGGTTGCGCCGGGCGCGGCCGCCAGGGCGTCGAGTAGGTCCGCGTCGTCGCGTAGCAGGTCCATCGAGCGCGCGAGTGTGGAGAGGAAGGCGGGGCCGAAGGCGTCGAGGACGGCCGGCAGGACGCGGTGGCGGATGCGGTTGCGGTCGGCGTCGTCGGAGGCGTTGGTGGTATCCTCCCGCCAGGCGAGGCCTTCGGCGCGGAGCCAGTCCGCGAGCGCGGCGTGGCGCACGCGGAGGAGCGGCCGAACGCGAGCGGGGGAGGAGCCGGACGCCGGCTCGGAGGGCCGCATGCCCGAGAGCCCGCGCGCCGACGCGCCGCGCTTGAGCCGCAGGAAGAAGAGCTCCGCCTGGTCGTCGAGCGTGTGGCCGGTCGCGACCGCTTCCGCGCCGCGCGCGGCGGCGGTCGCCGCGAGGAACGCGTGGCGGAGGCGGCGCGCGGCCATCTCCTCCGATTCGCCGGTGCGCGCCGCCTCGGCGGGGACGTCGCCGCG
>CACWKU010000111.1 GCA_902761575.1 uncultured bacterium
GGACGGCCCGCTCGCGCCCGGCGAGAGCGTCGCGGTGCAGGGCTGCTGCCTCACCGTCGTCGCCGCGACGGCGGAGGGCTTCGAGGCGGACCTCCTCGACGAGACGCTGCGCGTCACCGCGCTCGGCGAGCTGCGCCCCGGCGCGGCCGCGAACCTCGAGCGCGCGCTGCGCCCGTCGGACCGCCTCGGCGGGCACATCGTGCAGGGGCACGTCGACGCGACCGCGGAGGTCGTCTCCGTCGAGCCCGCCGGCCGCGACGTCCGGATGCGCCTCGCGTGCGCGGGCGCGGAGGCGCGCTACGTCGTCTACAAGGGCTCCGTCGCGCTCGACGGCGTGAGCCTCACCGTGAGCGCCGTTCCGGCGCCGGGCCTCTTCGAGGTGAACCTCATCCCCACGACCCTCGCCGCGACCTCGCTGCGCGACCGCCGCCCCGGCGACCGCGTGAACCTCGAGACCGACGTCCTCGGCCGCTACGTCGACGCGCTCCTCGCCGCCCCCGCGGCGAAGCCCGTCACGATGGACCTCCTCCGCCGCGCCGGCTTCGCGGAGCGCACCTGAGCCGCGCTCCCGCCGTGGCGGGGTCTCCACCCCGCCACGGCGGCGCGTCATCAGGGACTGTCCTGCCGCCGAAAATGTCGCCTGGCAGGCGACATCTTCGGCGGGGCGTTCTGGCAGTCTATGCCCCGTTCCGCCGGAATGGTTCCGCGGAACGGAACAACCCGATTGGAGGAAATACATAGATACATAAAGGCATTGACAAGAGTTCCCGGAGGCGCGTAGAATGCGTCCCCATGAGAACCACCATCGACATTCCCGACCCCATGCTCCGCCAGGTCAAGGCCAAGTGCGCCCTCGAAGGGCGGACGATGAGAAGCCTGACGCTGCTGTTCTTCCAGGACTGGCTCGGCGACGGCCCCTCGACGGCCGCCCTGCTCGCGGCGGAAGGGACGAACGCCGGTTCGTCCGCTCCAGCGACCGCGTCCGTAGCCGGCACCGACGGCTCGCGGAAGAAAGTCCGCATCCGCGACCTTCCCATGATCGGAATGTGGAAGGACCGAGACGACCTGTCCGATCCCGCCGCGTTCGTGAGAGGACTCCGCAAGCCGAGGTTCGCGACATGACGCTCTTCGACACCGACGTTCTCATTTGGGCGCTGCGCGGAAACGCGAAGGCCGTCGCGGAAATCGATCGCGCGTCCGAGCGTGCGGTCTCCGCCGTCTCCTACATGGAGCTGCTGCGCGGCGCGAAGGACGCCCGCGACGGAGCCGCAATCCGTCGATTCCTCCGGCTGGGCGGATTCCGCGTCTATCCCGTGACGGAGGCCGTCACGTCCCGCGCGGTCGCCCTGATGGAGGCGCTGGCCCTGCGCAACCGGCTCGACCCGATGGATGCGTTGATCTTCGGAACGGCGATGGATGCCGGTCTCGTTCTGTGCAGCGCGAACCAGAAGCACTTCAAGGACATCGAGGGCCTGCAAAGCATCGTGTTCCGTCCATGAACGCTCTGTTCTCCGCCCGCCGCGGATTTCCGCGCTCGCTCCTCTGCTCCTTCATACTCCCCGCGCTCGCCGCGTGCGCAGGTCCCGCCCGTGCACTCGAGTGCGTCGGGGTGGTGCGTCCGGACGGCACGGTGGAATGGGACGACCAATACAAAAGTCGACCGTTGCGTATTGCGGACCACGGAAGCCGTTGCGTCGACGAGGGGACGAACGCCATGGCGCGCGGCGACGGTCCCGTCGCGCTCGAGAGATTGGAGGAAGCGTTCCGTTATCTGTCCGTGACTCCCGTGCGGGAGACGGAAACGGGAGCCGAAGCGTGGACGCGGCTCCGTGAATCCAGCTTCCGGTTCGGCTGCCGGATGGTCGACGCCGCCACGAACGCCCTGGCGCAGGGCAGGCAAGCCGAGGCGGACGACGCCTTCGCCGCCGCGAGGCGATTCCTCGCCCTCTGCCGGACGGTCGACGTCGTCACGGACGCCATGGCGCAGGGCAAGCAAGAGAAGGACGCCTTCATTGACGCGAGGCGATTTCTCGCCGTCTGCCGGGACTCCGGCGAGGACGATGTCCGGCCTCCGACGCTCATCGCGAATCTGGACGCGCGCCTCCTCCTGGATTCGATCGTCTCGTCCTTCTCCGTCGATTCGACGACGAACGCGATCGACGTCGAACTCGCCGACTACGAACTCGCCGACTATTGGCCGCGACGCCACCCATGGCCGCGATGGGAGGGGCCGGATGTCGGCGACCCTCTCAGGGAGCCGCACGGGGAAGAGGTCGAGACGCTCCGTTCGTCGTTTCGCCTTTCCGCCGGAAGACGCGTCTGCTTCGGCGACTACGTCTTCGGGTTCTCCTTCGCCGCGTGCCCACGGGAGCGAATTTCGGAAGAGGTCCTCGATCGGATCGGACCGCCAGAGACCGCCCCGGGGCCGTTCTTCGTCGTGAGGCGTATCTGCCACCCGAGCGTCCGCCGAATCCACCCGGACTACCCCATGCGCTGCATTCTGCTGCCGGCGTCATTCACCGGGGCGCCAGAAGCGTTCCCTTTCTCCGCCGGCAAGTTCCTTCTCTGGCCCGTCCCCGCGAAGAAGAACTAGCGGTCGGGCGCGGCGGCCGCCTCGATTTCGTCGCGATACGGGGCGAAGAGGGCGTTCTGGAAGAGGAGCGCGCGGGCGGGTTCGCGGCGGGCGTCGTCGTCGAGGGCGAAGCGGTCGGCGGGCCGAGCGCGCGGAGGACAAAGCCGCGGCGCGGGTCGTCGCGCGGTCCGGCGAGGACGGCGGAGAGCTGCGCGGGGCGCAGGAAGGAGAGAAATTCGAGCGCTTCGGAACGGCGAATGGCGGGCTCTTCGTCCGAGGGATAGCAGCGAAGATCGTCCCACATCGCCGCCTTCAGGACGATGGCGGGCGGCGGGGCGTCCGAATCGGGTACGCGACGCCAGTTTTCGAAACCGGCCGGCTTTACGGTCCAGCCATTCGCCCGAAGCCGTTTCCACGACGAGGCAAGGAGGTTCGCCAGACGCTCCGCGACCTCGCTCTCGCCGGGTATGCGCGCAGGGTCGTCGTGGAAGAAGTGCGCGCAGGCGAGGAAGGCGGCGAAGTCGGTTGCGGAGGCGTCGTCTTCTCCGTCCGGCGCCACCGCGGGGCGGGAGATGCGCAGAACGAGGCGGCGGTCGTCCCAGTCGAGCCACCATCCGGCCTTTGCCAAGCCGTGCCAGATGGTCGCAACGAGAGGTTCGTCGAAATGGGAGCCCTCTCCGCGGAGCCGGACATCGAGCGTCTCGCCGTCGAAGTGGCCGACCTTCTGGACGAGCTGGTTGAGGAGAACGAACCAGCGGAGATTCAGCGCCTCGCGGGGCGTGCCGTTGAGCGCGTAATCAAGGCCGTTCGTCCAGATGGCGCCGTCGGCCATCGCGAAGACGGCGGTTTCGGGATGGTATTCGCCTCGGCCCGGCCGGCAGCCCGTCTCTTTGCTGAAATCCTCGAGCGCATTGAGCGCCGACCATGCCGTTTCAAGCCAGACCTCATCGTCCGCTTCCGCGATATTGCGGCGGACATCGTCCGGAGACACGCGCGCCGCGAGACGCTCGAAAGCGGCGGCGAGGTCGGGCGCGGGTCCAGCGGCGAACGAGGAGGATTCCGCGGACGCCTTCCGCCGGACGACCGGCGGGCGGATCTCGACGCGGCGGCGTTCCTCGGGGGCAAGCGCGGCATCGCCGTCGAAGAGGAGCTGCGCGGAGCTCGGGTCCGCGCCGATGTCGGAGATGTCGACGGAGGGCGGTTTCGGCGGCTCGGGGCGGAAGCGGAAGGGGAACTCTGCGCCGGCGCGTTCGATTTCGTCGCGATACGGGGCGAAGAGGGCGTTCTGGAAGAGGAGCGCGCGGGCGGGTTCGCGGCGGGCGTCGTCGTCGAGGGCGAAGCGGTCGGCGGGCGAGGCCGAGCGCGCGGAGGACAAAGCCGCGGCGCGGGTCGTCGCGCGGTCCGGCGAGGACGGCGGAGAGCTGCGCGGGGCGCAGGAGGGAAAGGACGCAAAGCGCCTGGGCGCGGCGGATGCCGGGCTCCTTGCCGGACGGATGGACGAGACGATCCGGCCACATCGCCGCGGCGAGGACGGAGACGGGCGGGAGGACGCCGTCCGAGTCCCCGACGAGCCGCCAGCCGCCGTCGGAAGTCTTTTCGACGGCGAGGCCGGCCTGCCGGATGCTCTTCCACGACTGGACGAGAAGGGCCTGCTCGGTTCGGGAGACGGGACGCAGGAACGGATCGGGCCGGATGCGCGCGGGATCGTCGCGGAAGTGGTGCTGGCAGGCGAGGAACGCCGCGAAATCCGCCGCGGCTTCGCTTTCCGCGGCGTCGCCGGGAAGCGGCGGCGGCGGGGCGGCTCGGACGACGAGGCGGCGGTCGTCCCAGTCGAGCAGCCAGCCGCGCGCGACGAGCGCGCGCCAGCTCTTGATTGCCGTCGGGAACGGACTGTCGGTCACGGGAAAGCGGCACGGCAGTTCAGGAATGCCGTCCTCGACGTGTGCGTACTGCTGGGCGGTCCGGTTGAGCAGGAGAAACAGCTGGAGTTCGGATGCACTGAGCGCGGCTCCGCCGAGCGCGAAGGCGAGACCGTTCGTCCAGGCGTCGTCGTCCGCCATCGCGAGCACGGCGACGTCCTTCGTTTCGCGGTAGAAATCCTCGAGGGCGCGAACGGCCGGCCACGCGGTTTCGTTCCAGACCTTCCAGTCCGCTTCCGCGATGTTGCGGCGGACGTCGTCCGGCGACACGCGCGCGGAAAGGGTCGCGAGCGCCCGGCGCGTCCGCTCGGCGTCGGGTGCCGTGCCCGGTTCCGCGGACACGCGCGGCGGATCGGCGAGCAGCGCGAGAAGGACGAGGACGAGAATCGCGCAAAAGCGTTTCATGGGCGGAACGAATGCCGATGGAAAAGGCGGGCGCAGACGGAAACGGCCGGAAGAACGCAGTGCGCGAGCAGATGGAACAGGAGCGCGGAAACAACGGCGACGTCCACCCAGCCCGGACGAGGACGAACCTCTCTTGCCAGCAACCAGGCCATCAGATAGAGCACCAAGCCGGCGATCGGAACGGGAGAGGGGACTTTCTCCGTTTTCCGGAAAACGGCATTTCCCGCCCGAAGCAGGTTCGCCCGAAAAGAAACCAGGTCGACGCACAGTCCCAGCAGGAACGGCACGGCGGCAACGGTCAGAACGAGGGCGGCGGATTTCGTCATGGCAGAAGGGCGTCCGGGAGCTGCCGATCTTCAGCCGGTTTCCTTAAACGGGATTGCCGTCGTAGGTCGCCGGACCTTCGGCGACGAAGGCCGGGCCGCGTTCGCCGCCGAATGCCGGACGAAGGCGCTTGTCGGAAGAACTTTCCGCGCGGCGGCAGGGTTTGTCCAGACCCAGACGGCGAAGAAGCGAGCGCTTGGCCTCGCGGCCGCGCTTCCACTCTTCCCAGGTAATGACGATGTCAGGCGTTTCCACCTTCGACCTCCTTCTTCATCGCCCGGAACTCCGGCAGGAGCCGCCCACGACGACGAGACGGTATCCCTGTTCGGCGAACAAAGCCGTGACGAGACCCGAAAGCTTGAGCGCGCGCTCAAGCAGGTCTTCCGTTTCGAGAATATCCGATTTTGCGGCTTCGACGTCCATGTTGTCCTGGCTTGCCGGATGGGACCGAGGGAGGGATGTCGGTCCGTGCGCGAGGCGACGAGGCTGATGATAGCACACGGCCGCGGGCGGGGCAAGCGCCCGTGCGGCGCATCCACTGTGGCGGGTGCCGCAGGCGCGCGGGCCGGACTTGCTCGCTTGCGGGCGACGGCGCGTTGTGCTAGTCTGCCCGGCGTCCGCGCGGAAGGGCGCGGACGGAGCGATCGAGATGGACAGCGAAGAGCAGATGCCGCCGGTGGTGCGGTGGCGGGTCGAATGCCTCGGCGGGCCGTGGTGGGACGGCGAGCCGTGCGTGCGGTTCGTCGACCTGCTGGAGACGCAGAGCCTCTTCGACCTGCACGACGGCATCCAGGCCGCGATCGCGTTCGACGGCGACTACCCCTTCTGCTTCTTCCGCGCCGAAGGCCCCGAGGGGCCGCGCGAGATGATTCCCGCGGAGCTTGACGAGCGTCCGACGAAGGACGACGTGCAGGTCGACGCCTACGAGGAGATCAACGCGTTCGGCTCGCTTCCGGACCCGGACTCGGGCGAGGCGCTGCACTACGTCTTCCTCGGCGCGGGCGGCGACTGGTTCTTCCGCCTCTCGGCGGAGGCGGAGCCCGTGCCGCGCCAGCCGGGAGCGCTCTACCCAGAGACCGTCGAAAGCCTTTCCATCGGGCCCGACCCGATGCAGTACGGACACGACCTCGACGACTTCGCCGAAAGCGAGGAGGACCTCCTCCCGCCCGGCGCCGGCGGCGGGGAAGGGGAGGACGGCGACGCGCCATCGGACGGTTGGGACGGCGACGAGGACGAAGACGATCGGGAGTGACCACGCCATGAACCAGAAGAAAGTCGAATCGCTCGTGCGGCAGCTGCTGCGCGAAATCGGCGAGGACCCCTCGCGCGAAGGTCTACGCAAGACGCCGGAGCGGATGGCCAAGGCGCTCGCGTTCCTCACGCGCGGCTACGACGAGAAGCCGCACGACGTCGTGAACGGCGCCGTGTTCGAGTCGGGCAGCGACAACATGGTCGTCGTGCGCGACATCGACGTCTACAGCCTGTGCGAGCACCACCTGCTGCCGTTCTTCGGGCACTGCCACGTGGGCTACATCTCGCGCGGGCGGGTGCTCGGCGTGAGCAAGATCGCGCGGATCGTCGACTGCCTCGCCGCGCGGCTGCAGATCCAGGAGCGGCTTACGAGCGACATCGCGCGCGCGGTGCGCGACGAGACCGGCGCCGAGGGCGTCGGCGTCGTGATGGAGTGCCAGCACCTGTGCATGACGATGCGCGGCGTCGAGAAGCAGAACTCGGTGATGAGCACGAGCGCCGTGCTGGGCTCCTTCCACGACGACGCCGCGACGCGCTCCGAGTTCCTCTCGATCGTGACGAGCAGCCACCACCGGTAGGCCGGCGCCCGGGGGCTAGGTGATGTCCTCGGGGTTGACGACGAGGTTGTCGAGGATGTACTGCTTGCGCTCCTTGCTGTTCTCGCCCATGTAGAAGTTGATCGTGTCCTGGATGTGGCGGTCGTGCGAGACGTCGACCGGCGTGAGCCGCATCGCGTCGCCGATGAACGCCTTGAACTCGTCCTTCGACACCTCGCCGAGGCCCTTGAAGCGCGTGATCTCGGCGCTCTTGCCGATCGCGGCCACCGCCGCGTCGCGCTCCGCCTCGTTGTAGCAGTAGACGTTCTGGTCGGCGTTCTTCTTGTTCGAGGGGCGCACGCGGAAGAGCGGCGTCTCGAGGATGAAGACCTTCCCCTCGCGCACGAGCCGGTCGAAGAACCGCATGAAGTAGGTGATCATGAGGTTCCGGATGTGGAGCCCGTCCACGTCGGCGTCCGTCGCGATGATCACGCGCTCGTAGCGCAGGTTGTCCACGCTGTCGCCGATGTCGAGCGCGCACATCAGGTTGTAGAGCTCCTCGTTCTTGTAGAGCACGTCGCGCTTCGTGGCGACGGTGTTGAGGGGCTTGCCGCGGAGCATGAAGACGGCCTGGCGGTCGGCGTCGCGCGAGAGCGTGAGCGTGCCGCCGGCGGACTTGCCCTCGACGATGAAGATCTCGGTGCCGAGGCCCTTCTGGCGCTTCGCGTCGTAGTGCTGCTTGCAGTCGCGCAGCTGCGGGATGCGGATCGAGACGCTCTTGCTGCGCTCGCGCGCGGCCTTCTTGACGGAATTGAGCTCCTTGCGGAGCTTCTGCGTGTCCTCGATCTTCTCGATGAGCTTGCGCGCGGCCTCGGGGTTGCGGTTGAGCTCCTCGACGACGATCTGCTTGATGCGCGGGACGAGGTCCTTCACCTCCACGCTCACGAGCTTGTTCTTCGTCTGCGACTCGAACTGCGGCTCCTGCATCCGGATCGCGATGGCGCCGACGATGCCCTCGCGGATGTCGTCCGGCTCGAACTTCTGCTTCGCGCTGAACTCGTTGAGGCCGCGCGCGACGCCCTCGCGGAAGGCGGAGAGGTGCGTGCCGCCGTCGCCGGTGTACTGGCCGTTCACGAACGAGAAGTAGTCCTCGCCGAAGCGGTTCGTGTGCGTGAAGCAGATCTCGAGGTCCTTCTCGCGGTGGTGGATCGGCTTGTAGATCTTCTCGAACTGCGCCTCGTCGGCCATCAGGTCCAGCAGGCCGTTGTCGGCGCGGAAGGACTGGCCGTTGAGGTAGATCGCGAGGCCGGGATTGAGGTAGGCGGAGAAGCGGACGCGGCGCTCGACGAACTCCGGCCGGAACCGGTAGCCCTTGAAGATCGTCGCGTCGGGCGTGAAGGCGACGTAGGTGCCGTTGCGCTCGTCGGTGCGGCCCTTGGTCTCGTTCACGAGCAGGCCGCGCTCGAACTCGACCTGGGCGAACTGGCCGTCGCGCACGGAGCGGGCGAGGAACTTCGAGGAGAGGGCGTTGACGGCCTTCGTGCCGACGCCGTTCATGCCGACGGAGAACTGGAAGACGTCGTTGTTGAACTTGCCGCCGGTGTTGAGCTCGGACACGCACTCGCGGAGCTTGCCGAGGGGGATGCCGCGGCCGTAGTCGCGGCAGGTGACGGACTTCTCGTCGACCGTGAGCTCGACCTTGCGGCCGAAGCCGGAAATGAACTCGTCGATGGCGTTGTCGAACACCTCCTTGAGGAGGATGTAGATGCCGTCCATGTAGTCGGAGCCGTCGCCCTTGCGCCCGATGTACATGCCGAGGCGCAGGCGGATGTGCTCCAGCCCCTTGAGCGTCTGGATGGCCGATTCGTCGTATGCTTTCATGGCCCGCGATGATAGCACGGAGGACCGCGGTCCGCAAGAAGCGCGGACGGCCGCGCCCGTTCGGGGAGGCGCGCTACACGCGGAAGAGCGCGCCCATCTTCCTGCCGAGGAGCACCGAGACGCCGGCGATCGCGACGGTGAGGAACATCATCGCCCAGACGCCGAGGGCGCTGGCGACGTACTTGCCGGTGCCGAGGAGCTGGAAGAGCTCGTAGATCGTCTTCGTGATCGGGTAGTAGCGCGCCTGCTGCGCGAGCATCAGCGAGTCGGAGACTTCGAGCATCGAGAAGGCGAAGGCGAGGAGCAGGCCCGCGACGAGGTTCGCCGCGATGAGCGGGAGCGTGACGGCGCGCGCGGTGCGCGCCGGCGAGGCGCCGAGGTTCCACGCGGCCTCCTCGAACGCCTCGCTCGTCTGCTGCAGGCCCGCGACGGCGCTGCGCACCATGTAGGGCAGGCGCCGCACCGCGTAGGCGACGACGAGGAAGAGCGTCGGGTTCACGCGAACGTCGAAGAGCGCGGTCCACGCGGCGCTCGAGCGCACCCAGCCGAGGTTGGAGAGCCAGGACGAGATGGCGAGGTAGCCGAACGCCATCACGAGGCCAGGCACGGCGAGCGGGATCATCGAGAGCGCGTCCAGAACGCCCGCGCCGCGGAGCTTCGAGCGCACGACGAGGAACGCGATCGAGACGCCGAGCAGGAGGTTCGCCACGACCGCGACCGAGGAGAACAGCAGCGAGTTGCGGATCGAGGCGACGGTCATCTCGTGCCCGAGCGCCTCGGCGTAGTTGCCGAGCGTGAGGACCTGCGGCAGGACCGTCCCGTACCACGAGCCGGGGCGCGAGAGCGACGTGAGCACGACGCCGAAGTGCGGCAGCAGCGCGAGGAACGTGACGAGCAGGAACGGCAGGAGCGCGAGCAGCGCGCCGGCGCCGCGCAGGGGGCGGGGCTTGAAGGTTGTCGCCGCCTTGCCCTGCATCGCGAAGGACCGCCTGCCGAAGGCGAGCTTGCCGAGCGCGTAGAGCAGGACCGATGCGGAGAGCACGACGAAGACGAGCGCGTAGGGGAAGTGCGAGGAGCCGATCTCCTTGAGCGCGTCGAAGACCTGGACCGAGGCGCAGGTCGTGTAGCCGAGCATCAGCGGTGCGCCGAGCTCGGTGAAGCTCCAGATGAAGACGATCGTGCAGCCGGCGAAGAGCCCCGGGACGATGAGCGGCAGCGTGATGCGGAAGAAGCGGCGCCAGGCGGGGCAGCCGAGGTTGGCGGCGGCCTCGTCCATCGCCGGGTCGACGTTCGCGAGCGAGGCGGTGGCGTTGAGGTAGACGATGGGGTAGAGCGCGAGCGCCTGGATGGCGACGACGCCCCAGTAGCGCGCCTCGCCGAGCCAGTCGACCGATGTGCCGAGCACGGCGTTGAGGACGCCGTAGCGGCCGAGGATCTGCTGCATGCCGATGGCGCCGACGAACGGCGGGAGGATCATCGGGACGAGGACGACGGCGGAGAAGATCCCCTTGCCGGCGAAGTCGTACTTGTGAGAGATCCAGGCGAGCGGGACGGCGACGAGGAGGCAGAGCGTCGTGGTCCCGGTCGCGATGAGGACGCTGTTGCCGAGCCCTTCGGCGTAGATGGGGTTGCGGAAGACGGAGGCCAGGTGCCGCAGCGTGAAGCCGCCGTCGTCCCAGAAGCCGCCCTTCACGACGAGGAAGATCGGCAGGAGAAAGAGGCCGGAGAGGACCGCGGTGACGATCAGGAACAGGGGAAGCCAGCGGTTGGTCTTCATGGAGCGGATTCTATCAGCGTCACGCGGCGGGGGCAAGCGGTCGCTAGTGCGCGGCGAGCCAGTCGGGGCCGGAGCCGACGTCGACCTTGAGCGGGACGGCGAGGGGGATGGCGTTCTCCATTGCGTCCTTCACAAGGGCCGAGACCTCGGCGACCTCGCCCTTCGGGCAGTCGAGGAGGAGCTCGTCATGGATCTGCAGGACGAGGCGCGAGCGCAGGTTCCGCTCGCGCAGCGCCGCGTGGACGCGCACCATCGCGAGCTTCACGAGGTCGGCCGCGGATCCCTGCACGGGCGTGTTCACGGCGTTGCGCTCGGCGGCGGCGCGGACGGTCGCGTTGCGCGACGCGATGTCGCGCAGCGGGCGGCGGCGGCCGAGGAGCGTCGAGACGTAGCCGTCGCGGCGGGCGCGCTCGATCGTCTCGTCCATGAAGCGCCGCACGCCGGGGAACATCTCGAAGTAGGCCTTGATGAGGCCGTCGGCCTGGTGGCGCGCGATGCCGAGGCGCTGCGCGAGGCCGAACGCGCTGATGCCGTAGATGATGCCGAAGGAGACCTGCTTGCAGTGCGAGCGCTGCTCGCGGGTGACGTCCTTCTCGTCGATGCCGTAGACGCGCGCCGCGGTGGCGGCGTGGATGTCCGCGTCGTGGCGGAAGGCGTCGATCATCGTCTCGTCGCCCGAGAGCGCGGCCATCATCCTCAGCTCGATCTGCGAGTAGTCGGCGGAGACGAGGAGGTGGTCCGCGTCGGCCGCGACGAACGCCGCGCGGATGGGCTTGCCGCGGTCGGTGCGGACGGGGATGTTCTGGAGGTTCGGGTTGTCCGAGGAGAGGCGCCCGGTCTCGGTGAGCGCCTGCTGGAAGGTGGTGTGCACGCGGCCGTCGCGCGGGTCGATGCACTGCGGGAGCTTGTCGACGTAGGTGGACTTGAGCTTCGAGACGGCGCGGTAGTCGAGGATGGCCGGGACGATCTCGTGCTCGCCGGCGAGGCCCTGGAGGACGTCCTCGGCGGTGGACCAGTGGCCGGTGGAGGTCTTGGCGGCAGCGGGGAGCCGGAGGCCCTCGAAGAGGACGCGCCCGAGCTGCTGCGGGGAGTCGATGTTGAACGGGCCGCCGGCGAGCTCGTGGATGCGCGCGACGAGCCCGGCGAGCTCCTGCGCGAGGACGCCGGAGTAGCGCGCGAGGGCGTCGACGTCGATGCGGATGCCGGCGTCCTCCATGTCGGCGAGGACGGGGACGAGCGGGTTCTCGGCCTCGTCGTAGGCGCGCCACGCGCCGCGCTCGCGGACGACCGGCTCGAGCGCGCGGTGGAGGCGCAGCGTCACGTCGGCGTCCTCGGCCGCGTATTCGGCGACGCGCTCCGCGGGGACCCGGTCCATCGTGAGCTGGCCCTTGCCGCGCGGGCCGATGAGCGACTCGATCGGGATCGGGTCGTAGCGCAGGAACTCGCGCGCGAGCGGGTCCATGCCGTGGCGCTGCGTCGGGTCGACGACGTAGTGCGCGAGCATCGAGTCGGCGATCGGCGGCGCGACCTCGATGCCGAGCGCGCGCAGGACGTGGATGTCGAACTTCGCGTTGTGTGCGCACTTGGTCTTGGACGAGGCGAAGGCCGGGCCGAGCGCTTCGCGGACCTCCGCGGCGGGCAGTCCCGGCGCGGAGTCCGAATGCTGAATGCCGAATGCTGAATGCTGAACGACCCCCTCAGGCTCGCTTTGCGAGCCAGCTCCCCCAGTGGGGGAGCCGGGGGGCGGGGCGGGATCCGCGGCGCCGAAGAAGTCGAAGAGGTCGCCCTGCGAGGCCTTGGGGGCGGGCGCCGCGCTCGCGGTGGGTTTTGCGGCCTCCGTAGCAAAGGCGAAAAGATCGGACGGCGCGTCGCCAACGACCGGGGGCTCCGCCCCCGAACCCCCGGCGGGGGCGGCGAGGGGGACATACCATCCACTACCTTCCTTGGTGCTGAAGGACATCCCTACGCAACGGTCGTGGCGGGGGTCGAGGCCGGTGGTCTCGGTGTCGAAGGCGAACTCGGGCGCGGCGGCGAGCTCCGCCGCGAGCGCGGCGAGGTCCTCGGAGGTGCGGACGAGCTTGTAGGAGTGCGGGGTGGTGGCGGCGGTGGCGAGCGGAGCCTGCGGCTCCGCCGAATGCTGAATGCTGAATGCTGAATGCTGAATGTCGGAACCCGCCGGCGCCGAGGGTTCTGGGGCGACCGCCGCGTCCGGATAGTAGCGGCGGAGAAGCGAGTTGAGCTCGTACTGGCGGCAGAAGGCCTCGAGCGCAGGGCGGTCGGGCTCGCGGAGGACGAGGTCGTCGAGGGACTCGGCGATCGGGGCGTCGCGGCGGATCTCGGCGAGCCTGCGGGAGAGGCGCGCGAGGTCGGCGTTGGCGGCGATGCCCTCGCCGGTCTTGCCCTTGATCTCGGAGGCGTGGGCGATCACGCCCTCGACCGAGCCGTATTTCTTCAGGAGCGTCGCGGCGGTCTTGGGGCCGACGCCGGGGAAGCCGGGGATGTTGTCGGAGGAGTCGCCCGCCATGCCGAGCAGGTCCACCATCTGCGCGGGGGAGGAGAGGCCCCACTCCTCGCAGACGCGCGCCGGATCGTAGAGCTCGTCCTTCTCGCCCGGGGCGTGGGACGGGCGGCAGAGCGTGACGCGGTCCGTGACGAGCTGCGCCATGTCCTTGTCGGGCGAGACGACCCAGGTCTCGAAGCCGGCGGCCTCGGCGCGCGCGGCGAGCGTGCCCATGAGGTCGTCGGCCTCGAACCCCGCCACGCGGAGGAACGGCACGCGGATCGCGCGCGCGAACGCCTCGGCGGGCCCGAGCGACGCGGCGATGTCCTCGGGGAGCTTCTCGCGCTGCGCCTTGTATTCGGGATAGAGCTCGTGGCGGAACGTGGGGGAGGTGTCCATCACGAGCGCGGCGTGGGTGGCGCCGCGGCTGGCGAGGAGATCTCGGACGATGTTCGTGAAGACGAAGAGCGCCGACGTGTTGAATCCCGACGACGTGAGCCGCGGTCTCCGCATCAGCGCGAAGTGCCCGCGGTACAGGATCGGCATGACGTCGATCACGATCAGTCTGGGGGAGGAGTCGGGCACGGGCGGTCTTCCCTTCGACCCTTCGGCGGCGCTAGTGCGCAGCCGAAGGGATCATTCCTTCTTTTCGAGCGTAGGCGAACATGCCGCCGGCCTCGACGACCGGGGCGACGGCGCCGAGGTCCTTGAGCGGAAAGACCTTGCCGTCGGAGAGGCGCGTCAGGGTGTGCGCGTCGGTGTCGAGCTCCGCCTCGTCGCCCGTCTTGAACTCGGAGACGAGCGGCGTCGCCGTCTCGAACGGGTAGACCTCCCCGGTCGCGACGGAGTTGCGGAAGAAGATGCGCGCGTAGTACTCCGCCACGACGGCCTTGCAGCCGGCCGCGCCGAGCGCGACGGGCGCGTGTTCGCGCGAGGAGCCGCAGCCGAAGTTCTTGCCCGCGACGAGGATGCCGTAGGGCGTCTTGCCCGTGGCCTTGTCGACGAACGGCGCGGCGTCGTCCGGCAGGCCCGCCATCGCGTAGGAGCCGAGCTTCTCGTCGGGGATGGTCGGGACCAGGTTCAGGTACTGGGCGGGGATGATGTTGTCGGTGTCGATGTTGTCGCCGGCGACGTAGACTTTCGAACGGATCTTGCTCATGATCGCTCCGTTGGTGGAAAGGTTGAAGAGGTTGAAAGGGGCTACAGGTACTTCCTCGGGTCCGCGATGCGGCCCTCGATCGCCGAGGCGGCGACGGTGAGGGGCGAGGCGAGGTAGATCGGCGCGGTCTTGGAGCCCATGCGGCCGATGAAGTTGCGGTTCGTGGTGGAGATCACGACCTCGTTTCCGTGGGTGCGGCCGAAGGTGTCCACCGGGCCGCCGAGGCACGCGGCGCAGCCGGGGGCGGAGACGGGGATGCAGCCCGCCTCGGCGAAGATGCGCTCCCAGGTCTTCCCGCCGATCTCGCGCGTGCGGATCGCCTCCGCGACCTCGACCGTGGCGGGGACGAGGAACGTGTCGATCGCGACCTTGCGGCCGTCCAGGACGCGCGCGGCCATCTCGAAGTCCTCGATCTTGCCGCCGGTGCAGGAACCGACGTAGGCGCGGTCGAGCTTCACGTCGGCGCAGTCGGCGGCGGGCGCGTAGCGGTCCGGGCAGTGGGGCCTGGCGACGCACGGCACGAATTTCGAGAGGTCGTAGCTGTATTCGGCCTTCACGGGCGCGTCGGGGTCGCCGACGAGCGGCTCGAAGGGCTTCTTGGTGCGGGCGCGGACGTAGGCGAGCGCCTTGTCGTCCGCGGCGAAGATGCCGTTCTTGGCGCCGGCCTCGACGGCCATGTTGCAGATCGTCATCCGGTCCTCGATCGAGAGCTCGGCGCAGCCGGGACCGGTGAACTCGAGCGCGCAGTAGGTCGCGCCGCCGGTGCCGAGGTCGCCGATCACGCGGAGGATGACGTCCTTGCCCGCGATGTAGTCCGGCTTCTTCCCCGTGAGCACGATCCGGATCGTCTCGGGAATCTTGACGAGCATCTTGCCGGTGCCCATCACGAAGCCGGCGTCGGTGTTGCCGATGCCGGTCGAGAACGCGCCGAGCGCGCCGTGCGTGCAGGTGTGCGAGTCGGTGCCGACGATCGTCTCGCCGGGGCGGACGTGCCCGAGCTCGGGCAGCGCCACGTGGCAGACGCCGCGGTAGCGGTTCGTCCACGGCGGGTAGAAGTAGGGCAGGTCCTGCTCCTTGGCGAAGTCGAAGAGCGTGGCGACGTTGCGATGGGCCTTCTCGTCGCGCGTGTGGATGTAGTGGTCGGGGATGATCACGACGCCCTCGCGGTCGAAGACCTTGGCGTCTTCGCCGAACTCGCGCTTGAAGATGCCGATCGTGCCGGGGCCGCACACGTCGTGGGTGAGGAGGACGTCGATCTTGGCCCAGACGTTTTCGCCGGGCGAGACGGTTTCCCGGCCCGCGGCGCGGGCGAGGATCTTTTCGGTAAGGGTCTGTTTCATTTTCGGAGGTCCGGGTGGACGGAAGGGCGCCCATTCTACCACGCCGCAGGCGGAAAGAAAAGACGATTTCGGTTGACTTCGCCGCGGGTTTGTGGGATATTCCCCCTTAAGCCGGATTGGGCTCCGCGGGCGTCCCGTCCGGACCCGGCACGGCACGACGAACGATTCCCCTCCCATGCGCAGCACGATCAACCAGCTCATCCAGCTCCAGGAGCTCACCCTCATCCGCGACGAACAGCGCTCCATCCGCGGCCCCGCGGCGGACACCTCCGCCCTCAACGCGTCCATCGACGCGATGGCCGAGAGCCTCGTCCCCGCCGCGAAGACGATCTACGCGCGACTCTCGAAGAAGGACCATATCGTCACGGCCCAGATGATCGACGGCAAGTGCTCGATGTGCGGCATGCGCATCGCCATCTCGCAGGTGCAGGCGGTGAAGCTCTGCCGCGAGCTGGTGACGTGCCCGAGCTGCGCCCGCGTGCTCTACGACGCGGACGGCGCCCGCTGGGTCGCCGCGCGCCCGAAGCGCTCCGCCGGCGAGCCGAAGGTCGGCGTCGCGCGCTTCTCCGCGCCCGAGCTGATGGTGCCCGAGCTGCGCGCCAAGACGGCGCAGGAGGCCATCTCCGAGCTCGCGCGCACGCTTCAGAAGGCGGGCTTCGTCGACGACGCGAAGAAGCTCGTCGAGCCCGCGCTCGCCCGCGAGGAGACCTGCCCGACCGGCGTCGGGCCGGCGCTCGCGTTCCCGCACGTGCGCGGCATCGAGGGCGGCGGCCTCTCGCTCGCGCTCGGCGTGAGCCGCAAGGGCATCCCGTGGGGCGGGGCGGACGGCGGCGTCGCGAACTTCGTCTTCTTCTCGACGATCCCCACCGCGGTGAGCACGTTCTACCTGCGCCTGCTCGCCGGGCTCGCGGACGCCTTCTCCCGCGAGGCGAACCGCAAGGAGATCCTCGCGGCGAAGACGCCGGAGGATCTCTGGAAGGCGCTCGTCAAGACGACGCGCCGCACCGTCAAGTAGGATGTTCCGCGCCGCCGCCCTCGCCCTCCTCGCGGCGGCCGCGGCGCCGGCCGCCGATCCGGTTCCCGACGCCCCCGCG
>CACWKU010000112.1 GCA_902761575.1 uncultured bacterium
CCGCCGCCGAGGCGCAGCGCCTCGCGGATCGCGGCGAGCAGCGCGCGGCGCGAGGCGGCGGACCCCGCCACGGCGACGCGCGCGACCTCGAGGTCGATGTCGTGCTCCCTGAAGCGGTCGGGCGCCTTCCAGGGCGAGGTCGGGACCCAGCGGCCGTCCACGCGGAGGCGGTCGCAGCCGCGCTTGGCGGCCCACGCCGCGAGCGCCGGATAGGTGCCCTTGCGGCCCGAGACGAGGCGCGCGAGGAGCGCGACCTCCGAGCCGCGCTCGCGGCGGACGATGCGGTCGGCGATCTGCTCGGGGGACTGCCTCTCCACGGCGACGCCGCAGTCCGGGCAGCGCTGCTCGCCGAGCGTGAGGAAGAGCAGGCGCAGGTCGTTGTGGATCTCGGTCACCGTCGCGACGGTGGACTTCCACCCGCCCTGCGAAAGGCGCTGCTCGATCGCGACCGTGGGCGGGAGGCCGCGCAGCTCGCGGACGTCGGGGCGGGCCTGGGGCTGGACGAACTGGCGGGCGTAGGCGCTCACGCAGTCGAGGTAGCGGCGCTGGCCGGAGGCGAAGAGGATGTCGAAGGCCAGCGTGGACTTGCCGGAGCCGGAGACGCCGGTCACGACGGAGAACGACCCGCGGGGGATCCGCGCCGAGAGGTGGCGCAGGTTGTGCTCGCAGGCGTCGACGATCTCGATGTCGGGGTGGGGCGTTGGCATGGCCGGGGAGCATACCACATCCCGCCCCGCCGCGCCACGCGCGGTTGCGCGGGCGGGGGCGTTGGGCTAGAATGCCGCGCCGTTCCCGGTACCACGCCATGACCGAACCTTCCACCGCAGCCGCCACCCCCGCGGATCCGCTCGAGCGGATCGGGGAGGCGCTCGGACACGCGTTCCGGGACCGGGCGCTCCTGGAGGAGGCGTTCGCGCATCCCTCCTGGGCGTGCGAGCATCCCGGCGCGGCGAGCAACCAGCGGCTCGAGTTCCTCGGCGACGCGGTCGTCGACCTCTGCCTCGCCCGCCTGCTCTTCGAGCGCTTCCCGGACGCGGACGAGGGCGGGCTCACGCGGCTGCGGTCGGAGCTCGCGAGCGGCCGCGCGCTGGGCCGGAAGGCCGCCGCGCTCGGCTTCGGCGCGGCGCTGCGCCTCGGCCGCGGCCAGACGCGCGAGGGCGGCGCGGAGAACCTCCACAACCTCGCCGACGCGATGGAGGCCGTCCTCGGCGCGGTGATGCTCGACGGCGGCTTCGACGCCGCCGACGCGGTCTTCCGCCGCCTCTTCGCGGAGGACGTCGCCGCGCTCGCCGCGGTGCCGGCGGGCGGCGAGAGCCCGAAGTCCGCGCTCCAGATCGAGGCCGTGCGCCGCTTCGGCGCGGAGCCCGTCTACGACGTCCTTCTCCAGGACGGGACGCCGAACAATCCGCACTTCGTCGTCCGGGCCACCGCCGCCGGCCTCTCGGCGGAGGGAGAGGGCCGCTCCAAGCGCGCGGCGGAGACCGCCGCCGCCTCCGCGCTCCTCGCGAAGCTGGGCGAGGACCCGGCCGGAAGGGAGTCGAAGGAATGACGGAGGAGACGAAAAAGCCCTCGCGCCTCGCGGCGTGGGCGGAGACGCTTCGCAACGCGCCGGACGACCGGGGCGTCGGCATCGGGCGGACGCTGGTGCTCTCGGTCGTGGTCGGCATCTTCGCCGGGCTCGGCGCGATTGCGCTCGTGTCGATGCTGCACTTCTTCGACTGGCTCTTCCTCGGGAAGATCGCGGGCGTCGCGCTCGGCGGGCCGGCGCACGAGCCGCAGCCCTTCAACCTGCCGGAGGCGGCGGGCCCGGTCCGGCGCTGGGCCGTCGCGCTGCTGCCCGCGTTCGGCGGGCTGGTCACCGGCTGGTTCGTGCAGAGGTTCGCGCCGGAGGCCGCGGGCCACGGCACGGACGCGGCGATCGAGGCCTACCACTTCCGCGGCGGGCGCGTGCGGCCCGTCGCGATCCCCGTGAAGGCGCTCGCGACGTCGGTCCTCATCGGCACGGGCGGCTCGGCCGGGTGCGAGGGCCCGATCACGCAGATCGGCGCGGGCCTCGGCTCGTGGCTCGCGGGCGCGCTGCGGCTCCCCGTCGCCGCGCGCCGCAAGCTGATGGCGGCCGGCATGGGCGCGGGCGTGGGCGCGCTCTTCCACGCGCCGCTCGCCGGCGCGCTCTTCGCGGCGGAGCTGCTCTACCGCGACCTCGACCTGGAGTACGAGGTGCTCGTCCCGGCGATCGTCGCGTCCGTGACGAGCCACACGCTCTACTCGCGCGTGTTCGGCTTCTCGCCGCTCTTCGACACGCCGCAGAACGCGTTCGGCCGCCCGCAGATGCTGCTGCTCTACGTCCTGCTGGCGCTCGTCCTGGCGCAGGGCGCGCGCCTCTACACCTGGGCGTTCTGGACGGCGCACGAGCGCTTCTCGCGCTCGCGACTGCCGGCGTGGCTGCGCCCGGCCGCGGGCGGCCTCGCGACGGGGCTCGTCGGGTGCCTCTTCCTGCCGGCCCTCGGTTCGGGCTACGGAACGATCCAGGACGCGCTGCGCTTCGACTCGACCTGGACGCTCGGCGCGCACGGCGCGGCGTTCGCGCTGCTCGCGGGCGTGTTCCTCCTGAAGACCGCCACGACCGCGTTCTCCGTCGGCTCGGGCGGCTCGGGCGGCATCTTCGGCCCGGCGATCGTGTGCGGCGGCGCGCTCGGCGGCGCGGTGGGGATGGTCTTCGCGACGCTGCTGCCCTCGTGGCGCGTCCCCGTCGGTTCGTTCGTCCTCGTCGGGATGGTCGCGTTCTTCGGGTGCGCGGCCAAGACGCCGATCTCGATGATCCTGATGATCGGCGAGATGACGGGCAACTACCGCCTGCTCGTCCCGTCGATGTGGGTCGTCATCATCGCCTACCTGCTCACGCGCAAGGTCTCGCTCTACCGCTCGCAGCTGCCGAACCGCTTCGAGGCGCCGGTGCACCGCTCGGCGATCGTGTCGGGGACGCTGGGCTGCCTCACGGCGCGCGACGTGCTCGCCTCGCGCCGTGGCGACGGGCGGTTCGAGACGGTGACGCCGCACACGCCGCTCTCGTCGCTCTTCGACGCCTTCGCGCGCGGCGGGCAGAGCGTCTTCCCGGTGGCGGGCCCGGGCGGCGCGCTCGCGGGCGTCGTCGCGCGGCGGGACCTGGACAGCGTTCTGGAGGCCGACCCGGTCTTCCGCCAGACGCTCCTCGTCGAGGACCTCTCGCTGAGCGCCCACCCCGTCGCGCGCGCGGGGGAGCCGCTGCGCGCGCTGCTCTCCAAGATGGACGCCGACGACGCCGAGGGGCTCGTCGTCGTCTCGGACGAGACGCCGCCGAGGCCCGTCGCGATCCTCACGCACAACGACATCGCCGCGGCCTACCAGGCGGAGATCGCCACCGCGCGCTAGGGCGCCGCGTTTGCGCTTGCGGACGGGGCGGGGTTTGTCCTAGAATGCCGGCCCACGGGAGAACCACCACGTGATCGCCATCGTCGACTACCGCGCCGGAAACCTCACGAGCGTCCGCCTCGCCTTCGAGGCGATCGGCGCCGAGGCCGCGCCGACCTCCGACCCCGCCGCCATCCGCGCGGCGGAGCGCATCGTCTTCCCCGGCGTCGGCGCGGCGGGGTCCGCGATGGCGAACCTCGCGGAGCTCGGCCTCGCGCCCGTGCTGCGCGAGCGCGTCGCGGCGGGCGTGCCGTTCCTCGGCATCTGCCTCGGGACGCAGATCCTCTTCGAGCGCTCGGAGGAGGACGGCGGGACGCCCTGCCTCGGCCTGCTCCGCGGCGAGGCGCGCCGGTTCGTTCCGCGGACGCGCGCCGACAAGATCCCCGAGATGGGCTGGAACCAGGCGCGGTTCGAGCGCCCGCACCCGCTGCTGGCGGGCATCCCGGACGGCGCGGACTTCTACTTCGTCCACAGCTACTACCCGGCGCCGGCCGATCCGGCGGACGCCGTCTGCACGACCGAGTACGCGGGCACGCGCTTCGCCTCGATGGTCGGGCGCGGCAACCTCGCCGCGACGCAGTTCCACCCGGAGAAGTCCGGCCGCGCCGGCCTTCGCCTCCTCGAGAACTTCGCGCGCTGGGACGGGCGGTAGCGGCCGCGCGCTACCGGAGCGGAACCTCGCGGCGGGCGATCGCCGGGTGGCGCAGGAGGTCCGGGACGGCGGGCATGCCGAGGACGGTCGCCGCGGGGCCGACGGGGAGCGAGGTGCGGATCGCCTCGTAGACGTAGGCCTTGCCCTCGGCGACGGCGTCCGGCAGGGGGCGCCCGCACGCGAGCGACGCGGCGATCGCCGCGGAGAGCGAGCAGCCGGTGCCGTGCGTCGAGGCGGGGTTCCCGACGACGGGCGAGGAGTAGACGAAGGCGCCCTCGTCGCAGACGAGCAGGTCCTCGGCGACGGCGTCCGCGGCGTGGCCGCCCTTCACGAGGACGGCGCAGCCGGCCGCGGCGCGGATGCGGCGCGCGGCCTCGGCCATGTCCGCGCGGGAGCGGATCGCCAGGCCCGCGAGGACCTCGGCCTCGGGGAGGTTGGGCGTCGCGAGCGCGGCGACGGGCAGCATGCGGGCGCGCATCGCGTCGATCGCGTCGTCGCGCAGGAGCTTCGAGCCGCTCGTCGCGACCATCACGGGGTCGACGACGACCGGCGCGCCTCGCCAGGCGGCGAGCTTCGCGGCGACGGCCTCGATCACCTCGCGCGTGGCGAGCATGCCGGTCTTGGCGGCGCCGATCGCGTAGGCGGGCAGGACCGCGTCGAGCTGCGCGGCGACGAAGTCCGGCTCCGGCACGTGGACGGCCGAGACGCCGGAGGGGTTCTGCGCGGTGAGCGCGGCGAGGACGGTGCAGGCGTGGAGCCCGAACGTGTGGAACGCGCGGACGTCGGCCTGGATGCCGGCGTTGCCGCCGCTGTCGCTTCCCGCGACCGTGAGGGCGGCGATCTGCCGCCCGTCCCTGATGTGCATTTCCATGGGGGCGAGTATCCCCGACCCGCCGAAAAAAGGCAAGCGCGAATTGACGCGGCGGAAGGGCGGGGACGGGCTACGGCTCGGCCTCGACGCGGGCGCGGCCGACGGCGTTCACGGTGATGGCGATGCGGTCGGAGGGGTTCTCCGCGTCGCAGACGATCCAGCGGTGCGGGCGGACCGTTCCGTTGGCGCGGTAGCGGACGGTGAACTCGCCCTCCTCGATCCCGGAGGAGCGGTCCTCGTCCGCGTCGCGGCGGCGGCGCGAGGAGGGCGTGTCGCGCCAGCCGTCGAAGACGACGCGCACGCCCGGCGCCTCGCGGACGACGTCGACGGAGTCGGCGAGCGAGACCTCGGAGGCGAGGGCGGGGGCGTCGGCCTCCGCCTCGGACGCGAGGCGGTCGAGCAGGTTGGTGGCGGCGCCGGCGTCGGCGTCCTGCCGCGAGACGGCGAGGCCGAAGCCGCCCGAGAGCGAGGCGGCGCGGCGGGCGCTCGTGCGCAGCAGCTCCTCGGTGTAGCCGACGTCGTTCGTCGCGGCCGCCAGGTCGCTCAGGCCGAAGCGCGAGAGCTCCTCGCGGTCGCGCGCGCGGATCGAGAAGCGCCCGCCCTGGAGGTCGACGACGAGGTCGACCGGCGTCTGGTTCAGCAGCGCCATCGTCCGCGCGTAGCGCCCGGCGCCGGCGAGCTCGCGCGCGCCGGCGCGAAGCCGGCCGCCGGCGAGGACGGTCGAGACGGCGGGCGCGACCGCGACGGCGAGGATGCCGAGCACGGCGACCACGAGCAGCAGCTCCACGAGCGTGAAGCCCCGCGCGCCGAGGCTGGACGGGGCGTGCCGCATCGCGGGGCGCTAGTTCGTGATGTCGTCCGCGGAGTTGAAGCTGCCGTCGGGGCCGGCGCTGCGGATCTCGACGCCCTTGTCGGACTTCCGGATCTGGAAGTCGTTGCCCCAGGCGTCCTTCGTGTTCTTGTCGTCGAGCGGCGCCGGGCGGTCGCCGATCGGCTGCGTGAGCGCGGAGATCGAGTCGGGGTACTTGCCGGTGCGGATCTCGTACATGTCCGCGGCGGTCTTGATCGCGGCGATGCTCTGGCGCGTGGCGGAGACGGCCGCCTCGCCCGTCATGCCCTGCGTCTTCACGACGGCGACGGCGGCGAGCATGCCGAGGATGACGATGACGACGAGGATCTCGGCGAGCGTGAAGCCCGCGCGGGCGGAGGAGAGCGCTTTTTCGGTCGTTTTCATGGTCGGGTGGTCTACTGTTCGGATGGTCCTTCAAACATTCAGCATTCAGCATTCAGCATTATTCTTCGTCCAGCTCCTTGAGCTGCTTCTCGATGTACTCGGCGGTCTCCTTGCCGGCGGCGTTGCTCTCGAGCGCCTTGCGGTACGCCTTGCGGGCGGCGACGAGCGCGGCGGAGGCCTTGTCGGGCTTGCCGGCCTTCTCCCAGAGCCCGGCGATGCGGCGCTGGTTGTTGCCGACGAGGGTGGACCGGCTGTAGACGACGCCGGAGGTGGGATCCTGCTGGTCCTCGTCGGGGAGGAGGGCGACGAACCGGGCGAATCCCTCGGCGGCGGCGGCCCAGTCCCCGGAGGCCTCGGCCTTGTGGGCGAGGACCTTGATCTTCATCATCTCGTGCCAGGCGGCGTCGTGGTCGGGGATGCCTTCGTCGAGGATCGCGGCGCAGGCGTCGTAGTCGCCGAGGAGGAAGTCGGCGTCGAGCTCGTAGACGCGCATCGCCTCGCGGTCGGCGTCGTCGGAGAGGCGCTTCTTGAGCTCGCGGCCGGAGGCGGAGACGGCGCGAAGGGCGTCGAGGTCGCCGAGCACGTCGTAGAAGTAGCGCGTCCAGAGGCCCATGAGCTGGCTCGGCGGGAAGTCGAGGGAGAGGAGGCGGTCGAAGCGCTGCGCGTAGAGGGCCGGGCCTCCCTCGCCGCGGAACGGGACGCCGAGCCACTCCCGCGCGGAGGCGAGCCGGATGCCGGAGGCGCCCGCGAAGGCGGGGTCGAGCGCGCCGACGGCGGCGACGGCGTCGAGCCCCGCGTCGTCCCGGGCGGCGCGGGCGGAGGAGAAGACGTCGCGCACGGCGCGCAGCAGGTCGGGATCGGGCGCCTTGCCGCGAAGGCCGGGGAGGGCGGCGGCGGCCTCGGCGAACTTGCCGCGCGCCCCGAGGAGCCGGAGCCGGAGGCAGGCGGCGGCGGGCGCGTAGCCCTCGCGGCCCTCGATGGCGCCGAGGAATCCCTCGGCGGTCGTGAGGTCCTTGTCGGCGAGGGCGGCGCGGGCGAAGCGCTCGGCGACGGGGGCGAAGGCCTCGGCGGGGAATCGCGCCAGCCCGTTCGTGGCGGCGGCGAAGGCGCCGGCGCGGTCGCCGGCGGAGAGCAGGCCGGTCGCGAGCCATTCGGTGGCGGAGACGAGGTAGGTCTCGGGGATGTCCTGCGTCAGGAGCGTGCGGGCCCAGTCGAGGGCGCCGTCGCGGTCGCCGGTCTCGACGAGATATCCGTAGATGTAGCCGGAGCAGGGCTCGGCGCGGTCGGGATCGGTGCGGAGGGCTCCGAGATAGGCGGCCTTGGCCTCCTCGATCCTGCCGGTCTGGAGGAGGAAGCCGAGGTAGATCGAGAAGATCCGCGGGGCGTTCGGCGCGTGGACGGGATCGTCGAGCGCGGCCTTGAACCCCTCGGCGACGCCGTCGAGATCGCCGGCCTGGAACTTCTCCTCGAGGTCGGCGAAGAGCCGCTCCATCGCCTCCTCGGGATCGGCGGGGGAGGACTCGGCCCCGGCGGCGGCCGCGGGGGGGGCCGGGGCGGAATCGTCCGCAAGGGCGGGCAGGGCGACGAGGGCGGCGGCGAGCGCGCCGGACAACAGGTGGAAGGTCTTCATGGGGGAGAACTCCTCGATCGGGGCGTTCGGAAAATGGAGCGGGTGATGGGAGTCGGACCCACGTAGACAGCTTGGAAGGCTGCCACTCTACCGTTGAGCTACACCCGCGTGGACGGGCTCGCAGTCTAGCACATCGTGCCCCGCGATTGCAAGCCCCGCTTGCCTTCCGCGGAGGGCGGGCGTAGAATGCGCCGCCATGAAACCGCTCCGCAATCTCGCCGTCGCCCAGTCGGGCGGCCCCTCCATGGTCATCAACCAGTCGCTCGCCGGCGTCGTCCTCGCGGCGAAGGCCGCCGGGCCCGCCGTGGGCCGCATCCTCGGCGCCCGCCACGGCATCGACGGCATCCTCAAGGGCGACTTCCTCGACCTGCGCCGCCTCTCGCCGGCGAAGCTCGAGGCGATCGCCGCGACGCCGTCCTCCGCGCTCGGCTCCTGCCGCCACAAGCCCACCGAGGAGGACTGCGACAGGATCCTCGCCGCGCTCCTCGCGCGCGGCGTCGGCTACTTCTTCTACATCGGCGGCAACGACTCCGCCGACGCCGCGCGCATCGTCGCCGAGCGCGCCGCCGCGACCGGAGCGCCGCTGCAGGTCGTCCACGTCCCGAAGACGATCGACTGCGACCTCCTGGTGAACGACCACACGCCCGGCTACGGCTCCGCGGCGCGGTTCGTCGCGTGCGCCTTCCGCGGCGACGACCTCGACAACCGCGCGCTCGGCGGCGTGAAGATCGACGTCGTGATGGGGCGCGACGCGGGCTTCCTCGCGGCGGCCTCCGCGCTCGCGCGCCAGCGGCCGGACGACGGCCCTCACCTCGTCTACCTGCCCGAGCGCCCGTTCTCGATCCCGCGCTTCACGGCGGACGTCAAGGCGTGCGTCGCGAAGTTCGGCCGCTGCGTCGTGGCGGTGTCCGAGGGCATCCGCGACGCGAAGGGCACGCTCGTCGCCGCGAAGTTCTCCAGCGAGCGCGACTCGCACGGCAACCTGCAGCTCTCCGGCACCGGCTCGCTCGGCGACCTGCTCGCGCGGGCCGTCAAGGAGAAGACCGGCATCAAGCGCGTGCGCGCCGACACCTTCGGCTACCTGCAGCGCACGTTCCCCGGCATGGCGAGCGCCACGGACTCCGCCGAGGCGCGCGCCGTCGGCGAGGCCGCCGTTCGCCACGCGCTCGCCCGCGCCAAGGCCGGCGCCGCCGCCGAGAGCGCGACGGTCGTGATCCTCCGGAAGCCCGGGAGAAAGTACGCCGTCCGGTTCGAGGCGCGGCCCGTGCAGGCCGTCGCGAAGAACACCAAGTCGATGCCCGACGCGTTCATCGCGAAGAACGGCCACGACGTCACGCCCGCCTTCCTCGCCTGGGCGCGGCCGCTCGCCGGCGACCTCCCGCCCTGCGCGGTGCTGTAGGGCGCTGGACTGTCCGGGGCGGGGATCGAACCCGCACTCTCTTGCGAGAAAGGGATTTTAAGTCCCCTGCGTCTGCCATTCCGCCACCCGGACGCGCATCGGTTCCGGAGTATACCCCTTCCGGCCCCGAAAGGGAACGAAAAAGCGCGGCGGGTTGCCCGTGCGGCGGGGGTTGTGGTATTCTTCGGGACGCATCCGTCTTCCTTCCCATGACCGACTTCGACTCCGCCGGCGGCGACGAGTTCCTCGCGCCGCCCCGCCCGTCCGCCGAGCGCCCGCCCGCGCTCGCGTGGCGGTTCGTCTCCGTCCCCCTGATCGCGTGGGCCGCCTTCGCGCTTCTCTCCCTCGCCTCCTACCATGCCGCGGACGTGCCGTGGCTCCACGCCTCCGGTTCGCGCGCCGTCGCCAACTGGATGGGCCTCGCCGGCGCCTGCAACGCCTACGGCCTGCTGCTCGTCTTCGGCCTGCCCGCCTACGCGATCCCCGTCGCCGCCGGCGCGTTCGGCCTCGCGATGCTTTTCGGCAGGCACCTGCGGTTCCGGCCGCTCTGGGCCGCGCTGCTGCTGCTGAACGTCTGCGCCCTCTTCCAGTATCTCGACGGCCCGCTCGCGGGCCTGCTCGCCTCGGAGCGCCTCAACCTCGCCCCGAACGCGGGCGGCGGCGTCGGCGCGCTGCTGAACCATCCGGACATGCCTCTGGCGCAGTGGATCGGCGCGGCGGGGTCGGCGGCGGTCAACGTCCTGTTCGCCCTGCTCTGGCTGGCGCTGCTCGTCGGCCCGCGTTCGTTCTTCCGCGCCTGGCGCGAGGAGCGCGAGCGCCGGGAGGCGATCCGCCGCGAGGCCGAGGACCGCGCCATCGCGGACCGCCCCGACCTGGAGGCGGACGACGCCTCCGCCTCGCGCGCGCGGGACGATCGCCGCGCCGCCCGCGAGGCGGCCGCCGCGGAG
>CACWKU010000113.1 GCA_902761575.1 uncultured bacterium
CGCTGACCGTCTCCGACGCCCGCGCCTTCCTCGAGCGCGTCCGCGAGGAGGCCGCGCCCGGAACCCCGCGCGGCGACGCCGCCCGCGCCGTCCTCGACGAAACGCTTCCCCGGCTCCGCTACCTGGAGGAGGCGGGCGTCGGATACCTCACGCTGGACCGCCCCTCCCGCACCCTTTCCGGCGGCGAGGCCCAGCGCATCGCACTCACCACCGCGCTCGGCTCGAACCTCATCCGCACCCTGTTCGTCCTCGACGAGCCCTCCGTCGGCCTTCACCCGCAGGACGTCGGACGCCTCGTCGCGATCCTCCGCCGCCTCCGCGACGCGGGCAACACCGTCCTCGTCGTCGAGCACGACCCCGCCCTCATCCTCGCCGCGGACCGCGTCGTCGAGCTCGGCCCCGGCCCCGGCGAGAACGGCGGCTCCGTCGTCTTCCAGGGGTCCGTCCCGGAGCTGCTGCGCAGCAGGGCCTCCGTCTCCGCGCCGTATCTGCGCGCGTTCGCGGAGCCCCGTTCTCGCACGGAAGACTCCCCCACCCTCGCTTCGCTCGGGAGCCCCCTCACGGAGGGGGCCAATCCAAGAGACGCGACCTACGACGGAACCGCCCTCCCCTCCCCCGCCCCGCTTCTCGCGGCGGAGCCGCCTCCACGGCCGACCGGCCGGCGCCGCGCCGCAGGCGCCGGCGCCCATTCAGCATTCAGCATTCAGCATTCAGCATTGGTTCTGCGCGGCGCCTCCGAGCACAACCTCAAGGACGTCGACGTCTCCTTCCCGCTCGGCGCGTTCACGGTCGTCACCGGCGTCTCGGGCTCGGGCAAGTCGACGCTCGTCTGCGACGTGCTCTACCCGGCCGTGCGCCGCGCGCTCGGGCTCCCGGCTCCGGAGGCCGGCGCGTGCCGCGGCGTCGAGGGCGCGGAGGGGCTGGCGGGCGTCGAGCTCGTCGACCAGTCGCCGATCGGCAAGAGCGCGCGCTCGACGCCCGCGAGCTACGTCGGGGCGTTCGACGCCATCCGCGCGCTCTTCGCCGCGACGCCCGCCGCGAAGGCGCACGGCGTCGGCGTCGGGGACTTCAGCTTCAACTACGGCCTCGGCCGCTGCCCCGCGTGCGAGGGGTCGGGCTTCGAGCACGTCGAGATGCAGTTCCTCTCCGACGTGTACCTGCCCTGCGAGGCCTGCGGCGGCACGCGCTACCGGCCGGAGATCCTCGCGATCCGGCTCCCCTGCCCCGCCCTCGGGCGCGACCTCTCCGTCGCCGACGCGCTGCAGCTCACCGTCACCGAGGCGCTCGCCGCCTTCGCGGACGACCCCGCCGCCGTCGCGCGCCTGCGGCCGCTCGCCGACGTCGGACTCGGCTACCTGCGGCTCGGCCAGCCCGTCCCGACGCTCTCCGGCGGCGAGGCGCAGCGCCTCAAGCTCGCGGGCTTCCTCGCGGAGCTCGGCCCGAAGGCGAAGGGCTCGCTGCTGCTCTTCGACGAGCCGACGACGGGGCTGCACTTCCGCGACATCGACACGCTGCTCGGCGTGTTCCGGCGGCTCGTGCGCGAAGGCCACACGATCGTCGCGATCGAGCACAACGTGCAGGTGATGCGCGCGGCGGACCTCCTCGTCGACCTCGGACCCGAGGGCGGCGAGGCGGGCGGCCGCATCGTCGCGCAGGGCTCGCCCGACGAGCTCGCGCGCCCCGGCGTCCCGGGCGCCACCGCCGCCGCCCTCCGCGTCTCGGACGACTCGACCACGTTGCGCCGTTCCGACGGAATGTGCTAAACTTCCGACCATCGAAAGGATCCCCATGAAAACGAATCCCGCCATTCCTCTCGTCTTCGCCCTGGCCGCCTCCTCCGTTTCCGCGGCGGAAGCTCCCGCCACGCCGGGAAGGCCAGCCGCGCTCGCCGCCGTCGAGCGCACGTCCGAGCTCCACGACCGGTTCGGCGCGTCGTTCGTCGAGGTCGCCTGGAAGCTCAGGCGCGACGAGGAGGGCCGCTCGCCCGCCCGCTCGATGCCCTACCGCTGCCCGAACTGCGGCGGCATCCACTACCGCAACCTCGACTCGCTGATCTCCGAGAACCGCTCCTACGCCGTTCCCGGCTTCGCGCTCGCGGCGGACCGCTTCCTTTCCTACGACCCGCGGTTCCGCACGTCCGGCGTGGAGCGCGTCGAGATCCGCCTCCCCGCCGAGCCCGGCAGGTCGTGGCCCGCACGAGCGGTGGCGTCCTACCCGGAGAAGGGCGCGCTGCTCTTCGCGACGGACGAGCCGCTCCCCGGCGTGGAGCCGCTCTCCTTCGCCGCCGCCGGCGCGATGCCGGACGAACCCTCCTTCTTCTTCGTCGCGCGCGAGGACGGGATGCTGACGACCGGCGTCCGCTCGAGGTCCGCCAACGACTTCACGCGCTTCCCCGCGCTCGGCCGCGACTACGTGAAGGGCGTCGAGAACGCGCTCCTCGTCAACGCCTCCAACGAGGCCGTCACCGTCTCGTTCCGCGACCGGTTCGAGGTCGGGAAGGACGGCTTCGAGGCGCCGTCCGACTGGACCGCCGCCGAACCCGACGCGTCCGAGAAGGCGGCCGCCGCCCTCGAGGCGCGGCTCGCGCGCGCCTACCTCCCGGTCTTCCTCCGGCTCGACCCGAAGTCGCAGGAGGAGCGCCAGGGCCGGGGCATGCGCTACTCGTACGACGACGACGATGACGACGGCGGCGACGGCGACGAGAAGGACCTCGTCGGCGCCGTGTTCGCCGGCGGGCGCGTGATGATCCCGACGGGCGCCGGCGCCGGCGAGATCGCGCGCCTCGACAAGATCGAGGCGACGCTCCCCGACGGCACGAAGGTCCCGCTGAAGTTCGAGGGCGCGCTCAAGGACTACGCGATCGTCGTCGCCGCGTTCGAGAACGGCGTCCCCGAGGGCGTCGAGCCGCTCGAACCCGCGGAGGGGCCCGTCGAGTCGCGCTACCTGCAGCCCGCGTTCTCGGCGGACGTCGAGAAGCGCGGCGACGCCATCCGCATCCGCGTCGGATACGACGTGCTCGACTCCTTCGACGTCGGCCGCGACGACCGCATCCGGGCCGCGGCCGAGGACGACCTCTTCGACGCGGACGGCCGCATCGTCCAGTGGGCGGCCGACCGCCGCCGCGGCGGCAGCCGCTGGAGCGCGGACCACGACTGGCTCAACGGAGCCCTCCTCGCCGACTTCGCCGCCGGGCGGCTGCCCGTCGACCCGGAGATCGTCCCGCGCAAGGGCAAGGACCGCGTCCGCGTCGCCTGGTTCGGCGCCGACCTGCAGCCCGTCACGAAGGAGGTCGCCCGCGAGAAGAAGGCGCTGGCGTGGCTCGGCACGAAGCGAGACCGCGAGGTCGACACGCGCGGCGCGCTCGTGAGCCACGTCTACCCCGGCAGCGCCGCGGAGAAGATCGGCGTGAAGGAGGGCGACATCCTGCTCTTCGCGCGGTCGGACGACGGTTCCGTCCGCCGCGCCATCGAGAAGACCGACGGCTACGGCGAATCCATCGACTGGGAGGAGATCTACGAGCAGGCCCCCGTCCAGCTCTTCGAGCGCATCCCCGTCACGCCGTGGCCCGGCGTCGGCGAAGACGCGGACGCCGTCCTCACCTCCTTCGGCATCGGCAACCGGATCGGCGTCGAATGGCTCTCGGACGGCGCGTTCCGGCAGGCCGAGCTCGACGTCGAGGTCGCGCCGCCGAGCTACCGCACCGCGACGCGCGCCCGCTCCAAGGCGCTCGGCGTCATCGTCGCCGACGCGACCTTCGAGGTCCGCGAATACTACAAGCTCGCGGACGACGAGACCGGCGTCGTCGTCACGAAGTGCAAGAACGGCAGCCCCGCGGCCGTCGCGGGCCTGCGTCCGTTCGAGCTCGTGACGAAGGTCGACGACAGGCCCGTCGCCGACGCCCGCGCGTTCCTCGAGGCGACGAAGGGCCGCGAGACGGTGACGCTCGCCGTGCGCCGCCTGACCTCGACCCGCGTCGTGCGCGTCTCCCTCCGCCCCGAGGACAACGTCCCCGCCGCCGACCCCGACGCGCCGGCCTTCGACGAGCCGACGGATGCCGAGTCCTCCGCGCCCGACGCCGCGGAGGACTGATCCGGAACGCCATGCGAATCTCCGTTCCCTACGGCCGCACGAGGCTCGAGGCCGACGTCCCCGACGACCGGCTCCTCGGCGTCTTCGAGGCGCCCATCCCCTCTCCCGCCCCCGATCCCGACGCCGAGGTCGCCCGCGCGCTCGATGCGCCGATCGGCTCCCCGCGCCTCGAGGAGCTCGCCGCCGGCAGGCGCCGCGCGGTCGTGATCCTGAGCGACCACACGCGCCCCGTCCCCTCCCGCCACCTCGTCCCCGCGCTCCTCGGGCGCCTCCGCCACGGCAACCCGGCGATCGACGTCACGCTCCTCGTCGCGACCGGCTGCCACCGCGCGACGCGGCGCGAGGAGCTTGTCGAGAAGCTCGGCGAGGAGGTCGTCGCGAACGAGCGGATCGTCCTGCACGACTCGACCGACGAGGCCTCGCTCGTCGACGCGGGCGTGCTCCCGTCGGGCGGGCGCCTGCGCCTCAACCGCCTCGCGCTCGAGACGGACCTGCTGCTCTCCGAGGGATTCATCGAACCGCACTTCTTCGCGGGCTTCTCGGGCGGGCGCAAGGCGGTCCTGCCCGGCGTCGCCTCGCGCGAGACCGTCCTCGCGAACCACTGCGCGGAGTTCATCGCCGACCCGCGGGCGCGCACCGGAATCCTCGAGGGCAACCCCGTCCACCGCGACATGGTGTTCGCCGCCGACCGCGCGAGGCTCGCCTTCGTGCTCAACGTCGTCATCGACCCCGCGAAGCGCATCGTCCGCGCGTTCGCCGGCGCGCACCGCGCCGCGCACGAGGCGGGGTGCGCGTTCCTCGCGGGCGCCTGCCGCGTGCGCGTCCCGCGCGCGGACATCGTCGTCACCTCCAACGGCGGCCACCCGCTCGACCAGAACGTCTACCAGTCGGTGAAGGGGATGACCGCGGGCGAGGCGGCGGCGCGGGAGGGCGGGGCGATCGTGCTCTGCGCCGCGTGCGGCGACGGCCACGGCGGCGAGGGCTTCCTGCGGATGCTCTCGGAGGCGCCCTCCCCGCGCGCGCTCCTCGACCGCATCCTCGCCGTCCCGCGCGACCGCACCGAGCCCGACCAGTGGCAGGTGCAGATCCTGGCTCGCATCCTGTGCCGCAACCGCGTCGTGCTCGTGACGCGCGACTGCGACCACGCGATGCTCCGCGCGATGGGGCTGCACCCCGCCACGACGCTGCAGGAGGGCGTCGCCCTCGCCACCGAGCTCACCTCGCCCGACGCGAAGATCTCCGTCATCCCCGACGGCGTCTCCGTGGTCGCGGAGGCGCTCTAGCCGCCCGGCGGCGGCGGCGCGGGGCCGCCGCCCTCCGGCGCGGACTCCGCGAGCGGCGGGACGAGGAGGACCTCCTCGCCGCCCTCGAGGCCAGAGACGATCCGGACGAACCGGTTGTTGTCGAGGCCGGCCTCGACGGCTCGGCGCTCGGGACCGCGAGGCGTCTTCACCCAAACGCACGACTCGCCGCCGACGCGGACGACGCACTGCACCGGCACCGAGACGGCGTCCTCGTATTCGGCCAGGAGGATGCGCAGGCGGCAGCCCATGCCGTTCTTGAGCTCGCCGACGCCGCCGTCGATGCGCACCTCGGCCGGATACTCCTTGATGTCGGGGTTCATCCAGCGGCGGCCGTTGTCGGGCATCGGCGCGATCCGGGCGAGCGTGCCGGAGAACTCCTTTCCGGGGATGGCGTCGCACGTCACGCGCACGGGCATCCCGGTCGAGAGGCTCTTGAGGGCGCTCTCGCGGACGACGGTCGACGCGACGAACGTGTCCGCCGTCGGGAGGATGATCAGGTCGCGCCGCTCCCAGACCTCGACGCCCTCCTTGAGCGGCTCGCTGTTCTCCCACGGGCGCTGGTTGCTCGTCGAATAGATGACCTGGCCGGACATCGGGGCGTAGATCTTCGCCTTGGCGATCTGCTCCTCGAGCTTCTCGAGCTTCTGCCGCTGGCGGTTGAACTCCGCCTCCTTGGCGCGCAGCGAGCTCTCCTCCTGGAGGATCGACGAGGCGGCCTTGCGGCGGACGCGGTCCAGCGCCGCCTCCTTCTGGCGCACGTCGCTGCGAAGCTTCGCCAGCTCGCGCTTGTGCGTGTAGGTCTCCAGCAGCGCGAGATTGCCGCGCGCGGTCGCGAGCGAGAGCTCCTTGTGGCGCCACGAGAGCTCGTCGCCCTTGAGCTCGCTCTCCGAGAGGAAGTCCTCGGCGTGGAGCTTCCTCGACCACTCGTACTTCTCGCGCGCCTGCTCGAGCTCCTGCTCGGCGAGCGTGACGGAGCCCTTCGTCTCGTCGAGCTTGTTCGGGTACTCGCCCTCCTCGTACTTCACGAGGTCCTCGCGCGCGAAGGCGAGGTCCTGCTCCGCCAGCTCCACGTCGGACGCGGCCTGGTTGCGGGCGATCTCGAGGTCCTCGCGCTTCATCTCGAGGGCGGAGGCGGCGTTCGTGACGGCGATCTCCTGGTTGACCTTCTCGTCGACCGTCGTCGCGACGTCGAGCTCGACCAGCAGGTCTCCCTTCTGGACCATCGTCCCCTCGGCGATGATGTAGAGGATCGCATGGCGGCCCTCGACCTCGCTCTTGATCGTGAGCTGCTCGGCGGGCTTGATCTCGCCGTCCTCCGCCAGGTCGACGACGAGCGGGCCGCGCCGGACGAGCGCGAAGGGCGCGCCGTCCTCCCCCGTGCGTCCGGCACGGCCGCGGAACGCCGCGACGGCCGCGACGGCGACGATCGCGATCGCGGCGACAGAGAGGAGGGTCCTGCGGAGCGGTGGCTTCATGGCGGGAAGGCGGGCGGATGAGCCCACGAAGCCCATGATTCTACGGAACCTTCCCCTCCGGCGCAAGCGCGTTTTCGGGGAACGCCCGCGCGGGAGGGCCGCTCGGTTGAATCCGGACGCCGGTTGCGCTATACTCCGCCCTTCCCGAACCGCAGGACCCTCCCCATGATCGGAAACACCCGCAAATGCCTCGTCACCGGCGGCGCCGGCTTCATCGGCTCGCAGCTCGCCCGCCGCCTGCTCGCGCAGGGCGCCGAGGTCACCGTGCTCGACAACCTCTTCACCGGCTCGAAGGCGAACATCTACGACCTCCTGTCGAACCCTCGCTTCACGTTCCTGCTGCACGACGTCACGCAGCCGTTCTGGGGCCAGTTCGACGAGATCTACAACCTCGCCTGCCCCGCCTCGCCGATCCACTACCAGCACAACCCGGTCGAGACGACGAAGACGTCGCTCCTCGGCATCATGAACGCCCTCGACCTCGCGCTCAAGACGAAGGCGAAGGTCTTCCACACCTCCACGTCCGAGTGCTACGGCGACCCGGACGTCCACCCGCAGCCCGAGACCTACTGGGGCCACGTGAACACCATCGGCATCCGTAGCTGCTACGACGAGGGCAAGCGCGCCGCCGAGGCGATCTGCGCGGACTACCGCCGCCAGTACGGCGTCGACGTCCGCATGATCCGTATCTTCAACACCTACGGCCCCTACATGCACCCGCACGACGGCCGCGTGGTCTCCAACTTCGCCATGCAGGCGCTGCAGGGCAAGGACATCACGATCTACGGCGACGGCAGCCAGTCCCGCTCGTTCCAGTACGTGGACGACCTGCTCGACGCGACCGAGCGCTTCATGGCCAAGCCCCGCTCCGAGGTCGAGCGCTTTTTCGAGGGCAAGGGCCTCGGCGTCCCCGTCCTCAACGTCGGCAACCCCGGCGAGTTCACGATGCTCGAGCTGGCGAAGCTCACCCTCAAGTGCCTTCCCGAGTCGAAGAGCAAGCTGGTCTACCAGCCCCTCCCGCAGGACGACCCCAAGCGCCGCCGCCCCGACATCGCGCTCGCCAAGGAGTTCCTCGGCTGGGAGCCCCGCGTCCCCCTCGCCGAAGGCCTCCCCAAGACCATCGAGTACTTCAAGCGCTTCGTCTGACCATCTCGACCATCCCGACCATCCCGACCATGAACAAGGTCATCTGCATCGACGGCCCCGCCGGCTCCGGCAAGTCCACCACCGCCCACGCCGTCTCCGAGACGCTCGGCGTCCTCTTCGTCGACTCCGGCGCGCTCTACCGCATCATGACGCGCGAGTGCCTCCGGGCCGGCGTCGACACGTCCGACCCCGCCGCCGTCGCGGCGTTCTGCAAGGGCGTCAGGGTCGACTTCGTCGTGAAGGGCAATCGCGTCGCCTACGAGGTCGGCGGCGAGGAGCCGGGCGACACCATCCGCACGCCCGAGATCAACGCCCACGTGAGCCCCGTCTCCGCCGTGCCCGAGGTGCGCGCGATCGTGACGGGATGGCTCCGCGAGATGCCGCGCCTCGGCGACATCGTCGTCGAGGGCCGCGACATCGGCTCGGTCGTCTACCCCGACTCGCCCTACCGCTTCTACCTCGACTGCGACCCCGACGAGCGCGCGCGCCGCCGCCAGAAGGAGGACGCGTCCAAGGGCTTCGTCCAGACCGAGGAGCAGGTCAAGGCCTCGCTCCTCGCCCGCGACAGGATCGACTCCTCGCGCAAGACCGCGCCGCTCAAGGTCCCCGAGGGCGCGATCCGCATCGACACGACGCACCTCCCCGTCGAGGGCGTCGTCGCCGAAATCGCCCGCCATCTCCGGTAGCGCCCGCCGATCCGGCGGGCATGGTGGCCGCCGGGACGGCGGCCGCTACCGCTCGCCGATCCGCGAGCGGCGGAGCTGGCCGCAGCTCGCGTTCACGCCGCGGCCCTTGCTGCGGCGGAGCGTCGCGTTGAGTCCGCCTCGCTCCAGCGCCGCGCGGAACGCCTCGCACGTCGCGGCGGACGGCGTCCGCCCGGAGAACTCCTTCACCGGGTTCAGCGGAATGAGGTTCACGCGCGACGGGAACGGCCGAAGCAGCGCGAGCAGCGCGCGCGCGTCCTCGGGGCGGTCGTTGAACCCCGCCACGAGCGTGTATTCGAACGTCACGATGCGCCCCGTCCTCTCCGTGTAGGCGCGGCACGCGGGCACCAGGACGCCGAGCGGCCACTTGCGGTCGACCGGCATGAGCGCCGCGCGCTGCTCGTCCGTCGGCGCGTGGAGAGAGACGCTCAGCTCGAACTGCCGCCCCTCGCCCGCGAACCGCTCGATCCCCGGCACGACGCCGCAGGTCGAGACCGTGATCCGCCGCGCGCCGATGCCGAGGCCGTCCGGCGCCGGGTCGTTCATGCGGCGCGCCGCCGCGAGCGCGGCGTCGTAGTTGAGGAAGGGCTCGCCGATGCCCATGAAGACGACGTTGTCCGGCCGCCGCCCCAGCAGGCGCGCCGCGCGCGCCGCCTGCGCGGCGATCTCGCCCGCCGAGAGGCTGCGCGTGCAGCCGTTGAGCCCGCTCGCGCAGAAGGCGCACCCGCAGCCGCACCCGACCTGGCTCGAGACGCAGACCGTCGTGCGGTCCTTCGCCGCGGGGATGAGGACCGTCTCGACGAGCTCGCCGTCCGCGAGGCGCGAAAGGATCTTGCGCGTGCCGGTTCCCTCCTCGCCGGCGACCTCCTCCGTCGCAAGCGCGCCGTCGAGGTCGAGCCAGCGCTCCGAGAGAGCGGCGCGCAGCGCGCGCGGGAGGTTCGTCATCTCGTCCCAGTTCGCGGCGAAGCGCGTCCAGAGCCATTCGGCGAGCTGGCGCGCGCGGAACCGCTCGCCGCCCGCCTCGCGGACGGCCTCGGCGAGCTCCTCGGGGCCCAGGCCGTGGATCGGCTGCTTCATGGCGCTCCCCTCCCCCGCCCTACCGGATCAGGACGAGATCCTCGGGAAAGACCGTCCGCTTGCGCGGGAGCCACTTGCCCGGATCCTCCGCGTCGTCCGCCGGGCGCGCGCCCGGCGGCGGACGCAGCACCGCCCGGAACGCGGGCGAGAGCTCCACGCGGCGGGGCCGCTTCGCGGCGCGAACCGAGGCGTCCCAGCCGAGCGCCGCGCCG
>CACWKU010000114.1 GCA_902761575.1 uncultured bacterium
CCTACGACCCGCGGCGCATCTCGCGCCGCTGGGACGCGCTGCTCGCCGGACTGCTCGAGCCCGACCCCGCCCGCCGCCTCGCGGACGGCGCCGCGGTCGCCGCCGTCCTCCGCCGCCTGCAGCTTCCCCGCCGCGAACGCGCGCTGCAGCTGGGCCTCGCCCTCCTCCACGCCGCCGCCGCCCTCGCGTTCCTCCTCGGGATGGTCCTCTGGATCGTCTCGAAGAAGCTCTTCGCCTCGCCGTAGCGTTCCTCCGCCCGCACGAACGCGGCGGCGCCGTCCCCCGCCGCGGAGCGGCCTCCCGTAATCGATTCCACCGTGCGTGATTTTCATTGAAATCGCCGCTTGTAGAGCGGATGATTGCGTAAGTTTTACACACGGTTCGATTGGTGCCGCCGTAAAAAATTCCGGCGCGGACGACTAATGCAGGGTGAAGCGACCGCCCCGCCATGCGGGCGTACACTATACCCTTTCAACCGCTTTCACCCCCAAGGACCCCACGCCATGAACGAAACTCCCCGACTCCTCCCCGAACGCCCCTCCTTCCTCGCCGCGATCTCCGGCATGATGCGGAAATCGCTGGGCTTCAAATTGCTCCTCGTGGGCGGCATCCTGCTCGTGCTGCAGATTCCGCTCGCGATGACCTACGGCATCCGCGCCGCGCGCGAGCGGACGCTCTGGTCGGTCGAGCGCGAGATCGCCGGCAAGTGGGGCGGCGAACAGACGATCGGCCCGCCCGCGCTCACGCTCGTCGCGGAGGAGCGCTGGACCGAGACGCGCACCGTGCAGGGGCGCGCCGAGGAGACGCCCCGCCGCGAGACGGCCTGGCAGGTCGTCCTGCCGGACGAGCTCGAGGCCTCCGGCACGGTCGAGCCGGAGATCCGCTCGCGCGGCATCTACCAGGTCGTCCTGCACCGCGCCTCGGTGCGGATGAAGGGCGCCTTCGCCGTTCCGCCGCGCGTGTGGCGCCACGAGACCGGCGAGGAGCGCGCGTTCGTCTCGGTCGGCGTCCCCGACGCGAAGGGGCTCAAGCGCGTCCGGCTCGTCGTGGGCGGCGAGGAGGTGCCCGTCGAGCCCGGCACGGCGCATGTCTGGGGCGCCGGCTTCCGCACGGCGCTCGACCCGGCGAAGTTCGCTCCCGGCGCCTCCGTGCCGTTCGAGCTGGAGATGGTCGTGAACGGCAGCGGCGACCTGCTCTTCGCGCCGGCCGGGCGCAACTTCTCGCTCCGGCTCGACGGCCCCTGGCCCTCGCCCAGCTTCACCGGCGAAACGCTCCCCGACGCGCGGGAGGTCGGGCCGGAGGGCTTCTCGGCCGAGTGGAACGTGATGGAGCTCAACCGCCCCTACCCGCAGTCGTGGCGGGGCGACGAGTTCCGCGCCGCCGGCGCCGCGTCCGGCCTCGCGCTCGTCCTGCCGGCCAACTCCTACCAGCAGGTCGACCGCGCGATGAAGTACGCGTCGCTCTTCGTCCTCGTCGTGCTCTTCGCGGTGCTCGCCGCCGAGCGACTCACGAGGACGGCCGCGCACCCGGTGCAGTATTTCGTCGCCGCGCTCGCGCTCGTGCTCTTCGGGATGCTGCTGCTCTCGCTCTCCGAGCACATGGCCTTCGCGGCCGCCTACGCCGTCTCGGCGCTCGTCGTCGCGGGGATGACCGGCGCCTACGCGGGCGCGGTCTTCCGGCGCCGCGCCGCCGCGCTCGCGCTCGGCGGCCTCGCGCTCGCGAGCTACGCCGTGATGTTCGCCGTCCTGCGCCTCGAGTCGATGGCGCTCCTGCTCGGCACGCTCGTCCTCGTCGGCATCCTCGCCTTCCTGATGGCCCTCACCGCGAAGATGAACCGGTAGCCTCGCAAGGGATGCGCGCGGCGGCTCGCCGCCGCGCGCATCCCAGTTCTTCGACTTTGCGACCTGCCGACCCGTCGACTTGGGCCAAGTCGTCCCGTCGTCGAGTCGCCCCGGCGTGGCGGGGTCCGCACCCCGCCACGCGCGCCCGAAAGAATATCGCGTCGCCCGAGATTTCTGCGCTTTTTCCTCGTCATTTTCCCCGGCCCGTGGTAGAATCCCGCATCACCGCGCCTCCCGCTTTACATGGCCATGTTCCTGTAACGCCCCCGCGACGCTCCGCCGCGGAGCGACTTCCCGTCGACAAGCAAACCGAATGGACAAACTGACCGACACAAACGGTGCCGAAGCAGGCACAACACCGGCCGATTTCGGTCGCGCGCTTCTGGAACGGCTGCGCCGCGATCCCGTCCCGCGTCTTCGGATTCAGACGGACGACCCGCAGGAGGATCGGCTCGTTCTGGACTCGGACTCCTGCCGCTTCGACGTGGAATGGCATCTGCACCCGGATCGGACCAGCCATGTCGACATTTTCGTGGAACATCGTTCCGACCCCGCACTTCTCGCCGGCTGGCTCGCCCGCAATCTGGACCGCGTCAATTCGGAGACCGATTCCGAACTGGACGACTATGCGGTCCCCGGTGCGACCTATGCCTGCCCGCAGCAGTGGGCCGATGCCTGGTCGCCTCAAGCCGGCACGGAATTCATCGACTGGATCGTTCGCTGCCTGAACGCCTTCTCGACCGTCCCCGTCGCCTGTCCCATCCCCGGAGATACTGACCCCACCCCTGAACCCAAACACCACCCATGAGCACATCCACCATTCGTCCTTGCAGCGAAGCGGCCCGTCATTCGGCGGCAACGCCGCCGCCCTTCATTTGCGGCGCAGCCGCACCCGTCATTCGCGGCGGAGCCGCGCCCGTCATTCGCCGCGCAGCGGCGCTCGTCATTGCGGCTGCGGCGGCGCTCGCCACCGCGAGCGCCACCGCAGCGCCGCCGCCCCGCTTCGAGTTCGACGCGGACGGCTCGTTCGCCCTCTTCCAGGTCTCCGACATCCAGGACCAGGGGAAGCTCTCGCAGCGCTCCGCCGACGTCCTGCGCGCCGCGCTCGCCGCCGCGAAGCCGCGGCTCGTGGTCCTCACGGGCGACAACGTGAACACCGCCTCCAACCGGCGCGACGCCTTCGCCGGCGCGATGGAGCCGGTCGTCAAGATCTTCGAGGAGTTCCGGACGCCGTTCTGCGTCACGTTCGGCAACCACGACTCGGAGCGCACGGGCGACGACTTCCTCACGCGCCAGGAGCAGTACGACTGGCTCAAGCAGCGCGGCGGGGAGCTCTTCGTCGACCACGACGTCCCCGAGCTCACCGGCGTCGGAAGCGGCTGCATCGAGCTCTTCGTCCCGGGCGCGGAGAAGCCGTCCGTGCGGCTCTTCCCGATGGACTCCGGCGCCTACTCCTCCGGCGGCTACGACGGCTGCCACGCCGACCAGATCGCGTGGTACGAGCGCGTTGCGGCGGACGGCGTCCCGCACCTCTGGTTCCAGCACATCATCGTGCCGGACGCGAACGACACCGGCCTCTTCCGCGCCGCGAAGGAGGGCGAGAAGGGAATTAAGATGCGCGTGCGCGGCGAGGACGTCCAGGCCGTCCCCGCCGACGGCGTCCTCGGCGAACTCAAGGAGCACACCTGCCCGCCCGGCTGGGGCGCCTACCGCGACAAGGAGCACACGGTCGAGGGCCGCACGCTCTACGAGGCGTGGCGCGCGAACGGCCACCTGGTCGGCGCCTACTTCGGGCACGACCACATGAACACGTTCGACGGCATCGACGAGAACGGCATCCGCCTCGGCGCCACGAAGGCGCTCACCGTCCACTCCTACAACGACGGCGACCCCGGCCTGCGCCTCTTCGTCGTCCACCCGGACGGCTCGTTCGAGACCGAGCACGCGACCGAGAAGCATCCCTTCCCCGTCCCCGCGGACGGCAGGCCCTACCGCCCCGCCAAGCGCCCGCTCCCGCGCGTCGCCCCGCCCGTCACCGATCCCTTCCCGCCGCTCGCCTCCTTCGCCCCGGCCGCGCCCGACAAGGGCGGCCTCTTCCGCCCCGGCCTCCTCGAGGAGCTCCGCGGCTTCCGCCGCGTCGTGCCCGGCCCTGTCCAGGCCCTCGCGAACAAGAACGGCGTCGTGGCGGAACCGGAGAATCCGCTCGCCCTGAAGCTGCCCGCGGACGGCGAAGTGTTTCCCGTGATGGTCGATCGAACGCCCGCCGAGGCGGCGCAGTGGTCCCGCTTCGCGCGTTCGTGGGAGTCCGGCGACCTGTATCGCTACCGCGGACAGGTCTTCGCGACGAAGGACGGCGACGTGCGATTCGGCGAGCGGATGTGGGACTTCACGACCGTGAAGCTCGACGGCAGGACCGTCTTCGAGAGCCGCGAATTCAAGACCGCCGACTGCTCCGATGCGATCCCCGTCAAGGCCGGCTGGCACGAAATCGAAATCGTCTTCGAGAACGAGAACGGACGCGCCGGCGCCGCCTGGCCGGACTACGTCGACAAGGGCGTTCCGACCGGCCCCGGCTTCGGCATTGCCAAGGATGCGTCCAAGGCCTCCACCGACCCCGCCGACTACACCTTCCCCGCCGACATCGGCTTCTTCGGCAATGTTTTTCGCGTCCCCGTCGAGGGCTCGTTCGTCCGCGTCATCTCCGCAACGAAGCGCGACGACGGCGACATCGACCTCGCGCTCGCATGGACCGATCTTCCGTCCGGCGGCCTCAAAAGCCCGATCGTCCTTGCGGGCCCGACCGACGGCGGAACCACAACGGACGGATGGATCGTGCACAGGGACCTAGGAAACTTCCCCGCCGGATCGGGCGAAACGAACCTCGTCGTCCGGATGGACAAACAGCCCGTTTCCTTCCTGCGCGTCAAGTCCGTCATCTGCGAAGACCCTTTCAAACACCGCATGGACGGAACCTTGTTCGAATGGTCCCCCGCGATTCCAGTCAAGTGAACAAGTTTTCTCCTCTCCGCGCCACCATGCCCAACGCGAACCTCGTCTGGTGGTCCGACGTCCTCCGCCCGTAGCGCTCCCGCGCCGCCGCAAATTCCCTTGACAAACCGGCGGATGTGATGCAGAATTGTGAATCAATGAAACGGAGCAATGAATCATGACGACGATGACCATCCACGTGGAAGACGACTTCGCCGAAGCGCTGCGGGCCCACGCCCGCGCCGTCGGCACGAGCGTGAACCGGGCGGTGAAGGAGCTGCTTTCGCCGCTGCTCGGGCTCGCGAAGACCGGGGCGTCCGAAAGCGACAATCCCTACATGAAGTTCTGCGGCATCCTCCGGAAGGGCGAGGCGGACCGTCTGCGGGACTCCGTCGCGCGGCAGCGCACGATCGACGCGGAGATGTGGAAATGACCGACACGCTGCTGCTGGATTCCAAAGCCCTCATCGCGCTGTTCGACGGAGACCGGGGCGTGGCGCGGATCATGGCGTCGGCTCCGCGGGTCGCGGTCCCGGCCGTCGTCTGCGGCGAGATCGACGCGGGCACGCAGGGAGAAACGGCCCGCGCGCGGGAGGAGCGGGAAGCCTTTTCGGAACTGCTCGCGATGCCGAACGTGTCGGTGCTGCCCGTGACACGGACGACCGGCTCTTTCTACGCCCGGGTCTTCGCCTATTCCCATTCGGTCGGCCGCCCCATTCCGACGAACGACGTCTGGATCGCCGCCGCGGTCCTGGAAACGGCCGGGATCCTCTGCACGGACGACCGGCATCTGCTGTCCCTTCCGCTCGTGCGCACGATCCGGTACCGGTAGCCGCAAACCAGTGGTCCCACATTCCGAAAAGTTCTTCCCACGACAAAAATGAAAAAGCAAGACGTTCTGCGGCCTCTGCCGGCCGGCGCGATGAAATTCGGCGGCTTCCTGGGCGACCGGCTGGCGCTGTGCGTGAAGCGGCGCCTCGAAAGGATCCGCTGGAAACATCTCACGGAGCCGTTCTTCAGCCGGAGCGAGGACGACGGGCGCTGGCGCTGCGAGTTCTGGGGAAAGATCATTCGCAGCGCCATCTACGCCTGGCGCGCCACCGGCAGCGCGGCGCTGCGCAAGGCGCTCGACGAAACGGTTCGCGACATCGTCCGGGCGGCGGACGAAACGGGGCGCATCTCCAGCTACCCCGCCGCCAAGCAGCTCCAGGACTGGGACGTCTGGGGGCGCAAATACGTCGCCGTCGGTCTGGCGGACTACTGCCTGGAGGTCCGGAACGACCCGAAGATCGTGGAGGCGTTGCGGCGGCACGTCCTGGCCTTGGCCGCGCAGGTGAAGGCGAGCGGAAAGCCTCTGGGCGACATCGGCTGGCACGAGGGGTTGGCCGCGAATTCCATCCTGGGGGCCGTGGTACAGACCGCGCGGCTGAGCGGCGACCCCGACGCGCTCGCCTTCGCGAAGGCGATCTACGAAAGCGGCTGCTCCAAGCGCGGCGACGTCTACGACGCCGCGCTCGCCGGCGTGCCGCCCCGGCACATCGGCAACGGCAAGGCCTACGAGATGACCGCCTGCTTCGACGGCGCGCTCGAGCTCTACCGCGAGACCGGCGAAGAGCGCTGCCTCAAGGCCGCGCGGCTCTACTGGAAGTCTGTGCGCGACACCGAGATCTTCGTCAACGGCATGGGCGGCGGCAAGGACACCTGGGGGGAGTACTGGTGCGACGGCCGCTACGCGCAGCTCCGGGACGACGGCCGCGGGCTGGGCGAGACCTGCGTCGCGGCGACCTGGGTCAAGTTCTCGATGCAGCTGCTCTCGGTGACCGGCGAGCCCGAGATCGCCGACGAGCTGGAGCGCACGCTCTACAACGGCATCGCCGGCGCGATGGCGCCCGACGGCGCCTGGTGGGCGCACCTCAATCCGGTCGGACCGCTGGCCGGAAAGGGCTGGCGCCAGCGGGCCTACGACCAGATCCCCGGATACGGCGAGGACTGCTGCGTGGCCCAGGGGCCGATGGGGCTGGCGCTGGCGCCCTACGTCGCCGTGATGGCCCACGACGCCGGCGCGACGGTGCTGCTCTACGAGCCGAACCGGTGCCGGGTCCCCCTGGGCGGCGGCGCGGCGTGCGAACTCTCCATCGCCGGCGACTACGCCCGCGAGGGGAAGGTCCGGGTGGAGGTCCGGTCCGCCCCCGCCGACAAGTTCGAGCTGCGCCTGCGCATCCCCGCCTGGAGCGGCGCAAGGACGGTGGCGCGGCTCAACGGCAAGCCGGTGAAGGGCGTCAAGGCCGGCTACCTGCGCCTCGACCGCGTCTGGAAGAAGGGCGACCGCGTGGAGCTGGAGTTCGACATGGCGGTGCGGGTCATCGAGGCCTACGACGCCTCCCGGCGCTTCGCCCTCCAACGCGGGCCGCTCGTGCTGGCGCAGGACTCCCGCCTCGGGGCGGTGGACGCGCCGTTCCGGCCCGTCGGCGGCAAACCCGTCAAGCCCCCGAAGGGAATCTTCTTCGCCTACCGCTTCGACGACGGGACCACCGTCTGCGACTTCGCCTCCGCCGGCAACCTCTACGAGATGCGCAACCGCCTCTGTCTCTGGATGCCAAGGATGTAGCGCGAATCCGCTCCGAGGGATCGGGGGCCGGTTCCGGAATTCCTTTTTCCCGGAGGTTGCGCTAGAATCTGCCGACATGGACCGCGGAACCGGATGCACCGTCTGGGACGGCGAGGGCGCCGACGAATGGCGCTTCCGCCCGGTCGCCGTCTTCCGCGGCGGCGGCGCGCGCAAGTACGACGCGCCGCGGCAGGGGGCGTTCGAGGGCGGCGCGGAGGGCGTCGTCGAGTTCGCGCCCGGCCGCAACTTCGAGACCGCGCTGCGCGACCTCTCGGGCTTCGAGCGCGCGTGGCTGGTCTTCGTCTTCGACCGCAACGCCGGCGCGTGGCGCCCCACCGCGCGCCCGCCCGTCGCGCCGGCCGAGGGACCGGAGCGCGTCGGGGTCTTCGCCACGCGCTCGCCCTACCGCCCGAACCCGATCGGCCTCACGTGCGTGCGCCTGCTCGGCGTCGAGGGGCTGCGCGTCCGCGTCGCGGAGGCGGACCTGCTGGACGGCACGCCCGTCCTCGACCTCAAGCCCTACGTCCCCGCGGCCGACGCCTTCCCGGACGCCCGCGCGGGCTGGGTCGAGCGCCAGGCCGCCGAGCGCTGGACCGTGGCGGAGTCCGCGCCGTTCCGCGAACAGGCCGCCGCGATCCTCGCGTGGCGGGGTCCGGACCTCGCCGCGACCGCTCGCCTGCAGCTCTCGCTCGACCCGTTCGACGGCACCCGCAAGCGCATCGCGCGGACGCCGGAGGGCGGCACGCTCTCGCTGCGGATGTTCCGCGTCGACTTCGCCGCCGACCCCGCCGCGCGGACCCTGACGCTCCTGCGCGTCCGCTCCGGCTACTCCGCGGCCGATCTCGCCGACCCGGCCGACCCCTACGGCGACAAGGACCTGCACCGGCGGTTCGCCGCGCTCCCGCCTTCCGCGTGACACGCGGGCGGTCCGATGCTAGAATGCCCGACCCGTGAACCGCCTCCAGGCCAACCTCTGCCTTCTCTGCGTCACGCTCTGCTGGAGCGCGGAGGTGGTGCTCTACGCCTGCATTCCGGACGGCGTCCCGGCATTCGCGACGACCTGCGTCACGGCCTTCGCAGGCGCGGCGCTCCTGTTCGTGCCGTTCCGTGCCCGCCTCGCCGCCGCGGTGCGCGCCGGCGGCTGGCGCTTCGTGGCCGCCGTCTTCGGCCTCGCCGTCCTGAGCGCGAGCTACAACACGCTCTACCTCTTCGGCTCGAAGGCCTTCGACGTCGCATCGGGCGCGTTCACGTTCTGCATGACGGTCGTCGTGCTGCCGGTCGTCCTGCTCACGATGCGGCGCCACGTCGCGCTCGAGACGTGGATCTCCGTCGCGCTCGTCCTGGCGGGGATCGTGCTAGCGCTGGGACCGGCGGTCCGCGCGGCGCAGGTGCCGGGCCTCGGCATCATGGGGGCGGGATGCCTGCTGCGCGCGATCTCCATCGTCGGGCTCGCCGACACGGCCAAGCGGCACGACCCGATCGCGGTGACGATCCTGCTGGAGGGATTCGCGGGGTTGATCGCGCTCGGCGGCTGGGCGGCCGAGGACCCGCGCCTCTTCGCCGCGCTTCCGGCCTCGCGCACGCTCGTCGCCGCGTGGGCGATCTACGCCTACTTCATCGTCGCCTTCGCCCAGACGCTCAACGTCTTCGCGATGCGGCGCGTCACCGCGGCCAACGCGACGGTCGTCTACTCGGTGGAGATCGTCTTCTCGATCGTCTGGGGGATGATCCTTCCGGCGGGGATCGTCGAGCGCGTCGCGCTCACGCCGCGCATCGCGATCGGCGCGGCGCTCGTCGTGGCGGGGTCGCTCGCCGAGATCGTCGACTTCCGCGGCCGACGGCGCGCGCGGGAGAGGGAGCGCGGGCTCGAGGACGCGGAACGCGCGCCGGTCGCCGCTGCGGGGAAGGGGGCGGAGGCATGACGCGCCGGACCCTCCTGCGCTTCGCCGGGCTCCTCGCGGCGTATCTGGTCGTCGCGATTCCGTTCAAGGCGATGAACCTCATCCCCGGCTTCACGGACGTCCGGCCCGTGATGGCGCTCGGGCCCGTCTACGGAATCTTCTTCGGACCCGTCGGCTGCCTCGCGTGCGGATTCGGCAACCTCGTCGCGGACGCGGTCGACCACGCGATCCGCTGGACGTCGATCGCGGGCTTCGCGTCGAACGCCCTCGGGCCGCTGCTGGTGTGGTGGTTCTGGACGCGCGTCTCGCGGACGCCGTTCTCGCTCCGGACCCCGCGCGACCTCCTGCGCCACTGCCTGCTGCTCGTCGCGATGGGGGCGTTCGAGACCGCGATCGTCGCGCCGGCTGTCGCGCTCGTCTACCCCGAGGTGGACGCCGTCTTCCTCGCCTGGGCCGTCTTCGGCAACACGGCCGGCTTCCCGATCTTCCTCGGCATTCCGCTCTCGATCCTCCTGCAGGAGGAGTTCGGCTTCGAACCGTCACGCCGCCCATGAAACCCGTCCGCCTCTCCATCCTCGGCGCCGGACACATCGCCGGCAAGACCGCCGCCGCGGCCGCCCACCTCGCCGCGCGCGGCGAA
>CACWKU010000115.1 GCA_902761575.1 uncultured bacterium
GTCCAGCCGGCATTCGGGGAACTGCTCGAGGACCACGTCCGGAACGGCCTCGCGGACCGCGTGTTCGAGGAACCCGCGCGTAAAGCGCTGGAAGACGTGCGCGCGGACGCGGCCGACGCCTTCCGCGAAGGGGAAGCGGACGGAGCCGTCCGGACGCCGCCACGACGAGAGGGTGAAGCGCATGTAGGAATCGTGCGCCATCAGGACCGCGAGCCCGCCGCCTTCGCGCACGGTCGCGACGTTGGTGTAGGGGAAGCGGGAGCCGTTGTGGACCACGCCGTCGTCGTCCTCCGTCTCGCCGGGCGACGAGACGTCGAGCCGGAGTCCGTCGCCGCCCCGCTCGAGCCAGCAGCCGGGTGCCTCGCCCGCGAGGACCTCCGGCGGCGGGTCGTCGTACCACGGGAACGGCGCGCGCACGCGGTCCGGGAAGAGCTCCGCGAGGCGCCGGTTGACGCGGTCGTAGAGAAGCCAGAGGCCGTAGGCGTCCGGATGGTGGTCGGAATCGAAGAACACTTCGCGTCCCGCCGCGAACGCCGCCTCGAAATCCTCGTCCGCGAACAGGACGTCGTCCTTCGCGGGCGACGTTTCGAGCGCCTCCCGGATCTGGTCGACGACGCTCCGGCCGCGGTGTTTCCGGAGCGCCGGATACATCTCCTGCCAGCGGATCCGCGCCTTGACGGGCGTCGGCATCGCCAGATAGACCGACCCGATCGCCCGCGCCCATTCGCGGCGGCCCTCGAAGAGGTCAAGCCACGCCTGGATCTTGTCCGGCGGAAGTTCGAACGCGCCGAGGAAGTCGTCCAGTTCGGGCCAGTCCCCGCCGCGACGGAAAATCCACTTGCCGCGTCCCGGGACGTCGCGTCCGGACGGGATCTTGAGCCGGTCGAAGGCGAACTTCCGGTGGAAGCGGAGCAGTTCGGTGCGCCACGGGAACGAGTCGTCGTACCACGCCTCGCAGGCGCGTCCGTAGTCCTTCCGCGGGACGAAGCGCTTCGACGTGCGGTGGAAGGACGGGCGGACGGCCGGCTCGCGGTTTTCCTCGCGCTTCGGGAACTTTTCGAAGCGCACGAGCGTCGTGCGCTTCGCGAGCAGGCGGGCGGCGTCCGGCACGAGGAGGGCGCCGGTCCAGAACGCGAAGAAGAGAGCGGGAAGAATCCGTTTCATCGCCGGGCCCTCAGAACTGGAAGTAGAGGAACGACCGGTGCGTTCCGGCGGCGAGGAAGAGCAGCGCCGCGGCGCCGAGCGCGGTCGCCGCGAGGCTTTCGAGCGTCCAGACGAGCCCCTCCGGAAGGACGCGCCGCGCCGCGCGCCGCAGCGCCGGGACGACGGGGAACGAAAGGACGGCGCCCGCGGCGAACGCGGCTTCGAAGAGCGGCGTGCATTCGAGCCACAGCGCGCGGCTCGCGGGGGAGACGCCGGCGGCGCCCGCGAGCGAGCGCAGGACGACGCCCGCCGCGGCGGGCGTCGCGCTGCGGAAGAGGATCCAGCCGAAGACGATCGCCGCGAGCGCGTAGAGGTGCGCCGCGGCGAAGCGGAACGCCGCGACCGCGGCGGGACGGCGCGGCGGCGGCTCGCCCTTGGCGCGCTTCGGCCCGAAGAGCCGCTCCAGGCAGAGCAGCAGTCCGTGCCAGAGACCCCAGAGCGCGAACATCCACCCCGTGCCGTGCCACACGCCGCAGAGCCCGAACACGACGAGCCCGTTGAGGCACGCGCGGGCCGTTCCGCGCCGGCTTCCGCCGAGCGGGATGTAGAGGTAGTCGCGGAACCAGGTCGAGAGCGAGACGTGCCACCGCCGCCAGAACTCCCGGATGCTCGCCGACGCGCAGGGCCAGAGGAAGTTCTCCTTGAAGTCGAAGCCGAGCAGCCGCCCGAGCCCGATCGCCATGTCGGAGTAGCCGGAGAAGTCGAAGTAGAGCTGCAGCGAATACGCCGCCGCGCCGAGCGCCGCCATGGAGGGCGACATGCCGCCGCCCTCGTCCGCGAGCGCCCAGACGGCGTCCGCCATCGGCGCGAGCTGGTTCGCGACGAGGACCTTCTTCGCGAGGCCGACGAGCAGCCGGCGGTAGCCCGACGCCGCGCGCGCGGCGGAGAACGGCCGCTCGCGGAAGGATCCCGAGACATCGGCCCAGCGAACGATCGGCCCGGAGACGAAGACCGGGAAGAGGGCGAGGAAGCAGAGGAAGTCGAGCGGGTTCTTCGCGGGCGGATGCACGCCGCGCTCCACGTCCCACGCGTAGGACATGGCGCGGAAGACCCAGAAGCTCACGCCGAGCGGCACCGCGAGCTCCGGGACCGGGACGAGCGGGCTTCCCGCGAGCGCGTCGATCCACCGCGCGAGGACGCCGGCGTATTTGAAGAAGCCGAGCAGCGCGAGGTTCCCACCGAGCGCGAGCGCGAGCAGCGCCTTGCGGAGGCGCGGCCGGCGCGCGCCCGCCGCCGCGATGCCGCGCGCGAGCAGGTCCGTCGCGACCGCGCAGCCGAGGAACCACGGCAGCCCGGGCAGGTCCGAGAGCGCGCACGCGACGAGCGACGCGGCGAGCAGCCACAGGTTCGCGGCCGCCGTCGCCGCGCGCGGCCACCGCCCCGCGAACGCCTGCAGCGCCCAGTGCCCGAGCAGGACCGGCGGCAGGAAGACCGTGAGGTAGAACAGGCTGCCGAAGACCATGCGACGCTAGCGGATCGTCTCGGCGCCGAGCGCCGTGGACTGGCGCACGAGCGTCGTCTTGTCGTAGCACGCGAAGGCGCCCTCGACGAGGTCCTTGCGCGGCTTCGGCGTGAAGAGCGAGACCACGGGGACGATGACGAGGCCCGCGAGCATCGCGATCGCGCCCGAGTGGATCGGGTTCATCGCGGTGCCGGGCCAGAGCTCGGGCTTCCAGCCGAAGACGTTCGCCGTCGTGAGGCACACCGCGAAGACGAAGCACGCCCAGCACGAGGCCGTCGTCACGCGCTTCGAATACAGGGCATAGAGGAAGGGGGCGAGGAAGGATCCCGCCATCGCGCCCCACGAGACGCCCATCATCTGCGCGATGAAGGCGATCGGGCTCGTGCTGTTGTACTGCACGAGCGCGAGCGCCGCGCTGATCGCGATGAAGACGACGAGGAGGATCCGGATGCAGAGCACCTGCGACTTCGGCCTCATGTCCTTCACGACCGTCCCGCGGACGAAGTCGATCGTGAGTGTGGAGCTGCTGGTCATCACGAGCGAGGAGAGCGTGGACATCGACGCGGAGAGGACGAGCACGACGACGAGCGCCATCAGGAGGCCGTCCGTCGAGATCGCCGCCCGGAGCATCTCCGGGACGACCGAGTCGAAGCCCTGCGCGGGATTGCCGTTCGGGGCGACGCCGATCTCGGCCGAGAAGAGGCGGCCGAAGCCGCCGAGGAAGTAGCAGCCGCCGGCGATGGCGAAGGCGAAGAGCGTCGAGATGAGCGTGCCCTTCTTGATCGAGCCCTCGTTCTTGATCGCGTAGAACTTCTGCACCATCTGCGGCAGGCCCCACGTGCCGAGCGACGTGAGGACCACGACGAAGAGCAGGTTGAGCGGATCGGGGCCGAGGAACGAGGTGAAGATGCCCGGCGAGGGCCCCGCGCCTGCGACGACCTCGGGCCCGGGGACGCGCGCAAGGCCGTCCATCGCGGCCATCAGCCCGCCCTTGCTCGCGAGGACCGCGAGGATCGTCGCCGCGATGCCGAAGAGCATCACGATGCCCTGGATGAAGTCGTTGATGGCGGTGGCGAGGTAGCCGCCCGCGATCACGTAGACCGCGGTGAGGACCGCCATCACGACGATGCAGGCCGAGTAGGAGAAGCCCGGGAACGCCATCGAGAAGAGGCGCGAGAGGCCGTTGTAGAGCGAGGCCGTGTAGGGGATGAGGAAGACAAAGATGATCGCGGAGGCGGCGAGCTTGAGCGAGGGCGAGCCGAAGCGCTTCGCGAAGAAGTCGGGCATCGTGGCGGAGTCGAGGTGCTGCGTCATGATGCGCGTGCGGCGGCCGAGTACGGCCCAGGCGAGAAGCGACCCCACCAGAGCGTTGCCGATGCCGGCCCAGGTCGCGCTGATGCCGTAGCGCCAGCCGAACTGGCCGGCGTAGCCGACGAACACGACGGCGGAGAAGTAGCTCGTGCCGTAGGCGAAGGCGGTGAGCCAGGGGCCGACGGTGCGGCCGCCGAGGACGAATCCGTCGACGCTGGCGGCCTTGCGGCGGCACCAGAAGCCGATGGCGATCAGGAGGGCGAAGTAGGCGAGGAGGAGGGCGATCTTCATGGCGTTCCTTCCGCTCGTGGGCGGACGGGGCGCGGATGATACTGCACCGCACGCCTACCGACAAGCGGAAAAATGGGATCGCTGGATTTCGGCGCACGGTTGCGCTACAATGCGCGCCATGCACAACGCCACGCATCCCCGCTGGAACGCGATCGCCCCCTGCGACGCCCACATGCACCTCTACCGCGGCCGTTCGTTCGGCTGGAACCTCCAGTTCGTCCGCGGCTACATGGAATGGTTCGGCCTTGAGCGCGCCGCGCTCATGGCCCTTCCCGCGATGACGGAGGACCCGTGGTGGCGCGACGACGGCTCGAACCTGCGCTGCCTCGGCGTGAAGGCCGCGCTCAACGCCGAGAACCCCGCGCGGAAGGTCTACGCCTTCGCCGGCCTCCACCTCGGCGACGGCGCCGCGCCCTCGTCCGCGGAGGGCTTCGCCGACCAGGCGCGCCGCGCGCTCGACATGGGCTACGACGGCTTCAAGTCGCTCCAGGGCAAGCCCGGTCTGCGCAAGCGCTGCGGCTTCGCGCTCGACGCGCCCGTGCTCGACCCGTTCTACGCCGTCCTCGAGGAGCGCGGCCGCCCGCTCGTCTTCCATGTCGGCGACCCGGCCGACTTCTGGGACGTCGAGAACGCCCGCCCGGACGCGAAGGCGAACGGATGGGTCTACGACGAAACGTTCCCGTCGCTCGCGCAGCTGCGCGCCGAGGCGGAGAACGTCCTCCGGAAACACCCCGCGCTCGCGGTGAACTTCGCCCACGTCTTCTTCCTCGGCGAGGACCCCGACGAGGCGGAGCGCCTCCTCGAGACCTACCCGAACCTCGGCCTCGATCTCACGCCCGGATGGGAGATGAACATCGGCTTCACGAGGTTCCACGACCGCTGGCACGGGATCGTCGAGCGCTTCCCCGATCGCTTCTACTTCGGCACCGACAACGCCAACTGGCACGCCTCGGCCGACCTCGCGTCCTACGACGAGCCGTTCCGCTGGGCCTACGACATGGACCGCTCGCTCCTCGGCGAGGACCCCGCCACGTTCAAGGTCCGGTGCAGCGAGGACGTGCACGAGTTCCGTCCGTTCGAGCTCTCCCCCGCGACGCGCGAGGCCGTCCTGCGCGGCAACTTCCTCCGCCGCTACGGCGCGGAGCCGGTGCCGGTCGACCGCGACGCCGCCTTCGAGGAGGCCCGGCGCCTCTGCGCGTTCGTCGACAAGCGTTGGCCCGCCGGGACGCACCCCGACTCGTGGCGCACGACGCTGCGCATCCTGCGCCTCTGGACCGTCGCGCCCGACGCTCTCTTCGCCCCTGAATCTCCAAACCAGCAAGGATATCCGAAATGAAGAAACCGTTCCAGACCGAAGTCGGGCAGATGCTCGACCTCGTCATCAACTCGCTCTACTCCAAGAAGGAGGTCTTCCTCCGGGAGCTGCTCTCCAACGCGTCCGACGCCTGCGACCGCTCGCGCTTCGAGGGCCTCACGGACAAGTCCCAGGCCGCCGACTCCGACTACCGCATCCAGATCGTCCCGAACAAGGAGAAGGGCACGCTCGCGATCACCGACAACGGCATCGGCATGACCGCCGAGGAGGTCGAGAGGAACCTCGGCACCGTCGCCTCCTCCGGCACGAAGCGCTTCCTCCAGGCGATGAAGGACAAGGCGAACGCCCCCGAGCTCATCGGCCAGTTCGGCGTCGGCTTCTACGCCGCGTTCATGGTCGCGGACCGCGTCGACGTCCTCACGCGCCGCCGCGGCGCGGCGCCCGTGCTCTGGTCGTCCGACGGGAAGGGCGAATACGACCTCTCCGACGGCGACCCCGACGCCGCCGACGGCACCACGATCACGCTGCACCTGCGCGACGACGCGAAGGAGTACCTCGACGAGTGGCGCCTCGAGGACATCGTCCGCACCTACTCGGACTTCCTCGCCTATCCCGTGATGCTCTGCCCCGACCCGAGCGTCAAGCCGGAGCCGAAGAAGGACAAGGACGGCAAGGAGCTTCCGCCCGACCCGCCGCGCGAGCCGCGCCAGGTCAACTCCATGAAGGCGATCTGGAAGAAGCCGAAGAGCGAGGTGAAGAAGGAGGAGACCGACGCCTTCTACCAGCACATCGCGCACGACAGCGAGGAGCCTCTCGCGACGATCCGCTTCGCCGCCGAGGGCGCGACGGAGTTCCACGCGCTCGTCTTCATCCCGCGCACCGCGCCCTGGGACCTCTGGATGGCCACCGCCAAGCTCGGCCTCCAGCTCTACGTCCGCAACGTCTTCATCGGCGACGACGTGAAGGAGCTGCTGCCGCGCTACCTCGCGTTCGTCCGCGGTGTCGTCGAGAGCGCCGACCTGCCGCTCAACGTCTCCCGCGAGACGCTCCAGGACAACGCCGTCATCCGCCGCATCCGCAAGGTCCTCGTCGGCAAGATCCTCGGCGAAATCGAGGACATGCAGAAGAACCGCCCCGCCGACTTCGCGATCTTCACCGCGCAGTACGGCCGCCTCCTCAAGGAGGGCGCCCACTCCGACTGGGAGAACTCCGAGCGCCTCCGCGACCTCTGCGTCTTCCCGTCCACGTTCTCCGAGGACGCCACGAAGCCCGTCACACTCAAGGAATACGTCTCGCGCATGCCCGAGGGGCAGAAGGAGATCTACTACCTCTCCGCCGACACCTACGAGGCCGCGAAGAACTCGCCCGTCCTCGAGGCGTTCCGCGCGCACGGCTACGAGGTGCTCTTCTTCGTCGACCCGATGGACGAGTTCTTCGCCGAGCGCGTCCGCGAGTACGACGGCAAGAAGCTCCGCGCCGCCGATCGCGGCGAGCTCGACCTCGACGACCCCGAGGGCAAGAAGAAGGACAAGGACGGCAAGAAGGCGGAGACGGAGGACGACAAGCGCTTCAAGCCGCTCGCCGACTGGCTGAAGGAGCGCTTCGCGAAGACCGTCAAGGAGGTGCGCCTCACGAGCCGCCTCACCGACAGCGCGTGCTGCTTCGTCGCGGACGAATACGGCGTATCGGCGCACATGCAGCGCGTCCTCAAGGCGTTCAACCAGCCCGTCCCGGACTCGCCGCGCATCCTGGAGCTCAACGCGAAGTCGCCGATGGTGGAGAAGATGCTCGGGCTCGTCGGCAAGGACGAGGCGAAGGCCTCGCTCGAGGACCTCGCGGACCTGCTCTACGGGCAGGCGCAGCTCGCCGAGGGCACGCCCCTGGAGAACCCCGCGCGCTTCAACAAACTCGTCGCCGACCTCGCCGCGAAGTAGTTTCCTCCCCCCAGCCCCTCCGCACCGATGAAGATCTACCGCGCCGACTGGCTCGTCACGCAGGACGACTCCCGCGCCGTCCTCGAGGACGCCGCCCTCGCCATCGAGGGCGGACTCGTCTCCGACGTCGGCCCCGCCGCCGACGTCCTCGCGCGCCACCCCGGCGCGGAGGTCGACGACCTCGGCGCCTCCGCGATCCTCCCGGGCCTGATCGACGCGCACACGCACGTCCCGATGAGCGCCCTGCGCGGCGCGGCCGACGACAAGGCGCTCTTCGCGTGGCTGGGCGAGGACATCTTCCCGCGCGAGGCGCGCTGGGAGCCCGCGCTCCTGCGCGTTTCGTCGCTGCTCTCCTTCGCGGAGATGATCCGCACCGGCACGACCGCCTTCTGGGACATGTACATGCTCCAGGAGAACGTCTTCGCCGCGGCCGACGAGGCCGGTGTGCGAGGCGTGATCGGCGAGAACGTCGTGCGCTTCTTCCCGCAGCTCGGCGGCGCCACGCGCGAGGCGCTCTTCGACCGGATCCGCGCCAACGCCGAGGCGTGGCGCGGCCACCCGCGCCTCCGCGGCGCCGTCGCGCCCCACGCCGTCTACACGACCGACCCCGACACGCTCCTCGCCTGCCGCGCGCTCGCCGACGAGGTCGGCTGGCGGTTCGGCATGCACATGTCCGAGACGCGCAAGGAGACCGCGGACTGCCTCGCCGAGCGCGGGGCCCGCCCGATCCCCTACTGCGACTCGCTCGGCATCCTGCGCGCCGACACCGCGCTCTTCCACTGCGTCGACGTGGACGACGCCGACCTCGCGATCCTGCGCGAGCGCGGCTGCGCCGCCGTCCACAACCCGGCCTCGAACATGAAGCTCGCGTCCGGCGCGGCGCCCGTCCCGCGCATCCTCGCCGCGGGCGTCCCGCTCGCGATCGGCACGGACGGCCCCGCGTCGAACAACGCGCAGAACATGCTCCGCGAGACGTGGCTCGCGGCGCTCCTCGGCAAGCTCGCCTCGGGCGACCCGACGGCGGTCTCCGCACGGACCGCGCTCGACATGGCGACGCGCGGCGGCGCCGCCGCGATCGGCGACCCGCTCGCCGGCCGCCTCGCGCCCGGAAGCCGCGCGGACTTCTTCGCGCTCGACCTGTGCACGCCCGGCCTCCAGCCCGTGAACGACGTCGTCTCCAACGTCGTCTACGCCGCCACGGGCCTCGAGAACCGCCTCACCGTCGTCGACGGCCGCGAGCTCTACCGGGACGGCCGCTACCTCTCCCTCGACTGGGGCGCCCTCCTCGCCGAGGCGGAGAACCTCCGCCGCTGGGCTGGGCAAAGGTAGGGCGCGCTCTTCGGGCCAGCCGCCGCTAGATCGTCCCCTTCGAGCTCGGGATCCCCGTCTCCCGCGGATCCCGCTCGACCGCCGCGCGCACGGCGCGGGCGAACGCCTTGAAGACGCTCTCCGCGGCGTGGTGCGCCTCGTTGCCGCCCGTGTGGCGCAGGTGCAGGTTCATCCGCGCGTTCGTCGCGAGCGCTCGGAAGAACTCCTCGAAGAGTCGGGTGTCGAAGTCGCGCACGAACGTCGCCGTGCACTCCGTCGAGTACACGAGGAACGGCCGCCCGCCGAAGTCGAGAGCGCACTGGCAGAGCGACTCGTCCATCGGCAGCAGGAAGAAGCCGTAGCGGCGGATTCCCTTGCGGTCGCCGAGCGCCTTGTCGAGGGCCGAGCCGAGCGCGAGCCCGATGTCCTCGACCGTGTGGTGGTAGTCCACCTGCACGTCGCCCTTGCACGTCGCGGAAAGATCGCAGAGCGAGTGCTTCGCGAAGAGCTCGAGCATATGGTCGAGGAAGCCGACGCCGGTGGCGATGTCGGCCTTGCCCGTTCCGTCGAGGTCAAGCGTGATTTCGATTCGTGTTTCGCGCGTCTTGCGCGAGATCTTCGCGGTGCGGTGCTTCATGCGGTTGTTCCCTTCGGCGGGCCATCCTACCAGAATCGCGTCGTGTTGCCAAACGAAATCAAGCGAAGACGTCGCGGAAGTCGATCCCCTCGGCGGCGAGGGCGTAGACGGCGAGCGGGATCCCCTCGGCCGCGCGGCGGCACGCGAGAAGGTAGGCGCCGTAGTCCGCGTCGGATTCGCCCTCGGCCGGCGGGCGCAGGCCGAAGAGCGCCAGGTCCGCGTCCGCGGAGGCGGCGCGGATCGCCGCGACGGCGGCGAGGCCGTCCGGCGCGGGAAGGACCGAGACCTCCGCGCGGACGCGCGCCTCGGCGAGGAACGCGCGGAGCGTCTCCTCGGCGCGCGCGGGGTCCTCGTCCGGCTCCGCGACGTGCCGCAGGCGCA
>CACWKU010000116.1 GCA_902761575.1 uncultured bacterium
AGCTCAACGCGCACCCCGCCGCGCGCGCCTCGGGCCTCGTCTTCCGCCTGCCGACGGAGGAGGAATGGGAAACCGCCTGCCGCGCGGGCTCGACGAACGACTACTGCCGCCTCGCGGACGGGACGGAGATCACGGAAGCGACGCTCGGCCGCGTGGCGTGGTTCTACGAGAACGCCTCGACGCGTCCCCGCTGGCTCTCGCGCTTCCTTGACTTCGCCGAGCGGCTCGTCGACCGCGTGCGCGAGGTCGACTGGAGCGAAACCCTCTCGCACAAGCCGGTGGGGCGGAAGGAGCCGAACGCGTGGGGACTCCACGATATGCACGGCAACGTGTGGGAGTGGACTGAAACGGCAGTTGGCGTGGACCGCGTCTTTCGCGGCGGCAGCTGGTACATCTCGGCCGGGAACTGCGAGTCCTCCTACCGGTTCTGGCACTCGCCCTCCGACCGGCGCTACTACCTCGGCTTCCGCCTCTGCGCCACGCAGAGTCCCGCCGCGGAAGAAACTCACGCAGAGAGCGCAGAGACCGCAGAGGATGAATCTCACGCAGAGAGCGCAGAGAACGCAGAGCCCCGTCCCGGCGAAGCCGGCCCCCTCCCTGAGGGGGCTGCCGCGCGAAGCGAGACTGAGGGGGTTTCACACGCAGAGAACGCAGAGACCGCAGAGCCTTGACATCATCCACAAACGCAAATGCCAATCAAACCCCGCCACGCTCCGCCACTTTTCCCTTTACCCTTTCAACTTTAAACCCGCCACGAACGCGCCGGCGACGACAGCCGCCGCCGCGCCGCTGCGTGTCGCGCTCTGCCCCTACGTGCCGGACCCCGGCGCGTTTGAGACCGCCCTCACGAACCGATGGGCCGCGGAGGGACGCGCCGAGGCCATTGAGTTCGTCTCGTGGAACTGCTACTTCGAGCCGTTCCCCACCAACGCCGACGTGGTCGTCTGCAACGGCGCGTACCTGGAGACCTACGCGCCCGCCCTTCCGAATGCCGGCTACCTCGATCCGGGAAAATCCCCGGACGACTTTCTCGACGATCAGGAAGGATTCCTCGACAACGCCTTCGCCTTCGCGGCCTTCGCCATCGCGCCACCGGCCTCCCGCCCGGCGTTCCTCTCCCTTCGCTCCCTCGGCGCGCCGAAGGACGCCGGCCGCCCCGACTGGCGCGACGAGGCGCAGTTCCTTCCGTTCGCGGTCGACGGCGGCAAGGTGCACGGATGGACGTTCGGCGTTCCGCAGATGGTCTGCACCTACTATGCCTTCGGGCGCAACCGCCCGGAGCACGTCCCGCTCTTCGACGCATCGTCGTACGAACTGTTCGCCCCGGCGGTCGCGTATTCGTACGGAAGCGAACGCTTCGACTTCCTCCATCTCGTGACCGGGACCGCGGGCTTGCCGTCCAAACTGCCGCCCGCCGAGCCGACCGACGGCGAAGGGCTGCTCTTCTACCTCTCGGGCGACGACGTGACGCTCGGCATCGTACGGCTTGTGCTGGAGCAGCAGCTCGCCTCGCCGACCGACGTGACGAACGTCCTCGCGGGCATCGTCCGGCGCGGCGGCGCGGAGCAGCTCGCCTACTGGCCGACGAACGGCGACTCCTTCGTCCGCGCCGACTGGTTCCGCGAGGGACGGGGCGACGCCTACGTCGACTACAGCGAGGCGCTTTCCCGGATCGGCGAGATGCCGGACGGATTCGAGCCCGACCCCGGCGTCCTCTTCCGCGAGCGGACGCCGTATTTCGTCGACTACGTGTGTATCGCGCGCAACTGTCGGGCGGAACTGCTCCCGGCCGCGCGCGAATGCGTCCGCATCCTCACGAGCCGCGACTACCTCGCCGAAGTCCTCTGGCCCGCAGGCGGCAAGCCGTCGTATCTCCTGCCCGCGCGGCTCGACCTCTTCCGCGACTTCGCCGCGCGCGACCGCCGCTACCGCCAGTTTCTCGCCGACGCGCTCCTTCCCGGCGCGCACGCCTTCCGCCTTCCGCCCGGCGCCCCGGCCATCATCCAGGAGGCAGCCGACCGCACCAAGCCGCTCCTCCTCCCCGCCACTCACGCGAAGTCCGCGGACGGCGCGAAGGAGCCCGCCCCGTGAACCCTCTTGCCCGCGAGCGGCGAAATCGCGACACCCGGCCGCAGCCGTCCCCCGCCACCAACCACCAACCACTAACCACTTCCCTTGACCCCGCCCCCTCCCGCAATGAAACGCCTCGCCCTCCTCCTTTCCCTCCTCGCCCTCGCCGCGGGCTGTGCCTCACCTAGAATCAAGGTTGCCTCCGGAACCGATGCCTACGCTCTTTGGATTAACTACCGGCCCATCGTCATGGCCGCGATTCCGGAAACCGCTGGTGTCGCAAAGACGGACGGGGAGGGGACCATGGACATTCCCGGGAATGTCGAAACGGTTCTGCTCGTCGATCCGTCCTTTACGAAAATGAAGAAACTGGTTCGCCGTCCGGCGGTATTCCGTGTTTTCGGATACTGGTGGGGTCTTTCTCCGGATGGCGTCTCCTTGGACGAAGATGTTGACGAAGGCAGCCTTTCGAGGATGTCCAGCTTTTTCTCGAATCCGTTGCTCGAAGAACGACTGACAACGGACAAGTTGGTCTACGACACCGCCAAAGAAGCTTTCTTTGGAATCCGCAACAAACACGCAGCCCCCTAGCACCCGCCCGTTCCGCGCGGGCGCGGCAAAGCCGCCGCCCGCCGCGGAGCGGCCTTCCCGCACCCCGCCACGCCGCATTCATCATTCATCATTCAGCATTCAGCATTGACCCGCCCTCGCCCGCAATGAAACGCCTCTTCCTCCTCCCCCGGCACGCGGTTTCGCGCATTCGCCCTTGACACCGAACCGAAAGACTGCAAGAATAACGCCGTTTCCAAATCTGTAGAAATCTACGGATATCGAAAGCGGGAGAATATGGGCAAATGATCATCCAACGCACGCGCTACCTCGACCGCCTCGCCAAACTGGAGGGGAACGGGCTCGTGAAGATCGTCACCGGCATCCGCCGTTGCGGCAAGAGCTTCCTGCTCTTCACGCTGTTCCGCGACGTGCTGCGCAGGAAGGGGGTGGACGACGCGCACGTCGTCGCCGTCCAGCTCGACGACGACGATGCCGCGCCGCTCCGCACGCCGCGGGCGCTTTCCGCGTGGATCAAGGCGCGGCTTCCGTCCGATGGTCGGCCGACCTACGTTCTCGTCGACGAAATCCAGATGTGCAAGCCGCCCGAGGAGGAGAAGGACAAGCCCGGCTGCGTCACGTTCCACGACGTCCTCGCCTCGCTGATGAAGAAGCCGGGCGTCGACGTCTACGTCACGGGATCGAATTCCGAAATGCTCTCGAAGGACGTCGCGTCCTCCTTCCGCGACCGCGGAATCGAGGTCCGCGTCCGGCCGCTCTGCTTCGCGGAATACCTCGAGGCGAGCGGACGGGAGAAGGCGGAGGCCTGGGAGAACTACCTGCTCTGGGGCGGGATGCCGCTCGCCGTGCTGGCGCCGGACGATGCCGAGCGCGCGGCCTACCTCCGGTCGCTCTTCGAGCGGATCTACCTCCGGGACATCGTCGAGCGGTATTCCCTGTCCGACGACGGCCGCGCGATGGAGGCGCTCGTGGACGTGCTCGCCTCCGGCGTCGGCTCCCTCACGAACCCCTACCGGCTGGCCGACGCGCTGGAATCCGCCCGGGGCGTCCGCCTCAGCCGCCCGACCGTGGCCGCCTACGTCGAGCACCTGACCGACTCCTTCCTCTTCGAAAAGGCGGACCGGTGGGACGTCAAGGGCAAGCGCTACCTCTCGTCGCCCTCCAAATACTACGCGACCGACCTCGGGCTCCGCAACGCGCGCCTCAACTTCCGCCAGCACGAACGCTCGCACCTGATGGAGAACGCCATCTACGAAGAGCTCGTCCTGCGCGGCTGCAACGTGGACGTCGGCGTCGTGGAAACGGTCGTCAAGGACAAGAACGGCAAATCGGTCCGCTCGAACACGGAAATCGACTTCGTCGTGAACGCGGGGACGCGCAAGGTCTACGTCCAGTCGGCCTTCGCCATCCCGGACGAGGCCAAGCGCGAGCAGGAGACCTTCTCGCTGCGCCACACCGGCGACTTCTTCCGCAAAATCGTCGTGACCGACGGCTTCCAGCGCCCCCTCGCCGGCGAAGACGGCATCGTCACCGTCGGCGTCGTCCCCTTCCTCCTCGACCCCGGCATCCTCCTCGGCGCCTGATTCCGCCCCCTTCCGAGACGATGAACGCAAAGACCGCAATGCTCGGCGCGGATGCGCCCGCCTCCGATCCCCGCCGCGCTTTGCGCGCCGGGGACGGCGGACCGCATCCGCGCCCGACGGAAGGGAGTCCGTCGTGATTCAAGGAAACGACCATATGGCGGTTTCGTTCTTCTCGGCGGCGGAGTGGTTCGATCCGGCCGTCTGGGAAGCCTTCTTTTCCGCTTTGACCGAGTGCCTGTCGCTGACTCCTCGGAAGTATTGCGAAATCGAGTCGAAATGGTTTCCGTGCGACTCGCTTCCGCAGATGGCCGCCGACATCGCCTGCGTCAACCACCGCAAGTGGAAGCGATGCAAGGCTTTCAGCTGGACGGTCCGGTTGGACGGCAGGGCGTTCGCCAACATCGATCTTTGGAAACGGAAAAGCCGGATGTACAGCGAGTGCCGTTTGCGTCTTCCGGCCAGATGGGCGCTCCGGGACGGGCGCCCGGCGGATCTGGAACGGTTCTTCGCAAAAGGCGTCGGGATCCTTTCGGCGTTCTACGGGGACATGGATCTGTGGTCCGCCATCGACGGCGAAAGCCCGCCGGGCCGCGCACCGTGGAATCTCAAATACGAGTTTCCGACCTTCCGCTGGCGGACGTTCTTCGGCAATGCCGTGGTCTCGTTCTTCGGCGAACGGAAATTCGACGGGCTTCCTTGCCGGACCGAACGGCTCGATTCGGGAATGCTGCTCGATTTCGGGGCGACCCCCGAAGAAGCGGATTTGAACCGGAACCGGAAGCTCGCGGCGGAGAGAATCCTCGGCGAGTATTCCTTCGTCGTTCCGGCGGCGTTTCCGAGAGTGGACGTGGATTCGGACCGTTTCCGCCGCTCCATGTTCCGCCTTGATCCGTTCTGGCATCTTCCGCGAATGCCCGGCGGCGCGCGCAAGCCGGAATTCACCTATGTCCCGACTTACGCGGCGTTGTCGAACGAACTCTCCGACCCGATCGACGGATTCGCTTCGCGGGAAGAATTCGAACGAATGCTCGCGTTCCTCGACCGGCAGATCGCGAAGGGAGCCGTCCGGGAAGAAGAAGTCGGTGCCGACTATTTCACGGGCGGGCCACCGACCGAACGCACGAAAGACAGAGAACGCTGGTTCGTCGACGTCGGGAACGGACACCGGTGGAGACTCGTCGAACCGGACCCTCCCTTCTACGGCGCGTTCCTTCCCGTTCCGGAGGAAGGAGAAGAAGAGCCGGCGGTCCCGCCGCCCGCGCCTGCGTCGCCGGCGCCGCTTCCCGACCCCGAACCGCCGCCACCTCCTGCGCCCGCGCCCGTCGCAACGCGCCCCCGACGGCCCAGACAGCGGCTCGATCTGGCGCTTCCCCCGGAACCGCCCGCCCGCCGCCGGTTCCGGCGCGACCCGTTCCGCCCGTCCCGGCGCCCTCTCCCGTTCTGGCTAATCTGGCTTCTTCTGATTCTTCTCTCCTTCGTTGTCCACAGCATTCTGGCCGTTCTTCGGCAGTCGCCATCTTGACCCCTTCCGCTCCGCGCGGGCGCGGCAAAGCCGCCCCCGCCGCGGAGCGGCCTTCCCGAATTCCCCGCCACGCCGCATTCATCATTCATCATTCATCATTCAGCATTCAGCATTGACCCCGCCCCGCCCGCAATGAAACGCCTCTCCCTCCTCCTCCCCCTGCTCGCCGCCGCCGCGCTCTCGTCCGGCTGCCGGACGACCGCGATGAAGGGCACGCCGTTCTTCTCCGGCGAATACAAGGGCCGCGTCGGCCCCGCCGAGAACCGCGTGAACCTCTGGCCGCTCGTCTACTGGCGCGACCCCGCTCTCTCGGTCCTCTGGCCCGTCGGCGAATACGCCGACGACCGCATCGCCGTGCGCCCGCTCTTCTCGCGCTACCGCGACAAGCCCGACGGCCCCTACACCGAGACGAACGTCCTCTGGCCAATCGCCCGCTTCGACGCAAAGCACGGCGACTACCGCGTGTTCCCGTACTTCTGGGGGAGCACCCGGACGGCCTCCGCCGGCAAATCCGTCGAGGGCTCCTACCACGTCCTCTTCCCGTTCCTCTGGGACTACCGCTATCCAGGATCCGGCGTCGGCTGCAACGCGCTCTTCCCGCTCTGGATCCACGACTGGGACGAGGGCAGGGGGTGGTCGGAGACCGACGTCCTCTGGCCGATCTTCAACCGCGAGACGGGCCCGGACACGGACTACGTCCGCCTCTTCCCGCTCTTCGGCCGCAGCCGGAACCCGAAGACCGGCGACGGTTTCGACTGGGCGCTCGCCGGCCTGGCCGGACGCCAGAAGCTCGGTTGGCGCGAGTTCTACTGGCTCGCGCCGATCTTCTACCGCGACGTGTCCGCAAACGAGCTCTGGACCCTGCTCTGGTGCGGTGAGCTCGGCGGAAAACGCCGCTGGTGGTCCGTACCGCTGATCCTCTCCGGCGGACGCTACGACGCGGACGGCTCGGACTCGCTCGTCGTTCTCTTCGCCGGCCTCGCCGGCTGGAAGCGCGAGTCCGATCGCTTCTCGCACAGTTGGCTTCTTCCTCTCTGGTACCGCGAGGGCACTAGCCTCTTCACGCTCCCTTACGCGCACTGGAAGAGCGGCGACGGCACCGAGCACGCCTGGTACACGCCGCTCCTCGGCACGATGCGCGGGAAGCATTCCGGCTCGTGGCTCTTCCCGCTCTGGGACTGGGACGACGGCCCCGACGGAACCTACGACCGCTCCTTCCTGCTCGTCGCCGGCGGGTCCCGCAGCCCCTACTACAGTTCGGGAACCTTCCTGACGACCCGCTACCTCTTCCCGCTCTGGTGGCGCCAGACGCGCGGCGACGACCCGGACGATCTCGCCGCCGAACTCGCCGCCCGCCAGCTCCCCGCCGGCGACTGGAGCGTGCGCCGGCCCGAAGCCGCCGAGCCCGGACGCCACGTATACGCCCATGCGGACTGGGAGAGCGAGGGCTCGCGCGAAACGCGCTGGCTGCTCGGCCTCGGCGGCTCCAAGAGCTTCGCGTCGCGCCGGCCCGAGGAGCCCTGGGAGCGCAGTTCGCCCGGCCTGAAGGCGCGCCGCGAAGCGGACTTCGCCTTCCTCGACGCCGCGGACGCGCCGACGAACGGTTCGACGCTCGTCCGCTACAGCCAGTCCGAGTCGAGCTGGCTCTTCCCGCTGTGGGATTCCGAGACGACGCGCGGCGCGGCCTTCGACCCCGGCACGGGCGAGCGCGTCGCGAGCGGCGAGACCGAGGATTTCTCGCTGCTGTGGTTCCTCTACGACTACCGGCACGAGAGCGCGCCCGAGGACGGCCACGAGTACGCCCGCCGGCGCGTCCTGTGGCGGCTCTACCACGACGAGACGCTCGACGGCGACCGCTCCGTCGACGTCTTCCCCGGCATCGGCATCGACAGCCGGAAGGACGGCTACCGCAAGTACTCCTTCCTCTGGCGCCTCTTCCGCTACGAGCGCGACCCCGCCAAGGGCATCTCCCTCGACATCCTCTTCATCCCCTTCCGCCGGCCCTGATTCGCACGTCCGACGTGGCGGGGCATCCACCCCGCCACGGCGCGCAAGGCCGCCGAGCCCGCGCGGAGCCCCCTTCCCGAATGAAACGCCTGCCCCTCGCCCTGATCCTCTTCCGCGCCGCGTTGGCGCCGGCGCTTCCGGCACTTGCGCTCGCGTTCGCCGACGCCGCGCGGCCGTGGCTCGCGGCGCTGCTCGTCGCGGGGCTGCTCTCGGACGTCCTCGACGGCATCGTCGCCCGCGCCGCGGGCGTCTCCACCGTCGCGCTGCGCCGGCTCGACAGCCGCGTCGACCTCTTCTTCTGGCTCGGCGCGCTCGCGGCGGCGGCGGTCCTCGACGGACCCGCGCTGCGGACGGTCGCGCCCGGCGTCGCCGCCGTCCTCGCGCTCGAGGCGGCCTGCCAGGCGGCGAGCTTCGCGCGCTTCCGCCGCGCGCCCTGCACGCACGCGTTCCTCTCGAAGCTCTGGGGGCTCTTCCTCGGCGCCGGCTTCGTCGCGCTCTTCGCCACGGGCCGCCCCGGCGCGCTGCGCGTCGCGCTCGCCTGGGGCGTCCTCTCCCAGCTCGACGTGCTCGCGATCGTCCTGCTTCTGCCGTCGTGGCAGAGCGACGTCCCCAGCGCCTGGCACGCCCTCCGCCTCCGCCGCGGCCTCCCCATCCGCCGCCACCGCCTCCTCAACGGCTGAACCGCCCGCCGCCGTTGCAAACCACGGAACACACCGCCTCGCGGAAACAACCATGAAACCTGACGACACCGAGCGGCGAAGCCGCGACACCCGGCCGCAGCCGGCGTGGCGGGGTGCGCACCCCGCCACGCCGAGCAAGGCCGCCCCATTTCTCCGCTTCGCACGACGCGCCGCAGTCGACCTCGCCGTTCTCTACGCCGCCGCGTCCGGCGTCGGCTGCGCGATCGTGAACGCCGCGATGTTCCATCCGCCGCGCCCGCCCTACGGGACGGACCTGCCGGGGCTCGTCGCGATGGGACCGCCGGAGGCGCCCGTCGCCGGCGTGTGGAGCCCCGCGCCCGGCGCGACGCGCGCCGTGCTCTTCTCGCACGGCAACGCCGAGGACCTGCGCTACGTCCGCGACCGCCTCTCGCTCTTCAACCGGCTCGGGTTCGCCGCGCTCGCCTGGGACTACCCCGGCTACGGGCGCACGCCCGGGAAGCCCTCGGAGCGGGCGGTCTACGCGGCGGCGAAGACGGCCTTCCGGCACCTCGTCGAGGAGCGCGGCTTCGCGCCGTCGAACATCGTCGTGTGCGGCTACTCGATCGGGAGCGGCCCGGCGTGCTACCTCGCCGAGAAGCACCCCGACGTCGGCGCGCTGCTGCTCGTCGCCCCGTTCAAGAGCGCGGTGCGCGTCGTGACGCGCGTCCGCATCCTGCCGTTCGACCCCTTCCCGAACCTCGCCCGCGTTCCCCGCACGCGCTGTCCGGTGCTCGTCCTCCACGGCACGGCGGACACCATCATCCCCTCGTGGCACGGCGAAGCCGTCGCCGCCGCCGCGGGCGGACGCGGCCGCTTCGTCCCCGTCCCCGGCGCGACGCACGTCTCCGTCTTCCACGCGGCGTTCGCGGACCCCGGGACCGCCGCCATCCTCCGCGCCTTCCTCGCGCCGTACGCGGAGGCAAAGCCTCACGCGGAGTCCGCGGAGCCCCCGTTGGTTGGACACCCGCCCACTCCCTAACTTTTCCCTTTACACTTTACCCTTTCAACCCTTTCAACCCCTTCAACCCCTTCAACCCATTGAACACATGAAATCCCTTTCCCGCCGCCGCGCGCGAGGGTTCCTCCGCCTCGCGCTGGCGGCCGCGCTCGTCCTCGCCGCGTGGTCGCTGCGCAACCCCGTGCGGACGCTGCTCTCGCTGCGGCGCCCCGACCCGGACGCCGCCTGCTGGACGCTCGACGTGCACGGCGACTACCGCCTCGACCGCGTGCTCGCCCGCGGCGCGCGCGACGAGCGCGAGCTGCTGGAGGCCGTCCGGGCCGAATTCCTGCCGCTGCTCCCGCGCGCCGCGCTGCCGCCGCTGCCGGACTTCGGGTGCAGCACGTTCGTCGCGCGGACGCCGGACGGCCGCGCGCTCTTCGGGCGCAACTTCGACCTCGAGCCGCGCACGCCGCCGCTCGTCGTCCGCACCCGCCCGCGCGGCGGCTACGCCTCCGTCTCGACCACGGGGCTGCTCTTCCTCGGCTTCCCGGACGGCGCCGTCCCCTCGCCGCTTCCGCGCCGCCTCGCCCTGCTCGCCGCGCCGTTCGTCCCCGTGGACGGCGTGAACGAGAAGGGCCTCGCCGCCGCCGTGCTGATGCTCCCCGGCGAGCGCCCGCCCGAGCCGCACACCGGCCGCACGCCGATCCAGACGACGCTCGCCGTGCGCCTGGTCCTCGACCGCGCCGCGACGGTGGACGAGGCGCTCGCGCTCCTCGGGCGCTACGAGATGCACCACGCGATCGGCTCCGCCTTCCACCTCCACCTCGCGGACGCCACCGGCGCCTCCGCGGTCGTCGAGTGGGACGGCCCCGGCGGCGCGCCGCGCGCCGTCCGGCCCGCCGCCCCCGCCGCGCCGGGCGCGTTTGCGCACCAGTGCTGCACCAACTTCCGCCTCGCGGACGGCGCCGAATCC
>CACWKU010000117.1 GCA_902761575.1 uncultured bacterium
CGAACGTCGCCGCGCTCTGCCGCGCCGCGCGCCGCGCGGCGCCCCTGCCGGCCGCGGTCCGGATCGAAGTGCTCCTGCCCGCCCTGTCGCCCGCCGCCGTCCGCGCCGCCTACGAGGCCGGCGCCGACGAATGCCGCGCCGCACCGCTCTCCGCCGCGATGCTCGCGCTCTTCGTCCTCGACAAGGCGCCGCCCCCGGCCGAAGCCGCCGCGGACGACTTCCGCTTCCATCCCGCGACGGGCGTCGCGTGGGTCGGCGGGCGTCCCGTCGCCCTCACGTCCACCGAGGTCCGCCTCCTCCAGGCGCTCGTCTCGCGGCCGGGCGTCGCGCGCTCCCGCGCGGAACTCCTGCTCGCGTTGCTCGGGGACGAGGCCGGGAGCGTCCAGCCCCGCACCGTCGACAGCGCCGTCTGCGACCTCCGCGCCAAGCTCGGGTCCGCCCGCTGGCGCCTCGAGACCGCCTGGGGCCGCGGCTACCGCTGGAACGATGCGTCCCGCCCCCCGCTCGGCGTGCGGCTCGTCCGCCGCCGCGCCCGCGTGGCGGGGTCCGGCCTCCTCGGAATCCTGTTCGCGGTCCTGGCCACCCGCGCGCCCCGTCCCGTCCCGCCGGCCGGACCTTCGGCGGACCCGCCGCCCTCCGGACCCTCCGCCTCCGTCGCCCGCGCGCTGCTCGACGCCTTCGGCACGGACGGCCCGCCCGCCGTCGGCGTGGCGCGTCCGAAGATCCCGGAAAAAGACGGCCTTTCCGTCTTTCCCATGGGCTGAACGCCTCCTGATCCCGCCACGCATCGCAACTTTACCCTTTACACTTTACCCTTTCAACCCATTCAACCTTTTCAACCTCTGCAACCAAATGTCTCCCATGAACCGCCTCGCCCTCCTCCTCCCCCTCCTCGCCCTCGCCGCCGCAAACCACGGAACACACCGAACACACCGAACCGAAACTCCGATGAGTTGAATCCCTCCGCTAACGCTCTGGGTTGGCAAAGCCGCCCGTCCCGCCGAAACCTCGTCCCCTCTCGTCCCCACGGTCCCCCAAGTCCCCGTCCCAAAGTCCCCTTGACCCCTCACGCGAAGTCCGCGAAGTCCGCAAAGAAAGGAAACAGCCGATGAGTTCCGTCACGCCTCCCTCTCTTCCTCCCACCCCGCCAGAAACGCCGTCTCGGCGCAAACCGGGCGGGCACCCGGTCCTGACATCTGTGGCGATTGCGGCCGTTGTTCTTTCGTCTTTCGTGTTCCTCTCGCTCCGCTCCAAAACCCTCAAGGCGCTGAACGACCTCTGTCCCACCTGGACGACAGACTCCGGAACGCCAGGAGACTGGGCGTTCCTCGTTCCATCCGTGGCAGTCGTCGCGGCCACTGTCGCCGTCGGCGGCCTGCTTGCCGCAGTTTCCGCGATGAAATGGAAAAGAGGCGCGCTCGCCGCGTCGCTTGCCGCGCTCGTCGCCGCCCCGCTCCTGTTCGTCTGCGCCGTTCTTTCCCTCCACATGGCGTTCTTCGCCCGCATCGGCGAAGCCGTCGCCGCGCACTCCGAACCGGCGACGCCGGACCCCGCCACGAACGCGCCGGTGGCGGCGCCCGACGCGGCCCTTCTTCCGGCGTTCGACCCCGCCACGGAACTCCGTGCGCTCTCGAAATGCGATTCTCCGTCCGTCGAACTGCTTCTGGAGGTCGACGGAATCGGGCAGGAGCGCTTCGAACTCGATCCCGCGCTTTCGCGGAGCGTTCTCGCCTCCTTCGGAAACGCCCGGACCGAAAGGCTTTCCGCCGGGGATCGGGCGGACGGGGAGCGCTTCGTGATCGTTCTCAACCTCCCGCATTCCGAACTGTCGGCGGCTCTTGAATCGGTCGGGTTCGGTCCCCTGCAAACGGAAACCACGGCCGGCGAACTGGGCCCGGACGACCCCGATCAATGGTGGTTGCTCGGCGTTCGCGTTCCGGGGGAAACGAACGATGTCCTTGTCTGCTCCTATTCGGAGACCCTCCCCTCGTTCGGCGAAGCCCGCGTTCCCGGGCTCGGGGCGCTGTTGCACGAAGTCTGGGAGGCGAAAGGCCAAATGGCGGAAAAGCCGGCCCCGCCCCCGACGGAGGAGGAAACGGCCGTCCGCGCAAAGCTGGACTCGATCATGATCGACAGCCTCGAATACCGGAACGCCAACGTCGTGGACGTCCTCGCGGATCTGGGCGAGCTTTCGCGCGAACTGGACGAAGAAGAATCCGATCCGGCGAAGCGCGGCGTCAATCTGGTGCTTGGCATCGAGAACGCCGAACAGCAGTCCTTGATCACGCTCAAGGCCCGTTCCATCTCGCTCGGAGCCGCACTCGACTTGATTGCGGACATGACGCATCCCCGCATCAACATCCGTATCGTCGGAAACGTCGTCCTCGTCGGCACGCCGTCCTCGATCGTCCATCGAATGTATCCGATCGGTCCCGACGCCGCATCCAATTTCCTTGGCGATGGAACGGATTGGCGGAACCGGCTTGCGGACCACGGAGTCGAATGGCCGGACGGCTCGTCGGTCGCCTATCTGCCGTCAATCGGGAAACTCGTGGTCGCGAACACGCGGAAGAACCTTGTCCGCGTCGAACTCGCCCTTGGCAAATTGGCCCCCGCCACTCAGAGCCCGGCCGCGGAAGAACCTCACGCGGAGTCCGCCGCGTCTGCAAAGAAAGGAACCCCATGAGTCGAATCGTCATCAAGCCGCGTTTCTTCCGCATTGTCGGATGGATCTGGTTCTTCTCGTTCCTCGCATGGGGATTCGAGGGGGCCGTGACGGCCGTTCCGGGGTCGCCCGCGGAGTTGGTCAGGACGGTCGTCGGCCTCGCCGCCTATGCCTGTTTCGTCGTCTCGTCCGTCGTTCTTCTCGTCGCGTGGGCGATCGCCTCGTCCACCGGCCAATCCGCCGAGACCAAGGCCGTCTGCCATGCGATGTCGCGGTGGCTCGCAGCGTGGGGCGGAGGGCTTCTGGGCGGTCTGGCCGCAGGCGCGCTCTTCGGCAACGGAGCGCCGGGCGACTGGACCTGCGTCGTGATCGCCGGTCTGGCGGGAATGCTTGCCGGAACGGTCTGCCGCTTTCTCTTCCGCCGCCCCGCGGCAACCGCCGTCGCTGCGGCGCTTGTCGGCGTCCTTGCCGGAATCGGCTTTCTCGCCCTGTTCGGCATGCTCTCGCTCTGACCCCGCCACGCCGTCGCAAACCACGGAACACACCGAACACATTGGCAATTGGCAACATTGGAACCGGCAACACTTCCACATTGGCAACATTCATCAAGTCCTAGAAGCCTAGAAACCTAGAAGTCTAGAAACCTCAAAGAACGAAAACCGCAATGAAGAAACTCGCCCTCCTCCTCCCCCTCCTCGCCCTCGCCGCCGCGACCGGCTGCGCCCCCAGGCCGGCCACGGGCAGCGCGACCGTCGCCGTGACGCGCGTCGTTCCGTCCGAGACCGAAATCCCGGGGCGCCGCCTTCCCTTCGATCCGATCTTCCTCCGCTCGCAGTTCGACGTCATCCGCTCGGCGCCCGTCCTTACTCCCGTGGTCCTCTCGAACGACCTCGGCACCGTCCTCGACGCCGCCTACGGCTGGCACATGGCCTGCCCGGACGCGGCCGCCGACCGCGCCGTGGCGTGCCTGCGGACGTGGACGGACCTTTCCATCTGGCGAGACACGGACCTGATCGGAATCGAAGTCTCCGTCGACCGCGCCGTTCCCGGCGCCGAGGCGCTTTCGAGAGAGCTCGCCTTCGACATCGCGCGCTCCTACCGGGCCCACGCGATCGCCCTGCGGGAAGCGGAAACGAAGGCGGCCGTCGCACAGCTCCAATCCGAGATCGACTCCATCCGGAAACGGATCGCGGAGAGCGGCCCCGGCGACCGGCGGGCCCTGGAGAACCGGCGCGACCAACTGGCGAAACGGCTTGAATGGCCCGGAACCCTCGTTCCGTATGCCGAGGTCGCCGTCATCGACCTACCGCCGGCGACCGTCGAAGAACTTGAATCCTTTCCCAAAATCGCCTTTCGCCTCGCCGTCGTCGCGTACGAGCCGGAGGTGCAGACCATATCGCACCCTGCGTCGGTTCCGGAAACGCTCGACGAACTTCTCGCGCGGGCGCGAGCGTCCGGCGAGGACCGGGTCTTCGAATGTCCCCTGCAGGGACGTCCCGCCGCCTTGACGCACGACGGACAGCGAACCTCGGTTCAGATCTGGTTGGACGGCAAGGACCATGTGACGACGTCCGAGCCCGGTCCGGCGGTCGAAGTATCCTTCACGCCGAAGATCGCCGAGAACGGCGCAATCGACGCGGATGTCTCCATGCGATGGTTTTCCGAGAGAAGAGGAAGCGACTCGCTCGCCAGCTCGTCCGTCTGCCACCAGGTCTTCATGCCGGGTCGCGTCGAAGAGCTTGGAGGCTCCCTCCTCCCGAGAAACGGAAAAGACAAAAAGTTCTTCCGCGCCTTTCTCGAGCTGAACATCCAGAAGGACCCCGCCACGAACGCGCTGCCGGCCGGGCTCCCCGGGCTCTACCACTCTCGCGGGCGCCCGTATTCGAGCGGTCTCGTCGAGATCGACGAATCCGGCCGCATGTCGGCCGAAGCCCGCGACGCGAAGTGGCACCCCGTCCCGGCGATCCGTCGGACGCTCGATCCCGTGGGAACGATCCGTCCCGCCCCGGAGGCGGGCCCGGGGCTCCTCGCATTCACGTCCGACGAAACCGGCCCCGACGGAAAGCGGGGCGTCGGGACCCTCGCGTTCGACGCCGACCGACTCGCGATCCACTGGCTGGCCTACGACAAAGAACACGCCCGGCCGTGGACAGTCGAGTTCGCGGAGACCGGATTCTTCTACGATCCGCGCGAGGATCTGATTCGCCTGGACACGGATCTGGCGACCCTGTGGTGCGACACGATCTACCGCACGGAACCGTCGGACGGCGGCGTCTCCGAAATCGTCTACTCGCTCTGGGACCACGTCGGCAACCTCACGCCGCAGCAGCGCCGAGACCTCGACGAAATCCTCGCCCGCAAGATCCATTCCCTCTCCAGTTGCCGCGCGATGATGCACCTCGACGACGACCTCGGCGCCCCGCTCCGCAATCCCTACGACGGCAAGCCCGACCCGATCCTCGACGTCTCCCCCGACCTCCGCCCCGCCATCACGAAAATCATCGCCCCCGCCACGAACGCCGCGCCCGCGCACCCCGCCACGAAATGAAACGCCTCCTCCGCTTCCTCCTCGCCGCCGCGGCGCTCCTCGCCGCGTGGTTCCTCGTCTTCCAGCTCCGCAAGGATCCCGAGGGCGCCTTCCTCGTGCGCTGGAGCGGCCCGTCCCCGATTCCCGCGGACGCGCAGTGCGTCGCGCTCGGCGAAGGGGACGCGCCGGACGAGCCGGCCGTCCTCGACGCGTTCGAGGAGGTTCCGGTCGAGGGCGCGCGGGTTTCCCGGCTCGTCCTCCGCTCGTCGGCTCGCGACGGCCGCCCGGCCGCCCTCGAGTTCTGGTTCGAACGCATCGCGTACCCCTCGGACGGCTCCGCGCGGGTCTGCCTGAGGGCCGCCCACGCGCCCTGGGACGGGCCGCGCGGCGAGCGGTGGGGCGGGGAGGTCGTCGACTTCGGCGGCGCGCCGGACCGGGCCGCCGCCGTCCGCCACCGCGGCCGCGGGACGCCGCGCGCGCTTTCCGTCGCCGCCGTCGCGGACCTCTCCGCGCCGTTCCCCGTCTTCTGCCTCCTGCACGACGGCACCGCGCCCGGCGCCGCCGCGCTCGAGGCGGAGTTCGAGGCCGACCCCGCCGCCGCGGTCCGCTCCCGCGGCCCCGACCGCCGCGGATTCGTCCTGTGGGTCCGCCCGGAGGGGAACGGCCCGGCGCCCTCGCGGGAATCTGTGGAGGAGGCCGGCCGCGCGCTGCGCGAGGCGCTCGCGGAGCGCCTCTCCTCCGCGGAGCGCCTCCCGGCCGGCCCCTGGCGGTTCTGGCCGCACGACTTCGCGGACGGGCCCGCGACGGCGTCCGCCTTCACGAACGAAGCCGAGACCCTCGTCGCGCCCGGCCGGCGCGTCCGCGCGAGGCTCGTCTTCGAGACCGACGCCCCCGGCCGGGGAGCCGGCCCCTTCGCGACGGGACTCGTCCACCGCGTCCGCGCCGAAGCGCGCCTCGAAACGCTCCGCGGCGGCGAGTGGCGGCCCGACCCGCGGTTCGACCTCCGGCTCGCGCGGGACGGCGTCCTCGGGACGGACGCGCGCGGCCTGCCGTTCTGCGGGGGCTCCTACTGCGACGGCCGCACGGAAACCCGCGTCGCGGACGTCTGGACGCCGTCCGGCCGCAGGATCCTCGCGCTTTCGCTCGACACCCACGGGCCGTGCGCGCCGCTGGCCTCGACGGTCTTCCCCGCGGATTCCGGCACGCAGTGCCTGACGCTCTCCTCCGTCTCCGCCAGAGTCGGCTATGACGGCCGCGCGCTGCCGCTCGTCCGCCGCCGAAGCGACGCCCAGACCGGCGCCGACCGCTCCGCCCTCGGCCCCTTCTGCTCCTTCGGCCTCTCCGTCCCCCTCGTGAACGTCACCGTCTTCCCGCCCGCGCACCCCGCCACGCCGAGTCCCGCCGCGTCTGAATCCCACGCAGAGAGCGCAGAGGCCGCGGAGTCTGGCTCCCCCGCTGGGGGAGCTGGCGAGCGAAGCGAGACTGAGGGGGTTTCACACGCAGAGAACGCAGAGACCGCAGAGCCCGAACCCCACGCGAAGTCCGCGGAGTGAGCAACTTTACCTTTTACACTTTACCCTTTCAACCCCTTCAACCCTTCAACCTTTCAACCCCTTCAACCCTTCAACCTCTTCTACCCGATGAAACCCGACGACAGCGAGCGGCGAAGCCGCGACATCCGGCCGCAGCCGGCGTGGCGGCACCCCGCCACGCCATGCAAGGCCGCCCCTGCATTTCCAACACATTTCCCATAATTTTCCACCCCGAACCATGGTAGACTACGCCCCATCGCACCCCGCAAAGAAAGGAAACCCGCAATGAAGAACCTCGCCCTCCATCCCGTTCCCGACCGCCACGCGCGCGGCCTCGGCCGCGCCGCGTTGGCGGCACTCCTGTTTCTCGCCCTCACCGCCGCGCGCGCCGCGGCGGACGACGCCGCGCTCGTCACGCGGCGCTACGACGTCCTGCCGAGCATCGAGTCGTATTTCACGCCGGATTCCGTCAATCCGGGCGATCCGTTCGTCCTCCGGGTCTGCGGTCAGGGCGACAACGGCGCCGGCGTCGAGGACGCGCTCCGCGACTACGCGGCCGAGCGCGGCGTGACGTGGCCCGAGGGATCCGGGGTCGAGTACCTTCCGGCGTCCGGCTGCGTGGAGATGCGGAACACGGAGGCGAACCACGCGCTCTTCCGCGATGTCGTCGCGCGGTTCGCGGCGTTCCAGATCCGCGCCCGGGCGCAGTTCGTCTCGGTCGCGCCGGACGCGGTCGCCGCGCTCGGCCTCGAGGACGTCCTCGGCGGTTCGCTCGCGCCGGAGGATTGGTCCGCGCTCCGCGCGCGCCTCGCGGCGCATCCCGGCGCGGAACTGCGCGGCTGCGTCTCGATGCTCGCGCAGACGGGCGTGCAGACAACCGGGAAGGGCGTCGTCGAGGCCATCTATCCGACCGACTTCGACGTCCGGCTCCTCCGCGCGGAGCCGGGCGCGCCCGTCGCCGCCGTCGAGCCGCGGATCTTCCAGACGCGCGAGGTCGGCGAATTTGTCCAGTTCACGCCGCGCGTCGACGCCGCCGGCCTCCGCATCACCTTCGACCTCACGCCGTGCGCCGTCCTTCCGCCCGCCTGGCACGAGTTCGCCCCCGCGGGCTTCCGCGGAAGCCTCGCCCAGCCGTACTTCCCGGTGTTCTCCTTCGCCACGTCGCTCGACCTGCTCGAGGGACGCACCGTCGCGCTCGGCGGCGCGACGGTCGACGAAACCGGCAGGGGCCCGCGCTGCGAAGTTCTCTTCCTCACGGCGGAGCTCGTCGGGCTCGACGGCCGCCGCGTCCCCTTCGCGCCGCGCACGGCCGGCGCGGCGCCGGGACTCGTCTCGCGCCGCCTCGCGGTTTCGCCCTGGCACCTGGAGCACTTCGCCGCCGCGGCCGGCTCCGCGCCCGCCGCCGACGACACCGCCGGCACCGACGGCGAGACCCCTCCGGCCCCGCGCGACGAATACGAGCGGGCGCTGCGCGCGATCGCCGACCGCGGCGGCGTCGGCTGGCCCGCGGGCTCCGGGCTCTGGTACGAGCCGCAGGCCGGCTCCCTCGAGATCCGGAACACGCCGGAGAACGTCGAACGCTTCCGCGCCGCGCTCGCCCGCGCCCGCGTCCTGCCGGTCCAGATCCGCATCCGGACGCGGTTCGCCGCCGCGACGCCCGAGGCGTTCGAGGCGCTGGGGCTCGCGGACCGGCTCGGCGCGCAGCTCCCGCCGGACGAGCGGGACGCGCTCTTCGCGCGCCTCGACGCCGAGCCCGGCGTCGAGACGCTGGCGCGCCCGTCGATGCTGACGACCACCGGGGCGCAGACCGCGGTGAAGGGCGTAACGGAATGCATCTACCCGACGGAATACCGCAACCGGACGCTCGACGCGCCGCGACCCGCCGGAGCGCCGACGAACGAGCCGCCCGCGGCCCTCGGCGTCGTCGCGGAGCCGCGGAACTTCCAGGCGCGCGAAGTCGGCCAGATCCTTTGCGTCACGCCGCTCCTCTCCGCCGACGGCTCCCGGATATCCCTCGACCTGGCGCCGACCCTCGTCTACCCGCCCGAGTGGAAGGACTACGCAGCGCCTCCGCCGGACGCGGGGGCGGCCGGCGCCGCGGCGCCGTTCATCGGCAAGATGGAGCAGCCGTTCTTCCCGGTCTTCTCGGTCGCCACGTCGCTCGACCTGAAGAGCGGCTCGACCGCCGTCCTCGGCGGCACGCTCCTCGACGTCCCCGGCAAGGGCCCCCGCCACCAGCTCTTCTTCCTCACCGCCGAAACCGTCGACCTCGAAGGCAACCCCGTCCCGTGAACCCTCGCGCAAAGTCCGCCAAGTCCGCTAAGAAAGAGGAATCGAAATGATGACAACTCTGTTCGCCGTGTCCGTTCTGGCGCTCGCCGTTCTCGCGGTCTGGTTCGTCGCAGTCCTGGCCATCCGGCTGTTCACGAAGCGGCGTCCGCCGCTTTGCACTCGCTTCACCGTCGCCGTCGCGGTGGTGGCGGTCGGAATCATCGCCCTCGGGCAAGCGGGCCTTTCGGCGGAATACTACCGTCAGCGGTCGATCATCAAGATACTGGCTGAATCCATCGGAGAGGACCAGCAGGTCGTGGAAAAGCACCTTGGACCGGGACGGCGCTACCCGGATTCTCACACATCCGTTTCCATGGTGCTCCCCGACTACGCAACAGACGGAATCGTCGAAGTCTGGGTCTACGATACCGGAGTCTGGTATACCTGGTACCGGCCTGCGAATCGCGTCCTGGCCTGCTTCGACGAAAACGGTCGCCTTGTCCGATGGATACTCGATTTCTGATCCCGCACACCCCGCCACGCAACTTTACCCTTTCAACCCTTTCAACCCCTTCAACCCTTCAACCTTTCAACCTCTTCAACCCTTCAACCTCTTCTACCCGATGGAACCTGATGACATCGAGCGGCGAAGCCGCGACACCCGGCCGCAGCCGGCGCGGCGCGAGCCGAGCCGTGCAAGGCCGCCCGGCCGCAGCCGGCGCGGCGCGAGCCGAGCCGTCCAAGGCCGCCG
>CACWKU010000118.1 GCA_902761575.1 uncultured bacterium
CGCCGCACGCGCCGCCTTCGCGAAGCTCGGCGGGACGGCGTGGCGGTGTCCGGACCCCGCCACGGACGTCGAGGTCGCGAACCCCGCCGGCCTCTTCGCGCCAGCCGCCCTCCTCAACGCCGCGCGCCGCGACGCCGTCGCGGCCCTCGATTCCTCCCTCGCCGCCCGCCGCGACGCGCGCAAGCTCGAAATCCTTTCCGACCCGCCCGCGCCCGCCGCGCCCCATCCGCCGCGCCGCACGCTCAAGTATCGCGTCGACCAGGAGCCCGACCCCGCCACGCTCGCCGGCGCCGACCGCATCGTCCTCGCCATCGGCCACGCCTCGCTTGCCGACATCCGCTCCCATCTCTCCCGCTGGACCGCTACACTTTCCACTTTACCCTTTACCCTTTCAACCTCTTCAACCCTTTCAACCTCTTCAACCCTATCGCTCGCCCTTCCGGCGCTCTGCCGCGACCGCGAGGCGCCGGCGCTGGAGGCGACGCTCGACGCGCTCCTCGCGGACGGCTGGCGCGACTGGGAGGCCGGCGACCTCGCCGGCGCGCGCCGACTCCGCGCGCGTGGCGTGGCGGGATTCACCATCGACGGCACCACGCTCCCCGCGGCGAACCGCGACGCGGTCGACGCGCTCCTCGAACTCGGCGCCGCGAGGGTCTGCCCCTCCGCGGAGACGCCGGCGGAGACGGTCGACGCGCTCCTGCGCGCCCGTCCGGGCCGCATCGAGCGGCTCGTGCGGCAGAGCGTGCCGCTCTTCCTCTCCGTCACCGCGCCCGTCGGCGGCGGCACGGGGCCGGTCCGCCGCTTCGAGGGCCGCCCTCCCCTGCTCTCCTACGCGCTCGACGGCCGCTGGATCATGATCGCCGACACGGCGCCGTGGCGGAGCGGCGGTGCGCCCGGCGAGCCCGACGCGCCGGTCCGCGAGGACTACGCCTGGGACGCGCCCGCGCCGGCCTGAGCGCCGCCGCAGGCGTGCGGGCACTTCTTCGCCGGATCCTGGCCGTTCCAGCAGTAGGTGCAGAGGCGGCCCTTGTCGCCGATGGCCTCGAGGAGGTCGTCGAGGCGCTGGAACGCGAGCGTCGTGAGGCCGAGGCGCTCGCGGATGCGGTCGACCATGGTCTTGTAGGGGAGGCCGTCCGGGTCGAAGTAGGGCGCGGGATCGGCGCCCTCGCCGTCGAGGTCGCGGATGATGCGCCGCGTGATGAGGTCCATCTCGCTCTTCGAGCGCGAGAAGTTGATGAACGGGCACCCGTAGAGCAGCGGCGGGCACGCGATGCGGACGTGCACCTCCTTCGCGCCGTCGGCCATCACGCGCTTCATCTGGTCGCGCATCTGCGTGCCGCGCACGATCGAGTCGTCGCAGAAGACGAGCTTCTTGCCCTCGATGAGCTGCGGGATCGGGATGAGCTTCATCTGCGCGATGTGCTGGCGCTCGGCCTGGTTGCTCGGCATGAACGAGCGCGGCCACGTCGGCGTGTACTTCACGTAGGGGCGCGCGTACTTGATCCCGGACTTGTCCGCGTAGCCGAGCGCGTGGCCGACGCCCGAGTCCGGGATGCCGGCGACGGCGTCCGCGGCGACGGGCGCGACCTTCGAGAGCGCGGCGCCGCAGCGGTAGCGGACGTATTCGACGTTGCGCCCGTTGTAGGAAGAGGCCGGGTAGCCGTAGTAGACGTGGAGGAACGAGCAGAGCCGCTCCGTCGGGCCCGGCTCCTGCAGCGTCTCGACGCCGCTCTGCGTGATCTTCACCACCTCGCCGGGGCCGAGGTCGCGGACGTGCTCGTAGCCGAGGTTCGGGAACGCGCTCGACTCGAACGACGCCGCGAAGCCGCTCTCCTTGCGCCCGATCACGACGGGCGTGCGGCCCCAGCGGTCGCGCGCGGCGTAGAGGACGTTGTCCGGAGCCAGCAGCAGGATCGAGATCGAGCCCTCGACGACCTCCTGCACGTAGCGGATGCCCTCGACGATCGAGTCCTTCGTGTTGATGAGCGCGGCGACGACCTCCGTCTGCATGATCTCGCCGGACTGCAGCGAGGAGAAGTGCGCCGCGTGGCGCTCGACGAGGCCCTGCACGAGCGCGTCGGCGTTCGCGACGAGGCCGACCGTGACGATCGAGTAGCGCCCGAGGTGCGAGAGGAAGACGTGCGGCTGGTCGTCGGTGTCGCTGATGACGCCGATGCCGGAGTTGGGCTCCATCGCGTCGTAGCGCGCGAAGTCGTCGCCGAAGCGCGTGCGGAACGGCGAGTTGGAGATGTCGTGGATCGTGCGGTGGAAGACGCCGCCCGCCCAGAACGCCATGCCGCCGCGGTGCGTGCCGAGGTGCGAGTGGTAGTCCGTGCCGTAGAAGACGTCCGCCGCGCAGTTTTCGCGGGAGACCGCTCCGAAGAATCCGCCCATGTCCTTGCTCCGTCCGTTGGTCGTTGGAAGGGCGCGCAGTCTACCAGAACGCCCCGCGCAAGTCCACCGCTTGAAGGCCTGCCTCCGCCGTGATATCCTCTGCCCCGTGACCGACGACCCCGCCACGGTTCCCCGCGCCACGTTCGCCTCGCTCGGCGAACGCGGGATGATCCGCCGCTTCCGCGCGGCGCTGCCCACGCGCCCCGACGTCCTCGTCGGCGCCGGCGACGACTGCGCGGTGGTCGCTTGCAACGACGCCGAGGACCTCGTCCTCAAGTCCGATCCCGTGATGGAGGGCCATCACTTCCTTCCCGGAACCGACCTGCGCCGCGTCGGGCGCAAGGCGCTCGGGCGCGTCCTCTCCGACTTCGCCTCGATGGGGGCCGAGCCGCGCTGGGCGCTCGTCGACCTCGTCGCGCCGGCGGAGACGCCCGCCGAGGCGGCCGACGCGCTCTACGAGGGCATCGGCTCGCTCGCGCGCGCGCATGGCGTCGCCGTCGTCGGCGGCGACACGTCGCGCGGCGACGCGCTCGAGCTGCACGTCTTCTGCGCGGGGGCCGTCCCGCACGGCTCCGCGATGCTCCGCTCGCTCGCCCGACCCGGCGACTCGCTCTGGGTCACCGGATCGCTCGGCCGCTCGTTCGAGTCCGGCCGGCATCTCGACTTCCCGCCGCGGCTCCGCGAGGGCGCATGGCTTCGCGCGCGCGGCCGCCGCGCATGCATCGACGTCTCCGACGGCCTCGCCTCCGAGCTCTGGCACATCGCACGCGAGTCCGGCGTCCGCCTCGTCCTCGACCCGGCCGCCGTCCCGCTTTCGGAGACGTGCGCGGCGATGCCCGATCCGCTCGCCCACGCGCTCGGCGACGGCGAGGACTTCGAGCTGCTCTTCTCCGTCCCGCCGGACGACGTGGACTTCGCCGACGCCTTCCGCCGAGCCTTCCCCGGCACCCGCTGCACGCGAATCGGCGCGGTCGGCGAGCCCCTCGCCGGCGGACTCGTCCAGTGCGGTCCTGGCCCCGACTTCCGCGAACTTCCCCAGGGCGGCTTCGACCATTTCTCCACCCTCTGCCCCGAGCGTCGACCCTTCTCGTCCAAACCGGAATCCTTCCCATGAAATTCACCACCGGCGGCTGGCTCCAGCGCAAGGGAGTCGCGACCTTCTCCCCCGTCCAGGTCTTCGAGGACGAAGTCCTCCCGGACCGCGTCCGGCTGGTTGCCGCGACGCATCCGATCGTCGACAAGGGCTCCACGCTCCAGGACGCCGCGCTCTTCCTCGAGATCTCGGCGCCCTGCGAAGGCGCGATCCGCGTCCGCGCGGTCCACCACAAGGGCCGAAGGGACCCGGGCCCCCGCTTCCAGATTCCCGAGGGCGGCTCGCCCGTGGAGATCGCGAAGACCGCCGATGCGATCCGCTTCCGCTCCGGCTCGCTCGAGCTGCGCATCGCGCGCAACCCGTGGCGGCTCTCCTTCTGGCGCGTCTCGGAGGGGCGCGAGGAAGAGCTCTGCGCGAGCGAGCACGGCGACCTCGCGTACATCCGCACGGACTGGACCGACTTCGCCTACGCGCGCGACGATGGCTCCGACGCCTTCTTCCGCGAGCGCCTCTCGGTCGCCGTCGGCGAATGCTTCTACGGCCTCGGCGAGCGCTTCGGCGCGTTCGTCCGCAACGGACAGTCGGTCGAGATGTGGAACGAGGACGGCGGCACCTGCTCGGAGCTGACCTACAAGAACATCCCCCTGCTGCTCTCCTCGCGCGGCTGGGGCGTCTTCGCCAGCGACCCGGGGCCCGTCTCGTGGGAGGTCTGCTCCGAGCGCGTCGACCGCGTGCAGTTCTCCGTCGCGGGCGAGCGCCTCGACTACGTATTCTTCGACGGCCCCGACCCGCGCGGCGTCCTGCGCCGCTACACGTCGCTGCTGGGCCGCCCCGCGCTCCCCCCGCCGTGGACGTTCGGCCTGTGGCTCTCCACGTCGTTCCTCACGCAATACGACGAGAGGACCGTGCTCTCGTTCGTCGACGGCATGCGCGATCGCGGCATTCCGCTCTCGGTCTTCCACTTCGACTGCTGCTGGATGCGGCCGTTCCACTGGACGGACTTCCTCTGGGACCCCGCCACGTTCCCCGACCCGCGCGGTCTGCTGCGCAGGCTCCACGACCGCGGGCTCAGGGTCTGCGTGTGGATCAACCCCTACGTCGCGCAGGCCTCCGCGCTCTTCGACGAGGGGCTCGAGAAGGGCTACTTCCTGCACCGGAGGAACGGCGACGTCTGGCAGTGGGACCTCTGGCAGCCGGGCCTCGCGATCGTCGACTTCACGAACCCCGACGCGAAGAGGTGGTACCAGGACAAGCTCGGCGCGCTGCTCGACATGGGCGTGGACTGCGTGAAGACCGACTTCGGCGAGCGCATCCCGCTCGACGCCGCGTGGTTCGACGGCTCCGACCCGGCGAAGATGCACAACTTCTACACGCAGCTCTACAACGGCGCCGTATTCGAGCTGCTGGAGCGCAAGCGCGGGCGCGGCGAGGCGACGGTCTTCGCACGCTCGGCGACCGCGGGCGGCCAGCGCTTCCCCGTGCACTGGGGCGGCGACTGCTTCGCGACCTACGCCGGGATGGAGCAGACCATCCGCGGCGGCCTCTCGCTCGCGCTCGCGGGCTTCGGATTCTGGAGCCACGACATCTCCGGCTTCGAGAAGACCGCCACGCCCGACCTCTACAAGCGCTGGTCCGCCTTCGGCCTGCTCTCCTCGCACTCGCGCCTGCACGGCAGCAACAGCTACCGCGTGCCGTGGAACTTCGACGAGGAGTCGGTCAACGTCCTCCGCGCCTTCACGCGCCTCAAGATGCGGCTCGTGCCCTACCTCTGGCGCGCCGCGCTGCAGGCGCACGAGGAGGGCCTGCCCGTCCTGCGACCGATGGTCCTCGCCGCCCCCGGCGACCCCGCCTGCCGGCACCTCGACCACCAGTACATGCTCGGCGACGACCTCCTCGTCGCGCCGGTCTTCAACCCGGAAGGCATCGGCGAGTTCTACGTCCCGGAAGGGGACGCCCCGTGGACCGACTGGTTCACCGGCGAGCGCTTCGAGCCCGGCCGGCACTACCGCCGCCCGGTCCCCTACGACCGCATCCCGCTCCTCGTGCGCCCTGGCGCGATCGTGCCCGTCGGCGCGTGCGACGACGGCCCCGAGTACGACTGGGCCGAGGGCGCAACCTTCCGCGTCTTCGAACCCCGCCCCGGCTCCCGCGGCGAGATCCGCGGGCGCGACGGCGCCCTCCTCGCCTCGCTCGACGTCGTCGCGGTCGAGGGCGGCCTCGAGCTGCGGCTCGGCGGCTCCGCCGCCGCGCGGCGCATCGCGCTCGCGAACCTCGAGACCGGGAAGGTCGAAGGCGCGACTCCGTCCCGCGAAGACTTCTTCGCCATTCTCTCCGACTGCGAACCCGTCGTTCGCGCGTTCCACCCCTGAAACCGATCGCCATGCATCCGGAAACCGTCATCACCATCGGACGCCAGTTCGGCGCCGGAGGTCTCGAAATCGGCAGGAAGCTCGCCGAAGCGCTCGGCGTCCCGTTCTACGACCGTGAGCTCCTCGCCCGCGCCGCACAGGCGAGCGGACTCTCGGAAAGCCTCTTCGAGCACCACGACGAGAAGCCCGCCGACACGCCCTTCTTCGCGACGTGGGCCGGCCCCTTCCACTCGCCGGAGCCCTCCATCGGCCAGCAGGTCTGCCTCGCCCAGTTCCAGGCGATTCGCGACATCGCGGCGAAGGGCGCTTGCGTGATCGTCGGGCGCGCCGCGGACTTCGTCCTCGACGGTCGCGCGCACCTCGTCCGCGTCTTCCTCCACGCGCCCCCCGCCCTCCGCGCGGCGCGCGTCGCCGAGCGCCAGGGCGTCTCCGAGGCCGAGGCCCGCAAGCTCGTCCGAACCGCCGACCGACGCCGGGCGGCCTTCTACAACTACTTCACCGACCGCGAATGGGGCGACGTGGGCACCTACGACCTGTGCCTCGACACCGGGCGCGTGCCGGTCGACGGCGCCGTCGCCGTCATCCGCGCCTTCGCCGACGCCGCCGGACGGGACTGACCCGCACCCTGGCCCTTCGGAACCTTGCGAAACTCCTCGCCAAATTCCCCCTTGCCTCGCGCGCGGGGGGTGTGATAGGATTGCCGGGCAACACCATCACCCCGCCCCGGGAGGGGCGCAGGAGCATCCCGCAATGAAGCAAAACGAATACCTCGAGAAGTTCATGGCGCAGTTCCCCTTCGAGGGCCTGACCTACGACGACGTGTCCCTCGTCCTGCAGTACGCCGACTTCCTCCCCGACTCGACCGACCTCTCCACGCGCCTCACCTCGCGCATCCGCATCAACATCCCGTTCCTCTCCGCCGCGATGGACACCGTCACGGAGGCCCCGATGGCGGTCGCGATGGCGATGCAGGGCGGCATCGGCGTCATCCACAAGAACCTCACCGTCGAGCAGCAGGCCGACCAGGTCTCGCAGGTGAAGCACCACCTCAACGGCCTCATCCACTCGCCGATCGCCTTCCACGCCGGCCAGACGCTCGACGAGATCCTCGCCGAGCGCGAGCAGAAGCGCTACAAGTTCTCCGGCTTCCCGATTCTCGACGACGCCGGCCGCGTCGTCGGCGTCCTCACCTCCAAGGACATCGACTACGCCGAGGACACCTCCGTGAAGGTCGAGGAGGTGATGACGAGGGACCCCATCACCGCGCCGAAGGGCACCTCGCTGCAGGAGGCCTACAAGATCATGCGCGGCGCCAAGAAGGGCAAGCTCCCGCTCGTCGACAGGGACGGGAAGCTCGTCGGGCTCTACTCGTTCACCGACGTGCGCGACCTGGTGGAGCAGAACCTCCCGATGGTCAACCGCGACGCGCAGTACCGCCTCCGCGTCGCCGCCGCCATCTCCGGCGGCAAGGACTTCGAGCGCGCGCAGGCCCTCGCCGAGGCGGGGGCGGACGTCCTCGTCGTCGACTCCGCGCACGGCCACACCAAGGGCATCCTCGACATGGTGTCGTGGCTCGCGAAGAACCTCCCGGACGTTGACATCATCGCCGGCAACATCGTCACGGGCGAGGCCGCCGTCGCGCTGCGCGACGCCGGCGCGCACGCCGTCAAGGTCGGCATCGGCCCCGGCTCGATCTGCACGACGCGCGTCGTCTGCGGCGTCGGAGTCCCGCAGATCACCGCGGTCTACGAGGTCGCGAAGGCCCTCCAGGGCTCGATCCCGTGCATCGCCGACGGCGGCATCCGCTACTCGGGCGACGTCCCGAAGGCGATCGTCGCCGGCGCGGAGACCGTGATGCTCGGCTCGATCCTCGCGGGCACGGAGGAGAGCCCGGGCGAGAAGATCATCCAGGACGGGCGCCAGTACGTCGTCTACCGCGGCATGGGCTCGATGGCGGCGATGCAGGCCTTCGAGGGCTCGCGCAAGCGCTACGGCCAGAGCCACCGCAAGATGAAGGACCTCGTGCCCGAGGGCATCGAGGGCATCATCCCGTACGCGGGCACCGTGCAGAAGGTGATGACGCAGTTCTGCGGCGGCCTGCGCTCGTCGCTGGGCTACAACGGCGCGCGCTCCGTCGAGGAGCTGCACGACACCGGGCGCTTCGTCCGCGTCAGCGCGGCGGGCGTCAAGGAGGCCCACCCGCACGACATCCGCATCACGCGCGAGGCGCCCAACTACACGCGCTCGTAGCGCGCGGCGCTCGCGGCCCTTCGCGGCCTTTTCCTTCGTCGCCGTGGCGGGGTGCGACACCCCGCCACGGGAGTACAGCGCTGGGCGCCAGGTCAGGGGGCGCGGGCGGTGGCTTCGACGAGACGGAAGCCGAGGCCGGCGAAGCCCAGGCGGTGGGGGACGCGGAGGAAGCGGCCGGGGAGGGCGAGGGCCGGGAGTTCGCCGGAGGGGGTGCGGACGGTCGCGTCGCCGCCGCGAACGAGGAGCTCGAAGCGGACGAGCCCGTCGGCGTCCTCGACGAGCGCCGTGCGCGGGCCGAAGCGGTCGGCGAGCTCGTCCCCGCCGAAGGTCTCGGCGTCGTCCACGTGCCGCAGGGTCGCCCACCCGAGGATCCAGCCGGTCTCGTCGCGCTCGAGCAGCAGCGCCGGGCGCGCGGCGGTGTCCCATTCGCCGACGTCCGGCAGCGCGTAGAGGCGGCACGCGGCGCCGTCGTCGAGCGGGCGCACGGCGAGCGCGAGCGCGAAATCGGCCGGCAGGACGGGCGCGACGGACCGCATCTCGCCGGCGCCCGGCCCGGGCGCCGTCCACGCGCCGTCCGTGGCGCGGACGCTCTCGTTCCAGCTTTCCCAGAACTTGCTCCGCCCGCTCCGCCCGGACCGCGGCAGCAGCGTGTACGGCCCGCCGCCCGCGGGGGCGAGCTCGGCGCCCAGCTCGGCCAGCGCGCCGCAGATCCAGCTCTGCTCCCAGTCGTCGAGCCCCGTGCCGTACCGGGTCTTGCCGACGAGGGGCTCGAGCAGCGCCGCCGCGCCGGCGGGGTCGCCCGCCTCGCGCCAGCGCAGCAGCGCCGCGGAGGTCGTCTCGCCGTGGTAGCCCGAAAGGCCGAAGAGGAGCCCGAACTTGTAGCGGTGCATCGGGTGCGACTCGTCGAAGTCGACGGCGAGCGGGCATGCGTTGCCGAGCGCCGCGCCGAAGGCGTCGCACGCCCGCGCGAGGCGGTCGATGCGGTTGTTGGCGTAGAGCGGGCAGACCGGGAGCCACAGCGCGTCGCGCCTCTCCGGGACGCCCGCCCCGGGCGCGTCGGCGAGCGCCGCGCCGAGCCGGTCGACGGCCTCGACCGTCCCCGCGCCCCGGAACGCCTCCTCCCACCGGTCCCCGAGCTCGCTCGCGGCGGCGAACCGCGACTCGGCCCACGCGAGCGCCGCGCGCGGGTCGGCGCCGGGGCGCCCGTCGAGCGCCGCGAGGCATTCGTCGCCGAAGGCGATCATCGCCGCCGTCGAG
>CACWKU010000119.1 GCA_902761575.1 uncultured bacterium
CGCCGCGGGCGAGGGCGTCGCGCAGGACGAGCCCCGTGCCGAACGTCGACGCCGTGGCGGGGTCCCGCTCGTCCGGCGCGAGGAGCGGCAGGCCCGAGGCGGCGGCGAGCTCGAGGACGGCGGTGCGGTCCTCGGCGCGCCAGCCGTAGGCGGCGCGGACGGGACGGCCGAGCGGGTCCTCGGCGTCGCATTCGACGCGCTCGGCGCCCGTTGCGGCGAGCCAGGCGTCGACGGTGCCCTCGCCGCCGTCGGCCATCGGGATCCTGTCGAAGACGGTCCCGGGCGGAAGCGAGCGCGCGAGGCCGGCGGCGATGGCGTCGGCCGCCTGGGCGGAGGTGAGGAAGCCCTTGAAGGAGTCGGGAGCGATGGCGATGCGGAGGGGACGGCGGCTCATCGGGTTGAAACGGTTGAAACGGTTGAAAAGGTTAAAACGGTTGAAACGGTTGAAACGGTTGAAAAGACGGGGAGGAAAGGGGAGGGGGCGGGGGATCAGACCGGATGGGTGCGGCGGCCGGTGCGCTCGAGGAAGTCGGCGCAGTCGCGGAGCCAGTCGGTCTGGATGAAGTCGAAGCCGCGGTCGGCGAGCCAGCCCCAGGAGCCCTCGGGGTCGCCGGTCATCGCGCGGTCGTCGCTGCGGCCGCCGGCGATGACGTCGCGGAAGTTGTAGACGATCGAGTTGGCCCAGAGGAGCCGTCCGGCGGCGTGCTGGCGCGCGACGAACGCGGGGGAGGCGACCGGCTCGTCGTCCGAGCGGAAGATCGTCTCGAAGCCCTCGAGGCGGATCTTCCGCGCGGCGAACGCCTCGCAGTCCGCCTCGCTGCGGACGATGCCGAGGAACGGCATGTCGGAGGCGTGCTCCTCGATGATGCCGAGCACGCGCGGGTCGGGTCCGGTCTTGACGAGGCACTGGTCCTGCATGCCGCGCGCGCGGATGGCGGCGGCGATCTCGGCGGGATGCTCCCAGAACTTGTCGACGTTGAGGTAGCAGCGGCCGCGGAAGCGGTCGAGCACCTCCTCGAACGTGCAGATGCCGAAGGGCGTCGGGCAGTCGTCGATGTTCTGGTAGCGCAGCTCCTTCACGAAGCTCCACGGGTGGTTCGCGATGCGGTCGCCGAATCCGAGGAGCGGGCGCTCCATCCACGGGTGGAAGATGACGAGCCTGCCGTCGCTCGTCATGTCCACGTCGATCTCGATCATGTCCGCGCCGTGGGCGAGCGCGATGTCGTAGGAGGCGAGGGTGTTGCAGGGAATGTCGCCGCCCCAGGCGCCGCGGTGGGCGACGAGCAGCACGCGCCGCGCGGCGGCGTCCTTGCGGAGGTCGTTTTGCATGGTCATCTCGGGGTTTCCGGGGAGCGGTAGAGGCCGCGGTCGCGGACGTAGGCGGCGACGGGGGAGGGGAGGAGGGAGGAGACGTCCTCGCCGGCGGCGAGGCGGGCGCGGACCTCGGTGGAGGAGGCGGGCTCGGAGAAGTCGGGGACGAAGTCCGCCGCGAGGCGGGCGTTCGTGGCGGGGTCGAAGCCGAGGGCGTCCGGGTCGAGGCGGAAGCCGGGGCGGCCGAAGCCGACGAAGCGGCACGCGCGGACGAGCTCCGCGGCGCGGCGCCAGCGGTGCAGGCCGGCGAGGGAGTCCGCGCCGAGGAGGAAGAAGAGCTCCGCGTCGGGATGGGCCGCGCGGACGTCGGCGACGAGGTCCACGGTGTAGGAGACGCCGCCGCGGTCGAGGTCGGCGCGGCAGATCCCGAAGCGCGGCTCGCCGGCGATCGCGAGCTCCAGCATCGCGAGGCGGTCCTCCGCGCGGGCGTTCATCCGCCCGACCTTGAAGGGCGAGTCGGCGGCCGGGGCGAAGAGCACGCGGTCCAGCGGCACGGCCTCGAGCGCCCGGCGCGCGAGCGCCAGATGCCCGGCGTGCACGGGGTCGAAGCTCCCGCCGAAGATGCCGATGCGTTCCACGGGGACGGAGCATACCACAACGCCGGGGCCGGCGCCACAACGGTCTTTTCTTTTCGGCCGCTTCCTGCTATGCTCGGTCCCCGTCGGCGCGCTTCGCGCCGTTGTTGAAGGAACCGAATCCGAACCTACCGTGTCCGAACGTCTCCAGTGCATTCTCGCCCGGCTCGGCGTCGACTCGCGCCGCCACTGCGCGTCGATCGTCGCGGGCGGCGCCGTCCGCGTCGACGGCAGGGTCGTGCGCGAGCCCGGCTTCCGCGTCGAGGACCCCGCCACGGCGGTCATCGAGGTCGACGGCCGCCGCGTCTCGCCGCCGCCCGGCGGCGCCGGGCCGCGCACGCGGACGATCCTGCTCGACAAGCCCCGCGGCGTGCTGTGCTCGAAGGAGGAGGGAAGGGGGGAGACCGTCTACGACCTCCTGCGCGGCGTGCGCGAGCGCGTCGTCTCGGCGGGGCGCCTCGACCGCGACTCCGAGGGCCTCCTGGTGCTCTCCAACGACGGCGCGCTCGTGAACGAGCTCACGCACCCGCGCTACGGCCACACGAAGGTCTACCGCGTGCAGGCCGCGGGCGTCTTCGACGATGCCACGCTCGACGCGCTGCAGGGGCCGATGGAGCTGGACGGCCGCCCGCTCGCCCCGGTGCGCGTGGAGTACGTCCGTCGCCTCGCGGACGGCCCGCTCGGCCCGCGCCACCGCCTGCTCTTCACGCTGCGCGAGGGGCGCAACCGCCAGATCCGGCGGATGTGCGAGACGGTCGGCCTGCGCGTCGAGTCCCTGAAGCGCACGGCGATCAACCGCCTGAAGCTTCCGACGGACCTGCGCGCCGGCGAGTGGCGCGACATCACGGAACGCGAGCTTGCGCTCCTCCGCCAGGCCGACCCGGCGCCGCTGCGTCCCTGGCGGCCGGAGCCGCCGGCGCGGCGCTAGCGCTCGCGGCGGATGCGGGCGCCGAGCGCCTGGAGCTTCTCCTCGACCGCCTCGTAGCCGCGGTCGATGCTCTCCGCGTTGTCGATGACGGTCGTGCCCTTGGCGCAGAGGCCGGCGACGATCATCGCCATGCCGGCGCGGATGTCGGGCGACATCAGGTGCGAGCCGTGCAGCGGGCTGAAGCCCTTCACGACGACGCGGTGCGGGTCGCAGTGCACGATCTGCGCGCCCATGCCGATGAGGCCGTCGACGAAGTACAGGCGGCTCTCGAACATCTTCTCGAAGAAGAGGATGAGCCCCTCGCTCTGCGTCGCGAGGACGATGAGGACCGAGAGCAGATCCGAGGGAATCGCGGGCCAGATGCCGTCCTCGAGCTTGGGGATCGCGCCGAAGAGGTCGCTCGCGACCCTGAGCCCGCCGACGCCGGCGCCGGGGTAGAAGAGCTTGCCGCCCTCGAGCTGCCAGTGGACGCCGAGCCGGTCGAACGGGCGGCGCAGGACGTCGAAGTCCTCGGGCGAGACCGGGTCGATCGTGACGGAGCCGCCCGTCGCGGCGGCGGCGGCGATGTAGCTGCCGCTCTCGATGTAGTCGGGCCCGACGGCGACCGAGGCGCCGTGGAGCGACTTCGCGCCGCGGACGCGGACGCGGTTCGTGCCGATGCCGTCGATGTCGGCGCCCATCGCGGCGAGCATGCGGCAGAGGTCCTGCACGTGCGGCTCGCACGCGACGTTGAAGAACTCCGTCTCGCCCTCGGCGAGCGCGGCGGCCATGAGGAGGTTCTCGGACGCGGTGACGGAGGCCTCGTCGAGTAGGAAGTAGGGGCAGCCGCGGAGGCCGTGGGGGGCGTCGAAGACGTAGGGCGCGCCGGGGCGGATCGAGGCGCCGAGCGCCTGGAGGCCGTCGAAGTGCGTGTCGAGGCGGCGGCGGCCGATGACGTCGCCGCCCGGCGGCGGGATCTCGGCGCGGCCGTGGCGCGCGAGGAGCGGGCCGGCGAGGAGGATCGAGGTGCGGATCTGGGAGCAGAGGTCCTCGGGGAGGGAGGTGCGCGAGACGGAGCGCGGGTCGATCGTGGCGGTGCGCGCGGGCTCGTCGAGCGAGACGCCGGCGCCGGTGGCTGCGACGAGCTCGAGCATCCGGCGCACGTCGCGGATCATCGGGAGGTTGGAGATCGTCACGGGGCCGTCCGCGAGGAGCGCGGCGGCGATCATCGGGAGCGCGGCGTTCTTGTTGCCGGGCGTGGCGTGGGTTCCGGAGAGCGGATACCCGCCTTCGATCACGAATCGGGACATGGGGAGGAGCGGTGAGGGGGCGTGTTCTCGCCCCCGAGTCTACCACGCCCGGCGACATCGGCGCAAGCGCGGGGACGGGCGTCGCGCGCGGCGCGGGAGAAGCGGCAGCCGCAGTAGTCCTGGCGGTAGAGGCCGTAGGCCTTCGCGAGCCGGACGGAGTCGAGGAAGCCGTCGCGCTTCTTGAAGTCGCGCGCCTCGAAGGCGGGGCCGCCGGGGCGCGCGGCGGCGGCCTCGCGTCCCGCCGCGAAGACGCGCGGGCTCGACTTGTGCGGGCTCACGGTGAGCGTCGTCGAGAACGCCTCGAACCCGAGCTCGGCGGCCTTCGCCGCGGCGCGGGCGAGGTTGTGGCGGAAGCAGCGGTCGCAGCGCGCGCCGCCCTCGGGCTCCGCCTCGAGCCCCGCCACGGCGCGCTCCCACGAGGCCGGGTCGTAGGCGTCGGCGACGACCTCGACGCCCTCCGCGGCCGCGAAGGCGCGCAGCGCGGCGAGGCGCTTCCCGAACTCCTCCTCCGTGTCGATGTTGGAGTTGGAGTAGAAGAGCACGGGCTCGACGCCGGACGCGCGGAGCTCGCGCACGCAGTGCGTCGAGCACGGGCCGCAGCAGGCGTGCAGCAGGATCCGGCGGCGCGGCGGGGCGGGGGAGGGCGGGGGGGCGTCCATCACGCGAAGGCGCGCCACTGCGTGCGGGCGAGGATGTGGTCGGGGCCGCCGCCGGCCGGGCGGACGCGGTGCGCGAAGGCGCCGCCGCCGAGCGACGCGGTGCAGGACTCGACGCGCTCGCCGTAGAGCGTCTCGGAGCGGAAGGCGATCTCGCACTCGGAGACGAGGAGGCCGCGGACCTCCTCCGCCGGGACGCTCTCGAGCATCCAGTTGGCGTAGTGGACGTTGTTCACGTGGCCGTTGAGGTCGATCTGCGAGCGCATCACGCGGTAGGCCTGCGGGGGCGTCTCCGCGGCGGGCGGGTCGGGCCAGCGCAGGCGCGAGAAGGCGTCGGGCACGCCGAAGACGGGCGCGCGGCCGGCGTCGACCGCGCCCACCGACGGCGGGAGCCGCACGGGCTTGCGCGTGGCGGGGTCGATGAGCATCCAGCGCGTCGTCGCGACGGCGCACGGGGTGCCGTCCTCGAGCGAGACGGCGAAGTCGCGGTTGGCGGTGAGGGCGCGGGCGCCCCACGGGAAGGTGTCGACGAGGACCGTGTCGCGCCAGCGCGGGTAGCGGTCGACGCGGAGGCGCATCTGCGCGAGGACCCACGCGCCGCACGCGCCGGTCGCCTCGTCGATCACGGGGAAGTCGAAGCCGAGCACGCGCGCGTTCTCCGAGGCGGTCTCCTGGAGGTAGTTGAGCAGCTCCGGTGCGCGCAGCACGCCCTCGGGCGTGCATTCGTAGGAGCGGACGCGATAGCGGTCGATGTGGGGTTGCATCATTCGAGTTGAAAAGGTTGAAAAGGTTGAAAAGGTTGAAAAGGTTGAAAGGTTGAAAAGGTTGAAAGGTTGAAAGGTTGAAAGGTTGAAAGGTTGAAAGGTTGAAAGGTTGAGCCACTCGTCACTCGTCACTCGTCACTCGTCACTCGTCACTCGTCACTCGTCACTCGTCACTGTTTCTCCGCCCACTGGGCGGCGTAGTCGGCGAGGGCGGCGAGCAGCAGGTCGATGCGGGGGCCGGCGCGGAGGGCCCAGGCGTCCGTGAGGACGTGGACGTCGCCCGTGCGGACGGCGGGGACGTCCGGGTGCGCGGCCCAGTCGCCGAGGAGGGAGACGACGGCGCCGTCGCCCCCGTCGCCCGTGCGGATCTCGACGAGGACGTCGGGGCGGAGCGCCGCGGCCTCGTCGAGCGTGAGCTCGGAGTACTGGACTTCCTCCGGGCAGGCGTTGGGGAGCGAGAGGGCGTCGAGGAGCCCCTGGTGGAACGACTGGCGTCCGGCGGCGAGCAGGCGGTCGGGCGACGAGGCGGGGCGGCCGAGGACGAGCAGGACGGACGGCGCCCGTCCGCCGGCGCGCGTGGCGGCGGTTGCGACGCGCCTCGCGGCCTCGCCGGTGATCTCGTCCATCGTCTCGAGCCAGATGCGGGCCGTCGCTTCCGCGCCGAACCGGACGGCGAGCTCGTAGACGCTCTGGTAGAAGTCGGAGAGCGTGGCGTTGCGGATGGAGAAGTGGCTGAGGCGGCGCTCCTCGAGGATCTTGTGCAGGTCCGCGGAGAGCATCGGCTCCGGGAGGATCGTGAAGTCGGGCTTCGCGGCGGCGAGGGCATCCAGGTCGAGCCCGCGGGCGTCGGCGACGATCGGGAGGTTCGTGACCGACGCAGGGAAGTCGGTGAACGCGGTGCGCGCGACAAGGTGGCCGCCGAGGCCGAGCATGCAGAGCGCCTCGGCCAGCCCGGGATCGAGCGCGACGATCCGCGGCGCCTCCGCGACGACCGGGCCTCCGGGCGCGGCGGGCTTCCCGACGGGGCTTTCGCGCGCTGGCGATGCCGCCGCGGCGGCGCGCGCGGCACGCTGGCGGACCTGCACGAGCGCCACGGCGGCGAACAGCGCCGTCACGAGCGAGGCCAGGAGGATCGTGCGGTTCTTCATGCGCGTTTCGACGCGGGGGCCGCCGCGGGCGGCCGCCGGTTCAGCGGATGGAGGGGATCTGGGCGGCGGCGACGGACTGGCCGAGGCGGCGCGCCTTCTCGTCGGGCATGAAGATGTCGATCTTCTCCGAGAGGGCGGGGGCGACGCCCTCGAGGCCCATGCGCGCGGTCTGGAGGAGGATGTCTCCGCCGAAGCCGCTCGTGACGCGCCCGAGGATCATGAGGTTCGAGAAGTCGTAGAACTCGTGGTACCACGCGGCGGCGTTCGCGAGGTAGCGCCCGACCATGAGGTAGACCTTGAGGGCGGCCTCCTCGCGCCTCTCCATCGCGGCCTGGACGGCCTTGAGGCGCTCCGGGAGCTTCATGTCCTTCGGGAACTTCATCCCGAAGCACTGCGCGAGGTGGTTCGTCGCCTGCTGCGAGAAGTACATCGCGCCGACGCCGGCGTCGCCGCTCCATTCGTCGCGCGCGGCGGCGGGGTTGAGGTCGACCGGCGCGAACGCCAGCTCGCTGATGCGGCCCGTGAGCGCGCCGTTCGGGTCGATGTAGCCGGCGGCCTCGGAGGAGCCCATCGCGATGCCGAGGATGCCCGTGCGCTTCATCGCGATCGCGCCGGCCAGAGCGGTGACGTCGCCGTCGTTGAAGACCTCGAACGGCACCTTCCAGTCGGCCTCGATGCGCTCGAAGAGGCCGCGGGCGACGGCCTTCTTCTCCGGCGCCCTCTCGAGGACGGCGCGGATGAGCGAGGCGGGTCCGAGGCGCTTGCCGACGAGCGTGCCGGCGGTCGAGCCGCCGATGGCGTCGATCCTGCCGCCGAGCGCGGCGGCGGCCTCCTTGAGGCCCGCCGTGAGCCTCTGGTAGTGGTACTCGGGGTCGGGCTGGTTGCGCGGGTCCCAGGGGAACTCCTTGGAGAAGACGACCTTGCCGCGCCTGAGCGCCGAGATCTTGAAGTCGCTCGCGCCGAGGTCGAAGCCGATGCGGTTGCCGTCCGTGTTGTTCTTCACGACGACGCGGCGCTCCTTCGTGCGCGGAACCTTCGCGAGCGGGACGACCTCCGCGACGAGCGGGCGGGCGTAGAGGTCGGTGAAGAAGCCGACGTCGAACGCGCGCGCGCCCTTCTTCGTGTAGGCTTTCGCGACGGGCTTCACGATCGCGTCGGGGCCGGCGATGCGCAGGCGCCAGCCGCCGGCGCTCCAGAGGACGAACTTGGCGACGCGCTCGACGAGGCGGCGCACCTCCGGAAGCGCCTTCGGGGCGATGCGGGAGGGCAGCGGGACGTCGAAGCGGTAGACGTTGCCGTCCTCGCGCTCCCAGGCGAGGGCGACCTTGTCCTTCGAACCGCGCGCGGCGGCGCGCAGGTCGTTCAGGGCGGCGAGGGGGGACTGGAACGGGGCGAGGTTCATGTTCGGATTGTTGGTGGGGGGATTCGGAATGGCATTCGGACGAAAACGGGGTAGATTCTAGCACAGGGGCGTGAAGAAAGGAACTCCCCGAAAGTACCATATCCCGTGACGGGCGATTCAACGTCCGGACAACCCGTCGGAGCGAGCGTCGTCGGGTCGAGACGGGCTTGCGGCGAGCGCGGCGAGGGCGAGGGCGCGGCCCTCGAGGGGCGCGTCCGGGAGGTGGTAGCGCAGGAAGAGGCCGAGGAAGCGCAGGAGAGGGCCCACGGCGCGCGGCGCGAGCCGCGCGTGTGTGGAGCCCGGGCCGATCGAGGGCGAGTCGGCGAGCTCGTCGAAGAGCGCGGCCGCCGGGGCGGGGAGGCGGACGACGGGCTCGGGCGAGCCCGTCGAATGCTGAATGCTGAATGCTGAATGCTGAATGACTCCCCCACCCGGCTTCGCCGGGAGCCCCCTCAGGGAGGGGGCCGACGCTTCGCGCCGCAGGTCTGGGCTCGGTGCGGTACTGGCTCCCCCGTTGGGGGAGCTGGCGAGCAAAGCGAGTCTGAGGGGGTCTGCGGCTCCCCCGCCGGGGGAGCTGGCGAGCGAAGCGAGGCGGAGGGGGTCGGAGGCGGGGGCGTCGGGGATCGCGCGGCCGTCGGCGAGGTGGAAGCGGAGGGCGGCGCCGGGGCGGGCGCCGGGCGGGAGGTCGAAGTTGGGGCGCAGGCCCGCCTCGGCGAGGAGCTTGGCCTCGTAGCGCGCGAAGAGGGCGGGGGAGGGGGCGCCGGGGAGCGCGGCGAGGACGTCGAGCGTCTCGTCGAGCAGGCGGTAGAGCCCGGGGAAGGGCGCGCCGGCGTCGGAGACGAGGTTCGCGAGCGCGGCGAACCACGAGGCGCAGTGCTCGGCGCGCCAGTTGGTGCGGAGTTCGTCGCGGCGGCGCAGCGGCTCGCATTCGCGGGCGACGTGGACGCCGTCGCGGGCGCGGGCGTAGTAGAGCAGGTCGCAGGCGTAGTACAGGTCGTACTGGCCGAGGAAGGGCGAGTCGGGGCGCGCGGCGCCCTTGACGCTCGTCGCGAGGCGGAGCCCCTCGCGCGTGAGCCACACGACGAGGTGCGAGGTGCGCGAGAAGGGATGGACGCGCAGGACGACGGCCTCGGTCCGGACGACCGTCGGCCGCGCGACGGCGCGGCGCAGCGCTCTGGCGAGGTCGGGCGTCACGGCGCGGCGGGCCCCGGGCGCGGCGCTACGC
>CACWKU010000120.1 GCA_902761575.1 uncultured bacterium
CGGAGACCGCGCTGCGCGCCTGGGGCGCGGTCCGGCTGTGTCTGCGCCACCCGGTCGCGGCGACGGCGGCCTTCGCGCTCTCGCTCGCGAACTTCGGCACGGTGATCCTCTGCTGGCTCTCGCTCTCGCGCGCCATCGGCGCGGGGATCGCGCTTCGCGACATGGCGGTCGTGTCGCCGCTCGCGGACGGAATCGCGGCGCTTCCGCTGACGCCCGGTGGCGCGGGCCTGCGCGAGAACACGCTGCAGTGGCTCCTCGATTCGCTCGGCGTGCCGCGCGCGCAGTCCACGGCGCTCGGCCTGCTGATGTTCGCGACGATCCTCCTCTGGGCGGCCGTCTGCGCCGGAATCATGCTTGCGGGACGGCGCGGAGGCGCGCGAGGACGATCTCCGGCGGGCAGTTGAGCCGCAGGGGCGCGCCGCAGGCGCCGACGCCCGTCGAGGTATAGCCCTGGGTCGCGCCCTCGGTCCAGCGGCCGCGCCAGACGCGGCGCGGGAAGGTCCAGTGCCGCCAGGCGAGGGTCTTCCCGGAGGGGAGGCAGACCTGTCCGCCGTGGACATGCCCGCAGAGGACGAGCGAGACGCCGGCCGCGGCAGCGTCCTCGTGGATCGAGGGCGCGTGCGCGAGGAGCACGCACGGCTCGCCCGGCCGGCGCGCGCGGAGCGCGGCGGCGAGGCCGTGCGTGCGGAAGATGTTCGGGTCGTCCACGCCCGCGAGGAGGAGCGAGGGGCCGGAGGAGACGCCGGCGCGGCGGATGCGGACGGATTCGTTGAGGAGGATCCGGACGCCGCCGCGCTCGAGCGTCGGCACGTCGCGCACGGAGTCGTGGTTGCCGAGGACGCCGTAGACGGGCGCGGTGAAGCGGCTCGAGAGCTCCGCGACGAGCCGCAGCGCGAGCGTGTCGGAGTGGACGGTGAAGTTGTTGAAGTCGCCTGTGACCGCGGCGGCGTCGTAGCGGCCCGCGACGCGATCGAGGGCGGCGCGGATCGCGTCGGGGAGCGCGGGGTCGATGTCGAGGTGCAGGTCGGAGAGATGGAGGATCGTGAGGCCGTCGAGCTCCGGCGCGAGTCCGGGGAGCGAGAACTCCTCCTCGCGCACCCGGATGTCGAGGAACTCGCGGTAGGCGCGGCCGTAGATGCCGGCGAGGCGGAAGGCGAGGCGGGCGGCGGGGCCGGCGTATTTCATCGGGCACCAGCGGAAGCGTCCGCCGAAGTGCAGCTCGCGCCGGTCCTCGCGCTCGATCCTGCGGTTGAAGAGCGCCGCGCCCATGCGCCGCTTGAGCGCGGCCGCCTCGTCGGAGGTGAGCCGCAGGGGAGGGGAGGGGAGCGGCGCGCGCGCCATCACGGGGTCCCCGCGACGGCGGCGCGGATCGAGGGCTTCGCGACGCCGAGGATGCCCTGCTGCGCGTAGAAGCCCGCGCCGCCCGTGGCGAAGGCCGCGTCCTCCGCCTCGAGGAGGACCTCGCCGTTCACGCGCAGCGAGAGCCGCGCGCCCTCGGCGCGCGCCTCGAGGTCGACCATCGCGTTCTCGGCGAGGGCGAAGGGCCGCTCGTCGAGGACCGTCTCGCCGTAGTCCTGGCGGACGAGCAGCGCGCGCTCCTTCTCGAAGAGGAACGCGTAGTGGCGGCGCATGCCCTGCCAGCGCAGGACGACGCCCGCGCGGTCTGCCGCGTGGACGTTGAAGCGGCAGCGCAGCGTCTGGTCGCCCCACGAGCGGTTGCCGGTGACGTAGACGCAGGGGTCGCCGTCGCTCCCGAAGCGCCGCTGCGGCTCCGTGTCGTCGGAGAACGCGCCGAGCTGGCGGTCCATGCCGTCGATCCAGCCGTCGATGCGCTCTCTCCAGCGGGCCGGGTTCCATTCGTCGCCATAGTCGAGGGAGACCGAGCCGCGGTAGTCGATGGATTCGACGAAGATCGTCCCCGGGGCCGAAGCCCCGGGCACAGAACCGGCCTCGCACGCGACTTCGAGGCCGAAGTCGAGGATGGCGGTGGAGGGGATTGCCGGATCGTCGAGGGTCCAGCGCAACTCGAAGGGCGCGCCGGAGGCGAGGGCGAGCGGCTCGACGCGCGAGACCGCGCCGCCCGCGTGGCGCGCGAAGGCGCGGAGCGCGGTGCCGGGGGGCACCTCGCCCGCGCGGCCGCGGACCGTGGCGGTCATGCCGCGGTAGAGCCACGGCGCGTTCGGGGTGGAGTAGGAGCCCGACTGCCCGGCGGGAACCGAGACCGGAGTGGAGAGGCGGCAGGGGCCGGCGAAGCGCACGCGGAGCGCGCGCTTCGCAGTGACGAGTGACGAGTGACGAGTGACGAGCGGCGGCTCGCTCGGAGAGCTCGCCCCACCATTCGGCTCTGCGTTCTCTGCGTGAGAATCAAACTCTGCGTTCTCTGCGCTCTCTGCGTGAGATCTAGACTCCGCGAGATCTGCGTTCTCCGCGTGGGATTCAAAAGCGGCGAGTAGCTGGCTCGGCGTATCGACGATCATGGCGTCGAGCTTCTCCAGGTCTCCGCGTGCGCGGAAGCCCCACGAGCACAGGCGCAGATCCATCCCCGCTCCGCGAGCGGTGGCGGCGTCCACGTCCGTGTCGCCGACGTAGAGCGCCTCCGCCGGCGAAACGCCGAGCGCCTCGAGCGCCGCCCTCGGCGTGGCGGGGTCCGGCTTCGGCGCGCGGCCCGCGTTGCCGCCGAGGACGACGTCGAACGCGCCGGGGAAGAACCTCTCCATCAGCGCGCGGGCGGCGTCCTCGTCCTTGTTCGTGACGACGCCGAGCTTCACGCCGCGCGCGCGGAGCGCGGCGAGGAGCTCCGGGATGCCGGGATACGGCGCGGAGCCCTCCGCCGCGTGAGCAAGGTAGTGCGCGCGGTATTCGGCGAGGAGCTCCGGGTAGTCGGGACGCTCCTCGCCGCCCTTCGCGGCGCGGGCGACGAGCTTGCGTACACCGTTGCCGACGAACGCGCGCACCTCCTCGAGCGAGCGCTCCGGCTCGCCGTGCGCGCGCAGCACGGCGTTCACGGACGCCGCGAGTCCGGGCAGCGTGTCGAGCAGCGTGCCGTCGAGGTCGAAGAGCACGGCCTTCGGCCGCTCGACCATCCAGCCCTGGAGGGAGCCGGGCTGGGAGAAGGAGTGCAACGGCTCGCTCGGAGAGCTCGCCCCACCCCATCCCATCACGCGGCGGCCGAGGGCGGCGATGCGGCGGGCGACGCGGAGGCAGTCGGTCACGGAGTCCGTGCCGTCGGCGGTCGGGATGATGAGGCGGTCGGCGAAGGGCGTGCGGAAGTCGTAGCGGTCGCAGAGATGGTCGAGCCCCGCGACGAGCGCCGAGACGGTGCCGACGTTGGCGGCGTTGCAGTCGGTGTCCCAGCCGGCGGTGTTGACGATGCGCTGCGCCTCGAAGAAGTCGTTCCCGGCGTAGCTCCACGCCATGACCATGACCGCGTGGTTCGGGATCACGTGGCAGTTGCCGCCGTACTTGTCGTAGCCGTACTTCTCGAAGATGCGGTCGTAGGTCCTGCGCCAGTCGCCGTCCTCGCGCGCCCAGGCGCGGACGTCGCGGTGGACCTGGGCAATCAGCGAATCGGGCGGGAGTGTCGCCGCGCCGATGTCGAGGACCTTCTCCATGTCCTTCTCGACGAACGCCGCGGCGACCATGCGCGCGACGACCTTCGCGGCGAGCACCGCCTCGCCGTCGTGCGAGACGCGCGCGGCGCCGTCGGCGAACTTCTCCGCCAGGTCCGGGTCGCCGGGCGCGACCATGCCGAAGGCGTCGATGAAGATCTGCGCGCCGATCTGCTCGGCGACGATCCTGCCGTTGCGCTTCATCGAGCCGGACTCGGGGGAGGGGACGCCCCGCTTGAGGCGCATCCAGGCGGTGTGCTCGGTGGAGAGCGAGACGCCGCCCCACCAGAGGATCGTGCGCCCCTCGATCAGGTAGTTGCGCCAGGTCTCGCCGAAGAACGCGGGATCGACCGCGCGCGGGTCGCCGGCCCAGTCGGAGAGGGCCTTCACGAACGTGAACGTGCCGGAGATGTCGTCGTCCGCGACGACGAGGGGCTTGCCGACGTCCTCGTTGACGTAGCGGTCGATCGAGCCCCACTTCGGCTCGATGCTGCGCTTCCACCAGCCCTCGAACGGGCGTCCCATGTAGACGCCGATCGTCTTGCCGAGGACGGCGGCGTAGACCTGCTTTTCGTAGTCGGGGAGGGGGGTGCTCATGGCCGGGGATTCTACGCGAAACGCCGTCCTTCTTTCAAGGGGCGAATGCGTTCCGGCGAACTTTTCGCTTGCCTTGCCGTGTTCGTTTTGCTAGCATCCCGCCCCGTTCCACCGATGGCGGGATTAGCTCAATTGGTAGAGCACCAGATTGTGGATCTGGTTGTTGCGGGATCGTGCCCCGCATCCCGCCCCATCTTGAAAGCCCCGTGAATACGCATGAAACGCAGTATTCACGGGGCTTTTCTTTGTGTTTTGTTTCTGCGCGCTTCCCGCATTTTCCGCGCGTTTCTGCTCCGAAATCACCCCCAAATCACCCCCAGTCCGGGGAGGGGGTGACAGGCCGTCGCCCCCTCCCGGAAGCGGGGCGCGACGAGAGGCGCATGGAGCATCGGGCGGGAGTCGAACCCGCTTGACCGGGTTGGAAGCCCGGAGCCCGGACCGTTAGGCCACCGATGCTAGGGCGCGGCGACTACCGCGGGAGGATGCCCGGCGGCGGCATAGGCGATGTTCGCCAGCTCCGGCCGGACGATGAAGAGAGAGGCGATGATGCCGGCCAGGATGCAGATCTGGACGCGACACTCGACGACCACGTCCTTCCAGGTTCGCTCGGCCTTCTTCTTCGAGTCGTGGATGATCGTGTAGATGAAGAGCCGCGTCAGATCGAACAGGCCCTGCGCAATGGCCGCGACCTTCTGTTCCTCGGTGTAGCCGTTGGTCGAGGCGAGCGTGCGCTTGAGGACCTTTCGCAGGTCTTCCTTGAGCGAGCCGGGGACGGGGGACTTGTCGAGTGTCGCGAGGACGTCGGCGGCGTCGGCCTTGTTGAGGTCGTATGCGGTGGGAGCGGCGGGTGCCGCGGAGGGATCGGATTGCATTGCTGCTAGTCCTCGATGAGATTGGAGCGAAAGCGGCCGTCGGCCGAGACGACGCAGACGGCGTGCTTCTTGGCGGACGTGAACGCCGCTCCGTCCCAGCCGCCGTAGCCGCCCTTGATGTTTTCTAGCGATCGGGAAGATCTCGACTCGTCGATCCAGTCGAACTTTCCGCCTATCCACGCGTCGCCCGACTTGTAGAACGCTGCGACGACGATCAGCGGGCCTTTCTCGCCCTTGTCGCGCGCCCAGTCGTCCGGGATCTTCGTGTCCCAATGGATCGACAGGGAGTCCTTGCCGACCTTTAGTTTCGAGATACGGCAGCGGGAGTCCTCGACGGCCTTGCCGCCACGGAAACCGCCGAAACGGAAGTCGAGGACGACGGAAGAGGACGACCCCGCCACGCCCGAAGACGCCCCGTCTTCCGGAACGGAGCCTCCCTTGGCGGGGTCCTGAGAGGTCGTGAAGGAGCCGAAGGCACCGCGCTTGACGACGGTGTAGGTCACCTTGTCGTGCGGAGCCCAGAACCACTCGTCGACGACGGACTCGTCCGGCGGAACGGAACACCCCGCCAAGGCGAGCAGCGCCGCGGCGAGGATCGCGCCGAGGTGGCCGTGCATGATTCCTCCGAGGGCGCGCACAGCGGAGCGCATCACGCGCGCCAGGCCGTTGCCGGCGACGCGCTTCCAGGACTTGAGCGCGTCCGCCTGGCGGCGGACCATCATGCCGAGCAGGTCGTCCCAGAGCCGGCGCAGCTCGGGCTGTGTCCAGCCGGCGGCGATCCAGACGGGATCCTCGGCCATCGCGTCCATCTCCTCGGTGCCGGCGTCGTGCGTGAGATACGACGGCGCGAGGTCGAGGTCGAGCGCGTCGATCTTGTCGGGGCAGAAGCTCGCGCCGTCGCAGGTCTCCTTGCCGGGCTCCGGCGGGAGGATCGTGACGACACGGTCCGCGATGTCCAGGAGCCGGCCGTGCCAGTCCGGGACGGCGTGGCCGTAGACCGTCTCCGCGAGACGGCATATTTTGACCGGCTCTTCGAGCCGCACGAGGTGGTCACGGTCGGCCTTGTAGGCCTTCTGGATGCTTTTCATTGTCTTGTATGCGATTTTGAGCAGTTTGTCTGTCATGGGAAGAAATGACGAAGATTACCAGCCGACGGGGCGGACGAAGAACGCTTCCTCCTCGGCGCGTTCCGCGCGCCTGCGTTCGCGACGCCTGGCGGCCCAGACGCGCGCCTTGCGATTCTTCTCGTCGCGCTGCTCCGGAGTGAGCGCGGAGACGCGGCGCGCGGCGTTGATCCTGTCTCGGTTCGCGTGGTAGTAGTCGTGCGCGCGCCTGGCGTTGAGCTGGCGCGCCAGTTCGAGCTCCATCTGCGAGCGCTGGCGTGGAACCTTGCCCATCGGCGGTGCGACGAACCTGATGCCGAGCGAGGCGTAGATCCGCGACGAGGCGAAGCGCGAGACGGTCATCCCGTTCACGCGGGCGCCGGTCCGGATGCGGGCGAGGACGCCTGGCGAGGCCGAGACGTAGACGGAATTCGGCTTGCGGGGATTCGTCGACCGCAGCGGACGAAAGCCGACGCACGGCCGGCCCGCTTCCGTCCAGGGAGCACCGACGCCTTGCGCGAGCAGGCGGCCGGCGACGTGGGCCGCGGGAATGTTCTCCTTGCGGGCGATGGCCTCGACGCGAGAACGCGCGAGACCGGATAGCCAGACGTAGACCGGACCAGGACCGTGTGAGCGCTTCTCCGTCACCTTCAGTCTCCTTGTCTAGGCACGGTAGGGATGGCCGACGCGGTGGAAAGATCGACGAGCCCGCCGACGGAGCGGGTGCCGGGAAGAAGCGGGGAGCGGACGAGCGAGATCTCCTCGACGCGCCACGGGAGCGCGTAGGCGTCGGCCGGGAAGCCGTTCGTCGTCGCCGAGGTGGACGCGCGCAGCAGGAGCAGGCGCGGAGAAATCGAGCCGCGCGTCCGGGCGGCCGTCTCGCCGGCGGGCGCAAGCTCGAGGCGCGCGCAGCCGCCGCGCGTCTCGTCGAACCAGACCTGCTTCACGCGGCCGACCGGCGCGCCGGCGTGGTCCGCGAGCACCGGGATGCCGGCGCCCGCCACGAGCTGCCGGCGCGCGCGCCAGACGACCGCCTTCACGGTGTCCGGCGCGCAGACGAGGATCTCGGCGCCCTGCGCGACGTTCGTCACGGCGGCGCCCGTCTCGTGGTAGCCGAGCGGGAGGAAGCAGACGTCGACGCCGCTCGTCGGCGCGACCGGGAGCGCCACCGCGCGCGGCGTGCGCCAGGTGTAGGTCGCGCGGCCGCGCTCCGTCGGGACGAGCGGCGTCGCGAGCGCGCCGGCCGGCGCCGCGTTCGTCGGGAGGTCGCGGAAGACCGTGTTCGTCGTCCAGTACGCCGGAAGCGGCGCAGGCAGCTCGACGCCGCGCGCGAGCGCGGCGGCGGCGAGCAGGAGGACGGCGGCGCGGAGCTTCACGGGACGAGCCTCCGCGCGAAGGTGTAGTCGAAGACGGACTGGAACTCGTAGAGGTTCGCGCCGCCCGCCTCGAAGAGGAGGTTCGTGAAGCCGGACTCCGAGAAGTCGACCGCGCCGAAGTCGCCGGAGACGAGCAAGTAGCGCGGCGGGCCGTTCGGGATCGAGACGCCCGTGAGCTGGAGCGTCGCGCCAGTGTTCTGCGTGACGATCTCGACCTCGAAGTCCTGCGCGCCGAAGTAGACCGTGCAGATCGGGTTCGCCGTGCGGTCCATCGTGCGCGAGGAGAAGGACGAGGGCGCGGCGCCGAGCGCGGAGAGCGTCGTCGCGGCGGCGAACGCCGCGGGCGTCACGGCGTTCGTCTTCGGCGCGTAGAGCGCCGCGGCCTCCGCGCACGTGATCTGGTTCGAGTAGGTAAGCGCGAGCGTCGCGTCGACGATCTCGTCGTAGTCGTCGCCGCCAGGCATCGCGCGGACCTGCTCGGCGACGTCCGCGAGGATCATCCGCAGCGCGGCGATCTCGCCCTGCGGGGCGTTCGTCGAGATGGCGTCCGCGAGGAGGTTCGCGACGACGTTCGTCGCGAGGAACGGGGCGATGACGTCTCCGCTCGGCGCGTTGGTCGGATAGATGATCGGGTCGTAAGCGCGGGCGCAGAGCGCGGCGGCCGCGAGAATGGAAAGAAGCGTGCGTTTCATTGTTCGGGATCTCCCACTACGAGTTGGCCGTTGTAGAGCGAGACGGTGCGCCAGGCGCCGACGCCGGAGTCGTAGAGCCTGAACGAGATCGCGCGGAGGCTCTCCGCCTCGAACGTGCCGAACCTCGCGAACCAGTCGCCGAGCAGGTAGCGCGCGGAAGGGTCCAGCACGTCGACGCCGCCGGCGGTCTGCACGCAGCCGGTGACGCGCAGGTCGTGAACCTGCGTCTCGCCCTCGACGTCCGAGGGCGGCGTAGCATCGCTGTCGCGGCGGTTGCGCATCGTGCAGACGAACTGGAGGACGTAGGCGGGGTGCGCCCAGTCGCCGCTCTCCGTCAGGCCGACGATCTCGCAGCCGATCCGGATCGAGGCGCTCTTTCCGAGCGCGAGGACCATCGCGGTGGTTCTCGATCCGTAGAGCGAGATCGTCCACGTCGCCGTCGCGGCGTCGTAGGCGACGGAGTCCGTCGCGAAACACGGCGCGGTGGCGGGGTCCCAGTCCGCGGCGAGGACGAACTTCCAGCTCGCGACGTTCTCGAGGTTCGCCGGCGGGGCGGGGTCTCCGTTCTCGTCGACGGCCTGCACGACGAGCGTCGACGTGAGGCCGGCGACGAGGGTCGCGGTCGTGCCGGCGGATGCGCCGTGGTAGCCGTCGACGATCAGTCTCTGTGTTTCTGTCTGCATTCGTGCCTCCTTCCTATCCGGCCACGCTCGCGGCGAGGATCCGCTCGACCAGTTCCGGCGGGATGCCGAGCTCGCGCTGCGCGAGCGCCACGGCGTCCTTGAAGTCGGGGTGGTTCTCGTCGAGCGTCACGGCGTCGGCGAACGCCTCCGCGGCGGTGTAGCCAGGCTTGACCTCGACCTGCTCAAGCATCGCCTTGAACTCGTCGAGCAGGCCGGCCTCCGCGATCGCGCCCTTGAGCCTGATCTTCGAGAACGTGCGCGGCGGCGGGGGCGGGTCCTCGACCTCGATCCAGTTCTTGAGGATCACGGTCGGGGCGCTCTCGTCGTCGTAGGCGAAGCGGAACTCGTAGTGGTAGCCGTCGCGGGCGGTCGGCATCGGCGTCTCGACGAGCCGATACCAGCCCT
>CACWKU010000121.1 GCA_902761575.1 uncultured bacterium
CAGACCTCGAGGCGCGCGCGGGCGCGCTCCGTCGAGGCGCGCGCGGCGCGGACGAGGCGCGCGGAGAGCGACGAGACGCGCTGCGCGAGCTCGGCGCGATTCGCGACGACGAGCTCCGCGGCGGCGGAGGGCGTGGGGGCGCGCAGGTCCGCGGCGAAGTCGCAGATCGTGAAGTCGATCTCGTGGCCGACGGCGGAGACGACGGGGACGCGCGAGGCGCGGACGGCGCGGGCGACGATCTCCTCGTTGAAGCACCAGAGGTCCTCGAGCGAGCCGCCGCCGCGGCCGACGATCAGGACGTCGGGCGGCTCGGGGAGGGCGTTGAGCATCTCGATGCCCGCGACCACCTCGGCGGCGGCGCCGTCGCCCTGCACGCGCGCCGGGGCGAGCAGGACGCGGACGCCGGAGAAGCGGCGGCGCAGGACGTTGAGGATGTCGCGGATCGCGGCGCCGGTGGGCGAGGTCACGACGCCGACGCAGCGCGGGAGCGCTGGGATCGGGCGCTTCTTCGCCGGATCGAAGAGCCCCTCCGCGGCGAGGGTGCGCTTGAGCGCCTCGAAGCGGAGCATGAGCTCGCCCTCGCCGACGGGCTCGGCGGTTCGGACGAGGAGCTGGTAGGCGCCGCGCGGGGCGTAGACGGAGATCGCGCCGCGGAGTCGGACCTTGGCGCCGTCGCGCAGGATGGAGCGCAGCGCGGCGTTGCGCGCGGCCTGAAAGAAGGCGCAGGGCAGCTGCGCGCCCGCGTCCTTCACCGTGAAGTAGGCGTGCGGGCTCGACGCCATGAACTTCACGTTGCTCAGCTCGCCCTCGACCCAGACGTCGCGGAACCACTGTTCCAGGCCGCCCTTGATGCGGGCGGTCAGGGCGGTGACGGACTCGGGCTTCCGGAGGGGGAGGGCGTCCATGGCGCCCCGGGCTCTACTTCACGATGTAGCCGGTCGGCTTGGCCTCGAGGTTCCACATCTCCTCGTCGGTGCGGTCCCCGGGCTCCTTGATGCGGCCGTCCATGAGCATCTGCCCGAGGACGGAGTTCTTCGGGAGTCCGTCGGCGGCCTCCGTGGCGGGGTCGGCGACGCGGACCGTGACGAAGACGAGGATCTCGTCCTGCGTCTTCTCGCGGGACTTCCACCCGAAGAGGCGCGGGCCGATCCACGGGATGTGGCGCAGGAGCGGGATGCCGGAGTCGACCGTCTTCTCGGACGTCTGGGTGAGGCCGCCGATGACGGCGGTCTTGCCGTCCTCCATCGTGAACTTCGTGTCGAGCCGGCGGAGCGCGATGATCGGGTAGTCGTTGCCGATCGAGCTGTCGCTCGTCACGTAGACCGTCTTCTGGCCGGTCAGCTCCGAGATGGTCGGGACGATCTCGACGGTGATGAGGCCGTTGGGGGAGACGGTGGGCGTGACCTCCAGCGTGATGCCGTAGCTGAAGAACGCCTCGCCGACCCAGGGGATCGTCTTGCCGGGGATCGTGGCGAGCGAGGAGGAGATGGAGTCGCGCTGGCCGCTCTCGGTCGACTGCTGGTAGTCGATCTTGACGTTGGGGTACTTCTCCGTCATGTCGACGACGGCCTTCTTGCCGTTGCGGACGATGACCTTCGGGTTGGAGAAGACCTGCGCGCCGTCGAGCTTCTCGAACGCGCTCATCACGAGTCCGAAGTCGGAGACGGAGAGCTGTCCGCCGAAGCCGGCCGTGTGGCGGTAGCCGAGGTCGTTCGCGGTGAGGTTCGCGAGCGTCGAGTCGTTGAGCGTCACGGAGACCGAGTCGTCGCTCACGGTCGAGTTGGCCGTGGTGCGGTAGGACCCCCGGCCGATGGCCGTGGCGGCCGACTGCTCGAGGGAGCGGGTGCTGGTCTCGATGTCGCCGGCCCACGAGCGCGTGCGGCTGTCGCCCACGGCGGCCGAGGCGACGTTGGAGTCGGCCTTGACGCCGAAGGTGGCGAGCTTGGCGTCGGACATCGAGAAGCCCCCGGTGAGGTGCGAGAGCGAGACGCCGAAGTTCTCCAGCGAGTCCCACTTGAGGCCGAGCTTCTTGGAGGCGCCGGCGGAGAGACGGACGAAGCGCGCCTCGATGTAGACCTGCTGCGAGGGCTTGTCGATCTTGCCGAGGATGGACTTGCACTCGTTGATCTGCTCGTCGGTGGCCTTTACGACGACGACGTTGGCGGAGGGCTCGCCGTAGACGAGGCAGTCCTTCGGGAGGATGCCGGCGAAGAGCTTGGCGACCTCGGGGGCCTCGAGGTGCTTGAGCTCGAAGGTCTCGGTGAAGCGCGGGGGCGCGGTGCGGCGCGGCTCGGCGACGATGTAGATGTGCGAGCCGCGGGGCTCCTCGCGCAGCTGCAGGCCGAACGGCACGAGGATCGAGGAGAGGCCCTGCGTCCACGGCACGTCGTCGAGGCGGACGGACACCAGCTGCGTGAACTGGTTGGTCCAGGCGTTCACGATGTTGGCCCCGGTCTGCGTGCGGAAGGCGGCGACGACGTCCTCGAGCGTCGACTGCTCGAACGCCATCGAGACGAGCGGCTCGCCGTCCGCCGAGACGGGCGCGGACGGCGTGGGCTCCTCCTCGGCGGGGGCGGGCTCCTCCTCGGCGGGGGCGGGCTCCTCCTCGGCGGGCGCGGGCTCGTCGGCGGAGTCGCCGTCGGGCACCTCGACCACGACGGTCTCCTCGACCTCGGGCGCGTCCTCGGCATCCGTCGCGTCGCCTTCGCCATCCGCCGCGTCGTCCGCGTCGTCCGCGTCGTCCGCGGGCTCGTCCGTTTCGGCGGGGGCGAGGTCGTCGACCTCCAGCGCAAGGGCCTCGGCGGGATCCTCGGTCTCGTCGTCGCGAGTCACGACGACTTCGGCCGTGGGCTCCTCGGCGGGGTCGGCGTCGAAGGCGGCCTCCTGCGCGGCGGCAGGAAAGGCGGAGCAAAGAATCAGGGCGAATGTAGCGGAGCCGATGGCGGGAAAAACCGATTTCATGGATTCGGGGTCCTTTCAAGGGCTGAGTATAGCAGACCGGGGGCGGCGTGACAAGAATTTTCGTGCGCGAGCGCGTGCGCGCACCGCGGCCAATCGACTCCACCGACCCAATCGACCCCATCGACAAAGTCGAGACGCCCCCTCGTGCCTTCGGAGGGTTCGGGGAAACTCGATTTCGTCGATTCCGTCGATGGAGTCGGTGGGGTCGATGTCCGGCCGTTCTTTTGGGGCGGCTTCCCTGCACCGCGGCCTCATCGACTCCACCGACCCAATCGACCCCATCGACAAAGTCGAGTTTCCCCCTCTCGCCTTCGGGAAGTTCGGGGAAACTCGATTTCGTCGATTTCGTCGATGGAGTCGGTGGAGTCGATGTCCGGCCGCCATGGGGGGAGGGCTTCCCCCCACCGCGGCCTATCGCCCTTCCGATTCGATCGGCCTCGTTCCCCGGCACCCCTCTGAGTAACCGGTGCACCCCCAGAACGCCTCGCCGGTTTCCCTGCGAATCCTCCGGCGCATGGGCCGGCCGCATTTCGGGCATGCCGGCGCTTCCGGCTCCGCCACGGCTCCGGATGGTTGCCGTGTTCTGGCTTCGCGCCGCACGTTCGACATCGTTTCGCGCAGTCCGCCCGTTTCCGCGAACGCGACACCCAGGGTATGGAGCTGCCGTTGGATCATGTGGATGGTCCGGCGGATCAGCACGAGGAGGCAGTTCGCTCGGATACACGGATCCGAGTCATCGAGCCACCGGGAGAACTTCGCGCGTTGCGTACGGACGTGGATCGCGGAATCGCGGAGAATGTCGTCTCCGGCGCCCGGCATCGGATCGAGGACCACGTGAAAGGCGGACGAGGCTTCCTCGCGCGTCCACGGCAGCCGGTTCGAAAAGGCGAGCCACATTTCGAAGTCGCCCAGAAGCTCCGCAAAGCTGGCCTTCGCCACGCCAAGAAGCTTGATTTCCGTCTCCTTGGACGTTGCAGCGTTCTCCGACCCTTCGATCAGGTTCGCTCGTCCGGAGCGTGCGGCCTGGGTCATCTGGTCGAACCATCGGCCCTTCGGGTCGTTGCGCAGGTCGAGAAACGTCTGGCAGAACCTCCAGGTCTCGATCTGGACGATGGAGGCGAGCGCGAAGGAGTCGAGGCGGCGGTAGCCGCCGACCGCCTGGCCGAAGAGATTCGAGGAGGGTGCGTTCATGGACTCGAGTCTACCAGAGGATGGCGGTCGGCTTCAAGCCGCAATAGGGGGGAGGGACCTTCCCGCACCGCGGCCTCATCGACTCCACCGACCCAATCGACCCCACCGACAAAGCCGAGTCTCCCCCTCGCGCCTTCGGAGGGTTTGGGGAAACTCGATTTCGTCGATTTCGTCGATGGAGTCGGTGGGGTCGATCTTCGGCCGCCATGGGGGAGGGTCCTCCCCGAATTGCGGCCTCATCGACTCCACCGACCCAATCGACCCCATCGACAAAGTCGAGACGCCCCCTCGCGCCTTCGGAGAGTTCGGGGAAACTCGATTTCGTCGATTTCGTCGATGGAGTCGGTGGGGTCGATGTCCGGCCGCCATGGGGGAAGGCCTTCCCCGGAGCGCGGCCTAGCCGCCGCCTTCCTCGCCGCCGCCTTCGCCGCCGCCGCCTTCTTCGTCGCCCCAGTCCACGCTGCTCCACGCCACGCGCTCCCACGTGGCCTCGCGGACGGAGAAGAATCCGGGCAGCCCGGGCGGCATCATCTTCGTGTAGGCCCAAGAGCGCTGGGGCGCGACGTAGACCTTGTCGGAGACCCCCGGCTTTCTCCATTTGTCATCGTCCCGTGTGTTCCAGAGACAAATGATCGAACCGTTGAAGTAGGACACCTTGCCCTCCCAGTTCTCCAGAAACCGGATGATGTTCTCCAGACCGCCGGAATAACCGGTGTCGGGGGTGTCGTCCGTCGCCGGAACGGAGGGGTAGATGCCCATCATCAGGACGGAATTGATGGTGGTCGCGACCGCCTTCCTTTCCGCCTTGCCCAATGGATACGTCCACGCGTCGGGACGGATGGTTCCGTTGCCACCGGAGGTGGACCAATAGGCGTTCTGGAGCGTCGAGTTCCCGGGGCAGGGTATCATCCAGGCGTCCTGCCAGCTTTTCGAAAGCTGCGTGATGCGGTCGCCGGCGACGAGCATACTGCGGTATTTCTCCGTTCCGTCGTCGTTGTATCCGACGGGCTGCGTATTGAAGTCCCCCTCGATGTAGACGGCCCGGTCCGTTACGATGCTTAGGTCCATCCCCGGGTCGCAGCCGTTCCGGATGCGAACGCAGGGAACGGGGTGGAAGGTGCCGCCCTTCGTGTAGTCATTGCCTCCGCTGGGATACCGCTCCTGCTGCCAGACGCCGTTCTCGTCCTGAGAGACCTTGAATCTTTCCCCGATCAGCATATCCGGTTCGTCCATCTCGATGTAGAGGATCTTGTCGATTCCGGCTTCGCCTCCCGGCGCGTCGTTCAGGGCGCTCTTGACGGCGGGAACGCTGAGAAACTGGTCCAGGTAGATGTCCGCCGGCGCCATCATGAAGTGCTGGCGCTGGTCGAGAAACATGTTCCCTTTCTTCCGGATGCCGGCGTCGTCCGTGGGATCCGCCCGCACGGTCTGGATGCCGGTCCCCTTCTTTTTCAGGATGTAGGCGCTCGTCTTCGGATTCTTGGCGTAGATCTTGTGGCGGGCGTAGCCGGGATTGAAACTCCCCGGGCTGCCGCCAGGCGTTCCCGCGCGGTTGAGGCCCGTCGCCCACTCGTCCTTCTGGGAATCCGTCCAGGTGCCGGCATGGTCGACGGCATTCCCCCAATCATCCCAGCCGCCCCAGCCGCCAGGCCCGATTCCGGGGAAGTTCCGCAGCCAGAACGTGTCCTCTGCGCTCTTGGCGGGGGTGTATTGGGGGACCCATTCCCAGCTCCAACTGTCGCCCCAGTTCGGCTTCTCGTAGAAGACTCCTTCGTTCGGCTTGTTGGCTGCCCCCCAGAATCCCGGCCAATACGCAACCTGATCCTCTTTCGTTCCCTTCCAGTATCCCGGCTGGTAGGGCTCGGCTTGGTTCGCGTCGATCGCCTCGGCGGTGGTGTCGCGCTCGACGATGTAGTTCCCGTGGACGTTGTCCTTGAGCGTGTAGGAGCCGTCGGAGAAGACGTGGAGCGTGAGCGCGGCCCGGTTGGCGAATTTCTGCGTCTCTGTCGCCGCGTGGTAGCCCGGATCGGACGGATCCTTCGGCGGCTCGATGAGCGTGTGCTCGTCATCCTCGACGCTGATCGGGGGCGCCAGCTTCGGGACGCCGTTCTGGCCCGACTGGATGGCGTTTCCGTAGTAGAGGGAGCTCTGTGAAATCCAGTCGGTTCCGATTTCCTCGTCGATGAAGCGCCCCGTGACCGAATCCCAAGTGTTCACGAGTTCCTGGGCGTCCTTCGTGGAGGGGGAGAGAACGTTGTCGTCGCCCTTTCGGAAGAAGACCATGTTGCCGTTGGCCGTGTCGCGCCAGTTCTTGCGTCCCCTTTGGGTCTTGCGACCGTGGTAGAAGACGCCGTTGCAGGTGACGTTGCGGTCGAACGTCACCCACTTCGAGACGTAGAGGTCGCTGTTGGTGTGGATCTTGCCGCGGAACGTGAGGTCTGAGCCTTTGCTTCCAACGTTCGCCTCGAGGTCGCCGTCGAAGAACACGGCGTAGTCGGAGAGCTTCTCGCCGATGGCGCTGATGGTGACGCGCAGGGCGCAGGAGACGCCGGACTCGAGGTTGCGCGCGCCGGAGATCACCTCGATGCTCCCCTCCTCGGCGACCGTGGTGCCGCTGGAGCTGGAATGAGAGACGGGCCGGACGACGAGCCGCAGCTCGTATTCCGAATCGGGGGAGGGCGGAGTTCCGACCGTTTCGTAGTTCTCGTAGAAGCCGGCGACGCCGCCGTCCAGCAGCAGCTGGCGCGTTCGCATCACGCCGAAGCCCAGCCCCGCCTCCGCCGCGACGAACGCGCGGCGCACGTCGAGCGTGCGGCGCGCGAGGCGCATCGAGCGGACGGAGAACGCCGAGACGAGCCCGACGACGATGCAGATTGTGAGCATCGTCACGAGAACCGTCATCAGGACGACGCCCGATTGGCGACGGATCGCGGGGCTCGGACCACCGATCTCAAGACGCACGCCGGAGGCCTTCATGTCAGTCCAGCTTTCTCTTGAGGTTGCGGCAGGAGCCGATGACGATGACGTTCATCCCCTGGCGACCGGGGCCTGTCACGTCCCGTTCGCCCGACGCGACGGGCGGGTCGCCGACATGGACGCAGAGCGCGGCGGACGATCCCGTGACGATGTGGAAGACGGGTTCGCCGGAATCTGCCGGGGAGACCCAGTCGCAGAGGACGCGGACGGGATCGTTCCCCTTTCCGTTGGGTCGGTGGACGATCCTTGACGCGGCGACGGTTGATCCCGCCTCGTAGCCGATCCATTCGGCGAGGCTGTCGGCCTCGGACCGGCTGACCATCGCGGCCTCGTTCGGGTAGACGGAGACGCCGCGGTTGTCCGCGTCGACGAGCAGGCAGTAGTTGCCCTCGACGAGATCCTCGAAGGCGGTCTGGAGAACGCGCGCCTTGTTGTTGAACTCGACCTGATAGCGCAGCGCGCGGCCCTCGCCCGAGAGGAAGAGATAGAGAGAGAGAACGGCCGCGACGATCGTCATCCCCGCCGCCGAGGCGATGAGCACTTCGGCGAAGGTGAAACCGGACCTTGCGTTCTTTCTCATCGCAGCGCCTCCGTCATTTGAAGGAAAAGGACGCCATCCCACAGGAAACGGACATCGTGTATCGGGTGACCGACTCCGTCGTGCCTTCCGATGTCTCGATCGTGTCCGAGACCGTCGAAACCGAGAGCACGAGCGGATCGGAAAGGGCCGAGGCCGTGAAGGCGATGGTTTTCTCGTTGGAAACGGACTTGTCTTCGCCGCCGAGCGAAATCGATTGCCGGCCGCCCCCGCCCGGCATCACGACGATGGTCGTCGCCCTCAACGAAGCCGGCAGTTCGGAGATGTTGAGCTGCGTGTAGATCGTGCCGTCCACGGTTCGGATGAAGAACATCTGCGGGAGCGAATAGTTCGGATTGAGGTTGATCGTCGCGCTGAGGGCGCCCGCCTCGGCGTAGGTCGAGTAGCCGTCGACAATGACGCCGCGGAGCGTCTCCGAGCGGGGACGCCCGCGGAACGTCCAGCTGCACGTGATCTCGACGTTCTTCACCTGCACGCCGCCCTCAAGAATGCCCGGCTCGATCGCGTTGGAGATCTCGGCCATCAGCCGGCCCTTCGTCGGATCTTTCGAGAGGGAGGACAGCAGGATGTTCGTCGCCGGAAAGGCGTCCTCGGTGACGTTCTCCCACGCGACGGCCTTCATCGACTCGTAGCGCTCCATGCAGAGCCCCTGCGCGGCGATGCGGTCCGCCGTGGCGCGGGCGTGGTCCTTTACCGTCAGGATGCCGCGGAAGACGCAGGCGGACAGCAACGCCACGATGGCGCCGGCGACGGCGACCTCCATGAGCGTGAAGCCGGATCTGGTCGTTCGGGAAGTCATCGAAGTTGAAGGGTTGAAGGGGACGAGGGGGCGGTCCTACGGCGTCAGAGGGCGTGGCCCTTGGACTCGGCGTTGGGGCAGGTGACGGTCCAGGTGTCGGAAGTCTCGTTATAGGAGACCGAGTAGGCGGCGCCGCCGGATGGACAGGTTATGGCTTCCGGCAGATACTTGTTCTTCCAGTTGCCGCTTTCCGTTCCGGTGACGAGCACGTCGATCGTGCCGGAGGTTTGCAGGGTGTTGAGCACGGTATAGTCGCGCTCGAGGCGGGCCTCCTCGATGGCGGAGAGGATGGAGCGCATCTGGTCCTGGCAGCCCTCCTTCTCGGCGCCCTTGCGGTAGCCGACCATGTTGGGGATGGCGATGGCGAGCAGGATGCCGATGATCGAGACGGTGATGATCACCTCGACGAGCGTGAAGCCTCTGCGGTTGGTTCGATTCATGGATGCGCCCTCCGGGGGGCCGTGGCGGGGGCGATTCCCCCGCACGTCGCTCAGTATAGCCGAACACCCGCATGCGTGGCAAGCAAAAAAGCACGCGTGCGCGCGAGGCGGAAATCCTTTGCCAACGGAAGCGGTTTCTGGTATTCTCCCGGCCATTCGCGTCTTTCCCCGGAACCACAACCCGTCATGAAGTCCAAGACCCTGTCGCTCGTCGCGGCGTTCGCCGCCATCACCGCTCTGGCCTTCGCCCAGGAGCCCGCGCCCGCCGAGGCCGCCGCCCCCGCGGCGCCCGCCGTC
>CACWKU010000122.1 GCA_902761575.1 uncultured bacterium
CGCCGCGGCGGGTGCCGCGCTCGCGTGGGCCGCGGCGCGGTTCGGGACGGTCGCGGCCGGGCTGCTAGCGCCGGCCGCGTGGCTGCTCTGGACCGTCCACGTCGGGGAGCCGGACGGCGCCGCCGAGCGCGTCCTGCGGATCGGCTCCGGCGTCCTCTCGCTCTGGGCGGGCGGACTGCTCGTGCTGCGGACGCCCCCGCGCGGCGAACATCCCTTCGCGCCGATCCTGCTGTGGGGCGCGTGGATTGCGTCGCTCGTCTGGGGCTCGTGGGAGGCGCGCCACGCCTTCCCGGGCGCGGCCCCGGCGCTCGCGCTGTGGTGGAGCGCCCTCGCGCTCGCGACGCTCGTCGCCGGCCTGCGCCACGCGCGGCGCGACGTCCGCGGCGCTGCGCTCTGCCTCTTCGCCGCCGCCGCCGCGAAGTTCCTCCTCTTCGACCAGGCCGGCGCCCCCACGCCCGAGCGCGTGGCGGGGTTCCTCGGCGTCGGACTCCTCCTGCTCCTCGGCTCCGCCGTCTACATCCGCTCCTCCGCGCGCCCCACTAATCACTAACCACTAACCACTAATCACTAACCACTAACCACCAACCACCAACTTTGCCCTTTACACTTTACCCTTTCAACCTCTTCAACCCCTTCAACCGTTTCAACCCATGAACTCCTCCCCATCCTTCTCCCGCCGCGCGCGCGGCATCGCCTGCGCCGTGCTGGCGGCCGTGCTCTCCCTTCTCGCGCTCTGCGCGCTCTACGCCCCGCTCGTCCGGAGCCACGGCCCCACCGCGTCCGGCGACCAGCTCGCGCAGATCGCCGGTCGCGACGACTTCCACCTCTACCAGCTCGACTGCGTGATGTAGACACGCCATGAACGCCGCCTCATCCACATCTCCGCCCTCCCGCCGCCGCTTGCGCAGCGTCGTCCTCGCCACGCTCGCGGCGGTCCTCTGTTCCGGGTGCTTCTCGGGCATGGCCGTTCTCGGCAACATTTCGTTTTCGGATTCGGGGAACTCCTACCGGGGGCCGGACCTTCCCGGGGCGATCGTCCTGGACATCGTCACGGCCCCCGTCCAGATCGCGGCGCTCGCCGGCTACCTGCTGGTGAAGGGCGCCGTCGACGTCGCGGACGCCGTCGTATCCATCCCCGAAGACATTCGTCGCGGCCGGATTCGCGATGCGCGGAGTGCAATTCTGCGCGATTCGTCCTGCGTGACGAACGCCGTCTACATAGCCTTCGACGGCGACCGGCTGACGCCCGAGGCGGAGGCGTTCGCCGAAGTGCTGGGGTGGACCAACCTGCCGTTCCCGACGAACGTCGTCGAGGGCGCGGTCGAACGCCTCCGCGCCGACCCGCGCGCCATCCCCGCGTTCGCGAAGGTGTTCGCCCGCCGCGAACTCGGAGCGGCGGCGCTGGAGGACCTGTTCCCGACGGTCGTCGAGTGGCACGCGGCCTGGTCCCGCGACTGCGGGCGCTTCTACCTGTCCAACCCGAACCTGCCGCCGGGCGTCCTCTCCCGGATCGTCGCCGACCCGGAGATGCCGGCCGACCTGAACGGACTCGCGCGGAACCGGATGCGTGGACGCCAGCCGGGCGAGGCCGCCGAGCCGCCCCGGGCGGACGACCTGGCCGCCGCGCTCGCCCTCGACCCGACTCTTGCCCTCAAGGACCCCGTCTTCTGGGATCCCGGGAACCAGGCCGCGATGGATGCGGTCGCGCGGCTTCTCGCCGACCCCGGCATCCAGATTCCCGAACCCGTGCTCTACTTCTTCGCCCGGAACGCCCTCGAGGACGTCCGATGGCGGCACGCGCCCTTCCTCGTCCAGTTGTTCGGACGCCCGGAGCTCGGTCCGGAAACGCTCGTGCAGTGCGTGCGCGAGCTCGTCGCGCAGCCGTCCAAGAACGAAAACCTCGACAACGCCCTTCGGAGCGCCCTCGTCAATCCGAACACGCCGGACGAAGTCGTCTCCGCGCTCGCGAACGGCCCGGATGACGGCCCGTGGAGCCGTACGCAGGAAATCCGCCGCATGGCGCTTTCCGCGAAACAACGCCGGGCGGAAAGCCCGGAGGAAAGAATCAGACGCCAGGAGAACGAAGCCGCGTGGAAACGGATCCGCGAACATCCGGAACGCCTCCCCGAAGAAGTCGCAGCCGCCATCGCGTTCGACGGAGGCGCGAACCCGGCTCCCGTTTGGAGAGCGATCTATGACATGTTCGGCATCGTCTTCCCGGAAGACGCGCTTGTGGAGGCCGCCGAAGCCATTCCGCTCACCCATAGGGCGATTTCCCGCGGGAGACATATCCTCGCCCGTCGCGAACTCGGTTCCGCGTCGTTGGAGCGCCTGCGTCCCGTCGTTCTGGAATGGAGCCAGATTGAAGTGGACTTCAACCTCTATTTCTCCCACCCGGCCATGACTCCGGAACTGGCCTTCGGGATTTTGACCGACCCCCGGTTTGGCGCGTTGGCCCGGCAATCGTTTCTGACCCTCCATCCGAAAGGATGGACGAGGAATCCCGGAACGCCGCTGGACGAACTTGTTTCGGAGGTGCAAAAGGATCCATCCGTCCTGTTGCGCGACTTCCGGTTCTGGGATGTTCCGTCCGGACCGGACCGGCTGGGCCAATGGGCCGTGTTCGAGACGATTCTTCCGCGGCGGGACATCGAGATTCCGGAGCGCGTCCTCGTTCTTCTGGGGGAACTGGCCTGCACGGAAGGATTCCAACACACGGACAGATGCCAAGACCTGTTCTCGCGACCGGAATTCCAATCGGAAACCCTCGCGTCCTTCGCCCGCCGCTATCCGGGAAACAAGAGGTTGATCGACTTTATGCCCGCTCTGCTGCGCAACCCGAAGACGCCCCCGGAAGAAATCCGCCGCATCGCGGAAGCGACCGGCGCCGTCGATCCCGACATCCGCCAAATCGCCGTCGACATCCTGTCGCAATTGCCCGCAAGGACCGCGGAGGAAGGGCAATGAACGCGAACCTCTAACCTCCAACCTCTAACCTCCAAATGAGCCATCCCCGTATTCCTCGGTTCCTCAATCTCTTGCCGGCGGCCGCGCTCGCTTCGCTCGCGCTGCTCGCGGGCGGCTGCCGGAGCATCGCGCCGGGGCGGATGCTGGACCTCGGCGACTGCGGCACGCTCGGGGTCGGCGCCGGCTACGGGCTCGACGCGACGGTCCAGGCCGGCGCGCTCGCGGAAGCGTCGCTGGGCATCGGGCACTACATCCGGTACGTCGGTTGGAACGGGCACACCGGCGTTACGGAATGGCAGAACGCGCAGCTGTCCTGGCCGCCCTCCTTGTTTATGTCGGCCCTGGCGATGGGTATGGCGAAAAGCGACTGCTGCCTGCTTCCCCCGGAAACGTTCTACGCCGCGCCGGAGCCCAACCGAATGGACGCGCCCCCTCGTCCGGGCAACCGAACGCCTGCCGGAACCGAGTCCAAGCACTTCGGCTACGCCCTGCCGCTCTTGTCCGAACAAGGGCGCGAACGCACCGGCACCTTCCACAACGCCACGCGGATCGAGGCGGAGGCGACCCTTGGCGTCGTCTCCGTCCGCGCGGGGATCAATCCGCTCGAGATCCTCGACTTCCTCCTCGGCTTCCTCGGCTTCGACATCGCGGGCGACGACCCTCCACGCGGAGATGGGGAGGATCTATCTCACGCAGAGAGCGCAGAGAACGCGGAGCCGTTCTCCGTGCCGAATCGCCTGCGCCTGTCCGGAACGGACATTCCGCTCGGGGCGACCAACGAACTGGCGTTCGCCGTCGAGAAGGGCCGCCTGCCGTGCGAATTCGCGCTGGACTGCCGGCGGCTGGAGACCGGGAGCCTCACCGTGTTCTGCGAGAACGGGCGCGCCGTGTTCTATCCGTCGAACCGGATTGAGGTCGTCACGGAGGGCGGAACCGAGACGATCGCCGCCGATCACCCCGTCGCGACCCTTTCGTTCGGCAAGGGCGTCAACCACGAGAAGACGCTGGTCGTCGATCCGGAGGAACTTCGTCGGGAGTGCGGACCGAACGTCCGGACTGTCCTGCGCTGCAAGGTTGCGGAAGACGAAAAGAGGTATCTCGTGACGATTCCCATCGTCCTCTCGCACGATTGTCCTCCGACGAACGTGACGTTCTGCATCCTCTCGAACTGGTACGACTACTGACCACCCAGCCACGCTCCACAACGCCCCCCGTTCAACTCCTTCGACCTCAAAACAACGATGGCCCTTCCCCGTCTTTCCCGTGTTCCCCGGTTTCGTTGCCGCGCACGCGGTCTTTGCCGCGCCGCGCGGCGGGCCGTGCTCCTCGCGCTCGCCTGCGGCGCGGTCTCCACGCTCGGCGGCGGCTGCGCATCGACGTACTGGCGCGACCGCGCGAACGACCTCGGCGACATCGCGAGCGTCTCGTTCGGCGCCGGCCTCGGCGTCCGCGCGCAGGCCGGTCCTGTCGCGACGGGCCTCGGCGCGCAGATGGACGTGGCGGGCTTCCGCGGCGGGCGCTTCTTCGCCGACCGCCGCGCGTTCGACCTGGAGCCGCTCGGCTGGAGCGTCGACCTGGTCCTCGCGAGCGGGAACCTTTTCGGACTCCGGCCGGTCGACGGCACGCCGGAGCCCTACGAACGGATCGTGAACGGGCGCGGAAAGTACCAGGGACAGTACAACCCCGCCGTCGGAGGAGTGTTCGTGCCGTTCTGGCTCTGCGGCGAAATCCTCGATCTGGACTACTACGGACCGGAACGGACCGAAAGGCCTTCTCCTCTGGCGCCGAACCGGAAGGAAGCCCGTCCCCATCTGCCGTCCTGGACGCACCTCGAGGCCGCCGCCGCGCTCGGCGTCGGCGTCCGCCTCGGCTTCAACCCCGGAGAGCTGCTGGACTTCCTGCTCGGATTCTTCGGTGCGGATCTCTACGGCGACGACCTCGCACGCGGAGAAATGGAGAATCCTCACGCGGAGTTCGCGGAGTTGAGTCCTCACGCAGAGAGCGCAGAGACCGTAGCGCCCGAACCTCACGCGGAGTCCGCGGAGTTCGCGGAGCATTGAATTTGGCTTTTTGATTTGTGGACAATTGTGAACATTTGCGATTTGTGAACAATCCCTTCCCATGAAAATCTTCCTTCGTCCCCTCTCCTTCGTCCTTGCGGCGGCGGCGACCTTCGCGGCCGCCGCGGACGCGCCGGTTCCGGGCGAAGCGCTTTGCGACGCACTGCCGAAGCTGTACGACTGCCACCACCTGTTCAGCGCGCGAATCGGGGACGAGGACGCCGTGTGCTTCGAAGGATGGCTGCCCGATGAACACCGCCGCTACTGCGCCGTCTTCACCAACGGGGTGCTGTCCCGGATCGTCGCCACGCCGGCCCGGTGGAGGACGCCGGGAACGGACGAAGCCGGAAACGCGCTTCCGGGCGACGATCCCGCCCTGTACCCGGAAGACTTCGTCCGGTCGGTCCTGGCGTCGACGAACTTCGTTCCGGCGGAGACGGTCGTGAAGCAAATCTCCGGTGCGGACAAAACGCCGCATGTCGACTGGGGTCTGACCGCGGCCTTCCTCGCCGTCCGGATCGCCTGCGCCCCGTTTTCCAGAGAACCCGAAACGGAGTCCGGAGCACCATCGGACCGGACGATCGTGCAAACCATGGATCCGCTGCGGATCGCGCCCAGCACGGAACGCACCGTCCTGGAAGAGCGGATCGGACCGCCCCGCTTCTCGCGGCAAACGAAAACGCAGGAGACGATCCACTACTACGGACGCCCGCCCAAGAGCGTCTACAACGAAGGCCGCTGCTGGCTCGGAATCCGTTACGATTCGAACGTCGTCTCGCGGGTCTACACGCACCGGCTGCTCGACCAATCCGCCATCGACCTCCTCACACGCTGACCCCCTCTTAATCGGCATGAAATGGTGACCCCCGCCCCCGCTCCGTCCCCGGCGAAACGACCCCGCCGGCTCCGCCGCTTCCTCCGCCGCGCCGCGCTCGCGCTCGTCGGCGCGGTCGCGCTGTACTTCCTCGCCGCGGTCGTCCTCTCCGCGATTCCGCTCAACCGCGGCGCGGGGCGGAGCGGGCCGGTCGAGATCCTCGTCCGGTCCAACGGCGTGCATGTGGACCTCGTCCTGCCGGTCCGCAACGAACGGTTCGACTGGGGTCCCGTCGCGCCGGCGTCGGACGCCGCCGACCCGCGCGCCGCGGCGGCGCCGTGGATCGCGATCGGCTGGGGCGACCGCGACATCTACCGCAAGGTCCCGACCTGGGGCGACCTCACGCCCGGCCTCGCGCTGCGCGCGGGGCTGGGGCTGGACGGCGCCGCGCTCCACGCGGCGCGGCTCTTCGCCCCGGAGGAGGGGCCCGACTGCCGCCGCCTCGCGCTCACGGAGGAGCAGTACGGCGCCCTCGTCGCGTTCCTCCTCGAAAGCGGCGTGCGCGACGAAACCGGCCGCCTCGTCCCCCTCGCCGGCACGCCGGGCTTCGGCGCGACCGACGCCTTCTACGAGGCGCGCGGGCGCTACCATCCCTTCTTCACCTGCAACACCTGGTGCAACCTCGCCCTCAAGCGCGCGGGCCTTCCCTGCTGCGTCTGGACGCCCTTCGCGTCCCCGATCCTGCACGCAGTGGGCGCGGAGGGCGAATCTCACGCGGAGTCCGCGGAGTTCGCGGAGTTGAATCCTCACGCAGAGAGCGCAGAGAACGCAGAGCCCGAATCCCACGCGGAGGCAGCGGAGGGCGCGGAGGAAAAGCCATGAAACTCTCCTCCCTACTCTATTTCGCCGGGTTTGGCCTTCGAACGATCCTGCTGCGCCGCTCCGATCCGATCGTCGGGACGGTCATCCTCACCGACAAGTGCAATCTGCACTGCAAGCACTGCTCCGTGAACAACAGGACGGCGACGATCCAGCCCTACGCCCGCGTGAAGGCCGACATGGAGACGCTCTTCCGGATGGGCGTGCGCATCCTGTTCTTCTGTGGCGGGGAGACCTTCCTGTGGAGCGACGCCGGCCGAACGCTGCGGGACCTCGTGCTCGAGGCGCGCCGGATGGGCTTCCGGATCGTCAACGTCGTGACGAACGGGACGCTTTCCGCCGACCTGCCCGAGGCGGACCTGGTGCTGCTGAGCCTCGACGGGGACCGCGAGCGGCACAACGAGATCCGCGGCGACACCTACGACACGATCCTCGCCAACGTCGCGGCGGCCCCCGCGGGGAACGTCTGCCTCTACATGGCGATCAACCGGATCAACCGCGACTGCGTGCGGCACGTCTGCCGCCTCGCGCGGGACACGCCCCACGTCCGCGCCGTCTCCTTCAACTTCCACACGCCCTATCCGGACACCGCCGGCCTGGCCCTCACGACCGAGCAGAAGCGGGCCTGCTGCGCCGACATCGCGGCGATGATGGACGAGGGCGCGCCCGTCTTCAACCTGCGCAGTGTCCTGCCCTACGTCGCGGAGGGCCGCTTCCCCGCGCCGTGCCGCCAGTGCGTCGTCGTCGAGGGCGGCCGGCTGAGCGTCTGCGGGCGCTGCATCGACGTGCCCGGGCTCTGCGAGAAGTGCGGCTACTTCTTCGTCGCCGAATACACGCTCGCCTTCCGCGGCCGCCCGCGCATTGTCCTCGACATGCTCCGGACCTACACCCGATACGTCTAGGAACCCCGCCCGTGAATCCCGTCCGCACCCTCGCCGCCGCCTGGCTCGCGCGCTCCTTCCGCCCGTTCGAGTTCACGGACGAGGCCGACCCCGCGCCTCCCTTCGCCGGCGCCCGCAACCTCGGGCTCTACGTCCACGTCCCCTTCTGCCGGAGCCTGTGCGGGTTCTGCCCCTACTGCCGCGTTCGCTACGACGAGGCGCTCTGCGCCCGCTACCTCGACGCCCTCGAGGGCGAGATCGAAGCCGTCGGCGCCTCCGCCGGCCCCGGGCGCAGGCGCGCGACGAGCCTCTACTTCGGCGGCGGCACGCCGGCGCTGGCCGCGCCCCGGCTCGGCCGCGTCGTCGCCGCGCTCGAACGGCGCTTCGAGATCCCGGACGGCATCGGCGTCGAGCTGCACCCCGACGACGCCGTCCCCGCGACCCTCCGGACGCTCCGCGACGCCGGCGCGACCCGGCTGAGCATCGGCGTGCAGTCCTTCCGCCCCCGGCTCCTGGCCTCGCTCGGGCGCCGGCCCGTCCCGGCCCCGGCTCTCGCGGCCGCCCTGCGCTCCGTCCCATTCGACACGGTCTCGATGGACTTCATCTTCGCCCTCCCCGGCCAGACCGCCGCCGACGCCGTCGCCGACGTCGACGCCGCCTTCGCCGCCGGCGCGAACCACGTCGCCTTCTACCCCTTCATCGACTTCTCCTTCGCCCGCGGCGGCATCACCGCGACGGGCGACCGCGCCAAGCGGGCGCTCCTCGACGCCATCGCGCGCCGCTGCGCCGAGCACGGCTGCGAGCGCACCTCCATCTGGACCTTCGCCCGGAACGGCGCCCGCTACTCCTCGATGACGCGCGAGAACTACCTCGGCTTCGGCTGCTCGGCCGCGACGCTGCTCGAACGGCAGTTCAAGGTCAACACCTTCTCCGTCGAGGCCTACTGCGCGCGCATCGCCGAAGGGCGGATCCCGACCGCGCTCACGCTGCGCTTCACGCCGCGCCGCCGGATGCTCTACTGGCTCTTCTGGGCGTTCTACGGCCTGACCGTCGACGCGCGCGACTTCGAGTCCTTCTTCGGCGTTCCGCTCCGCCGCGCCTTCGGCGCCGAACTGCGCCTCGCGCAGCGGCTGGGCTGGATCCGCCGGGACGGCCCCCTTTACCGCCTCACCGACCGCGGCGCCTTCCGCTTCCACCAGATGGAGCGCCACTACACCCTCGCCTACATCGACAGGATGTGGGGCCTCCTCCGCAACGTCCCCTTCCCGAAATCCATGCGCATCTGACCCACGCCATGAACCATTCCGTCCTTCGTCATTGCCGCGCAGCGGCGTCGTCATTCGTCATTGCCGTCTCGGCGGCGAACGCCGCCGAGACGGCGATCTTCGTCCCCGGCTGGTGCCGCAACGGCGGGGATTCGGCGCAGGAGCTCGCGCTGCTCGCCGAGGCCTTCCCCGGCGCGCGCTGCGAGGCGCACACGTGGGAGGGCGACGGCGTCGACTTCTGGGCGTGCCGCGACGAGGCGGACGCCGAGGGGCGCCGCTTCGGCGCGGCGCTCGCCGCCCTGCCGGAGGAGGAGCGCGCGGGGCTCGCGCTCGTCGGGCATTCGCTCGGCGCGCGGGTCGTCGTGCGCGCGCTCGCGGC
>CACWKU010000123.1 GCA_902761575.1 uncultured bacterium
AGACCCGCCGCGCGCGGGTCGGCGACGCGCCGCGCCGGGGCGGCCCGCGGGTCGTCGAGCAGACCCAGGCCGCGCGGGGCGAGGTCCGGCGGATCCGCGAACGCGTCTGCGCAGCACGCGAGCGCGGCGAGGAGGGAGAACAGCGCCTTGTTCAAGTTCGGTCCTTTCGGCCATGGGGGCCGTTCCGCCCCCGTTCGCCGCGCATTCTACCGCAACCGTCCCCGAGCCCGCAAGCGAGGCGTTCGAACGCGAAGGGCGCGAAGAGGCGGGTCGGATGCGATCGAGCGCCCCTCTCCGGCGCAAGCGATGTTGGATTCGTTTCGAGTGCGGGATTTCAGAGCTCCGAAAGCTCCATCCAACGCTCGAGCTTCGCCTCCAGCTCCTCGCGGGCCGCGGGGAGTCGGGCGGCGTCCGCGGCGGCCCTCTTCGCGTCGCGGGCGTAGGCGGTGCCGTCGGCCAGGGCGCTCTCGATGCCGGCGATCTCCGCCTCCAGCGCCTCGATCGCCGCCGGAAGCGCCTCGAGTTCGCGCTTCTCGTTGAAGCCGAGGCGGCGCGGGCGGCGGGGCGCCTCGGCGTCCGACGGGTTCCGGACGGGCTTCGACTCGGGTTCAACCCTTTCAACCTTTGCCCCGCGGTCCGCCAGGACCGCCGCGCGCTCGCGCGCCCAGTCGGCGTAGCCGCCGGGGCAGAGGTGGACGCGGCCGCCGCCGAGCAGGACGAGGCTCGACGTGACGACGTGGTCGAGGAACTCGCGGTCGTGGCTCACGAGCAGGATCGTCCCCGGGTAGGCGAGCAGCTGCTCCTCCAGCAGCTCCAGCGTCTCGACGTCGAGGTCGTTCGTCGGCTCGTCGAGGACGAGCAGGTTGCCGGGACGCAGGAAGAGCTTCGCGAGCAGGAGGCGCGCCTTCTCGCCGCCGGAGAGCGCCTTCACGGGCGTCCGCGCGCGGTCGGGGGCGAAGAGGAAGTCCTGGAGGTAGCCGAGGACGTGGCGCGAGGTCCCGTTCACCGTGACCTGGTCGTGGCCCTCGGAGACGTTCTCCGCGACGCTCTTCTCCGGGTCGAGCGCGCCGCGGAGCTGGTCGAGGAAGACGGGCTCCACGCGCGCGCCCAGCGCGATGCGGCCGGACTGCGGCGCGAGCCGGCCGAGGAGGAGGCGCAGGAGCGTCGTCTTGCCCGAGCCGTTCGGGCCGAGCACGCCGACGCGCTCGCCGCGCAGGACGAGCGCGTCGAGGTTCTCGACGATCGGCGCGGCGGCGCCGGGCCACGCGAACGTGGCGCCCTCCGCCTTGACGACGATCTCGCCCGAGAGCGCGCCGGCGCCGACCGAGAGCTTCGCCGCGCCGGCGCGGGCGCGGCGCTCGGCGATCTCCGCGCGGAGCTTCAGGAGCGCCTCCACGCGGCCCATGTTGCGCGAGCGGCGGGCGGTGACGCCGTGGACGATCCAGTGCTCCTCCTGCCGGAGCTTCACGGCCTTCTTCTCCCAGGCGCGCTCCTCCTGCGCGAGGAGCTCGTCCTTGCGGCGCAGGAACGTCGGCCAGTCGCAGTTCCAGCCGGAGAGCCGGCCGCGGTCGAGGTCGAAGACGCGCCGCGAGACGCGGCGCAGGAACGCGCGGTCGTGCGTGACGAAGACGCACGCGAGCCGGGCGCGGGAGAGGAACGTCTCGAGCCACTCGATCGACTCGACGTCGAGGTGGTTCGTGGGCTCGTCGAGGAGCAGCAGGTCCGGCTCGGGCGCGAGCGCGGCGGCGAGCTTCGCGCGGCGGCGCTGGCCGCCGGAGAGCGTCGAGAAGGGGGCGTCGGCCGGGACGCCGAGCTGCGTGAGGAAGCGGCGCGCGGCGGCGGTCCCGCCGGCGACCTCCGCGGCGGTGCCGGGCTCATCGGCGGGGACGTCCTGCGAGAGATACGCCGCGCGGAGGCCCTCGGAGCGGACGACCTCGCCGGCGTCGGGCTCCAGGATTCCGGCCATGACCTTGAGGAGCGTGCTCTTCCCTTCGCCGTTGCGGCCGGTGACGCACGCTCGGTCGCCCGCCTCGACGTTGAGGCGGACGTCCTGGAGCACGGGCGGCCCGCCGAAGGCGACCGACACGTCGCGGAGGGTCAGCAGCGACATGGCGGCGGAGTCTAGCGGAAACGCTTTCGCCCCGCAAGCGCGTTTCGAAATGGTGTGGGACACCGGGCATCCCCCCGTGGCGGGGTCTGCGCCAAAGGTGTGACAGCATGTCACAGTTCTGGTTTGAGCAATGAATCGGTCGGGGCAGGGGGGCGGAGAGGTATTTCGTATGGCTTCCGCCTCCCCTCGAACCCGTCTTCGATTTCAATTCCACCGTGCGTGATTTTGACTGATTTTGCCACTACAGAAGATGATATTCGTATGAAAATCCGGCGGTGGAAAGGAGCTGGTTTTGCGCTCCTGCCCATGTCCCGCGCATAGGGTTCTTCGCGCGGGCGCGCGTCGCGCGCCCGTTGCCACACGGGAAGTGGCACGGGGCGTGCTTGTCTTCTGGCAACGCCCGGTTCCGTCCCGGAGCGGGCGCCGAAACCCATTTCAAAAACAACAAACCGAAAGAAGGAACACAACATGGCCAAGATTCTCGGAATCGACCTCGGAACGACCAACAGCTGCATGGCCGTCATGGAAGGCGGCGAGCCCGTCGTCATCCCCAACGCGGAGGGCAACCGCACGACGCCCTCCGTTGTCGCGTTCACCAAGTCCGGCGAGCGCCTCGTCGGCCAGGCCGCCAAGCGCCAGGCCGTCACCAACCCCAAGAACACCGTCTTCTCGATCAAGCGCTTCATGGGCCGCCGCTACGACGAGGTGACCGACGAGATCTCGAAGGTCCCCTACGAGGTCGTCCGCGCCGCCAACGGCGACGCCGCGGTGAAGATCGGCGACAAGACGTACTCCCCGCCCGAGATCTCCTCGATGATCCTCCAGAAGATGAAGGCGGACGCCGAGGCGTACCTGGGCGAGAAGATCACCCAGGCGGTCATCACCGTCCCGGCCTACTTCAACGACTCGCAGCGCCAGGCCACCAAGGACGCCGGCCGCATCGCCGGCCTCGAGGTGCTGCGCATCGTGAACGAGCCCACGGCCGCGTCGCTCGCCTACGGCCTCGACAAGAAGAAGGACGAGACGATCGCCGTCTACGACTTCGGCGGCGGCACGTTCGACATCTCGATCCTCGAGATCGGCGACGGCGTCTTCGAGGTCAAGGCCACCAACGGCGACACCCACCTCGGCGGCGACGACATCGACGACATCGTCATCCGCTGGCTCGTGGACGACTTCAAGCGCGAGAACGGCATCGACCTCTCCGCCGACCCGATGGCCAAGCAGCGCCTCAAGGAGGCCGCCGAGAAGGCCAAGTGCGAGCTCTCCTCCGCCGCCTCGACCGAGATCAACCTGCCGTTCATCACGGCGGACGCCTCCGGCCCGAAGCACCTCCAGGCCACGCTCACCCGCGCCAAGCTCGAGCAGCTCACGGACGCGACGATCCGCCGCGCCGTCGGCCCCTGCCAGAACTGCCTCCGCGACGCGAAGATCGAGAAGCCGGACGAGATCATCCTCGTCGGCGGCTCCACCCGCATGCCCAAGGTCGTCGAGATGGCCCGCGAGATCTTCGGCAAGGAGCCCAACAAGGGCGTCAACCCCGACGAGGTCGTCGGCGTCGGCGCCGCGATCCAGGGCGGCATCCTCAAGGGCGAGGTGAAGGACGTGCTGCTGCTCGACGTCACCCCGCTCACCCTCGGCATCGAGACGCTCGGCGGCGTGATGACCCCGCTCATCGACCGCAACACCACGATCCCGACGCACAAGTCCGAGACCTTCTCCACCGCGAGCGACAACCAGCCCGGCGTCGAGATCAAGGTCTACCAGGGCGAGCGCAAGTTCGCCCGCGACAACAAGCTGCTCGGCAACTTCAACCTCGAGGGCATCCCGCCCGCCCCGCGCGGCGTGCCGCAGATCGAGGTCACCTTCGACCTCGACGCCAACGGCATCCTCAACGTCTCCGCCAAGGACAAGGGCACCGGCAAGGAGCAGAAGATCACCATCACCGCCTCCTCCGGCCTCTCCGACGAGGAGATCAAGCGGATGGTCAAGGACGCCGAGATGCACGCCGACGAGGACGCCAAGCAGCGCGAGCAGGTCGACGAGCGCAACAAGGCCGAGTCCCTCGTCTACCAGGTCGAGAAGGCCCTCAAGGACGCCGGCGACAAGCTCTCCGCCGAGCAGAAGAAGCCCGTCGAGGACGCCGTCGCCGACCTCAAGGACGCCCTCAAGGGCTCCGACCACGAGGCCATCAAGGCCAAGACCGAGAAGCTCTACGAGCTGATGGGCAAGGCCTCCGAGGCCCTCTACGGCCAGGCCGGCGGCGCCGCCCCCGGCGGAGCCGGCGCCCCGCCGCCCCCGCCCCCGCAGGACGACGCCCCCAAGGGCAAGAAGGACGGCGACAACATCGTCGATGCCGACTTCGAGATGAAGTAGCGCCCCGCGCCGTGGCGGGGTCCCCACCCCGCCACGCGCGGAGACCGTTTCGCGGGCGGCCCGTCCCGCCCGCCGCCCGACTCCAAACCACGGAACACACCGAACACACCGAACCCCGCCACGCCGCCCCGCGAGTCGCGCCCCCGCCACCCGAACCCCCGCCGCTCCTTCCCTCACGCAAAGTCCGCGAAGTCCGCAAAGATGAAACGCCCCTTCCTCATCCTTCCCATCCTCGCCCTCGCCGCCACAGGCTGCGCCACTCGGCAATCTGCCACGAACGACTCGTTCGGCAAACCCGTCGACGAAACGATGTATGCGTATAAATCCATTCGTCCTGGTGTGAATCTGCAGATGATTCGTATCGCCTATGCCGTCGATTTCGGATTTCAACTGACCTCCGATGTGTTTCCCGCGGATGCCGACACAAACGATTTCGCCTATGTGACGGTGAATCATTTCGACGACGAGAATCCTAACATGTCGATTTCCGGGTTCCAACTCCGCAAGGGGCATGTGGCGGCAGCCCCGGTCACTTTTGAAACCGTTGTCGAAAACTCACATTTGGGAGAATGGAAGTTCCGGTTCCGGCGTTCAAAAGACAGCATCAACGAAAAGGGACAACACACGATCGTCGACGATCCGGAACCGACATTGGAGGTTTCTTTCCAGGATTTGTTTGATTCCATCTCGAAATGGGATCCGGTGGAGGCAGGGCCTTCCTCGTCCGTTGCACCCTCTGACCCCGCCGCCCAGAGCCCCGCCGCGTCTGAATCTCACGCGGAGAACGCAGAGAGCGCGGAGAATTGAATTTGGATTTGCATTTGTGGACAATTGTGAACATTTGAGATTTGTGGACAATCCCGCACACCCCGCCACGCCATCCAACCACCGAACCACCCAACCACCGAACCACCTAACCCAAAAACAACAACAACGACCCGATCGCGGCGAGCCGCGGGAGGGCCATCCCTAAACCAAAGGAAAACCAAAATGAAAATCCGTCCCCTCGGCGCGCGCGTCCTCGTGGAGCCCGTCGAAACCAAGGAAGAAGTCAAAGGCGGCATCTACATCCCCGACACCGCCAAGGAGAAGCCCCAGGAGGGCAAGGTCCTCGCGATCGGCAAGAAGCGCGACGACGACGGCAAGGAGATCCCCTTCGACGTCAAGGTCGGCGACACGGTCCTGATGCCCAAGTACGGCGGCACGGAAGTGAAGATCGACGACAAGACCTACCAGATCGTCCGCGAGGAGGACCTCCTCGGCGTCATCGGCTAAGGCCGCTGACGCGGTTCGAAGGCCCCTCCGGGGCCGTTCCAAGGCGCCCGAGGCGCCGTTCGAGGGCCCTCCGGGCCGTTCGAAGCCCCCGACGGGGCGTTCCGCAAAGAACGCGGGCGAAGCCCGCCTCGAACATCGGCAAGGCCGATCTCGAACGCCGGCGAAGCCGACTTCCAACGCGGGCGAAGCCCGCTTCGAACCGAAACCTTTCCAAAACAACCCAAAGAAAGCAAGGCAAACAAATGGCTGCAAAGCAACTCAAGTACGACACCGACGCGCGCCAGAGCGTCCTGGCCGGCGTCCAGAAACTCGCCAAGGCCGTCAAGTCCACGCTCGGCCCCGGCGGCCGCAACGTCGTCATCGACAAGAAGTTCGGCGCCCCGCAGATCACCAAGGACGGCGTGACCGTCGCCAAGGAGATCGAGCTCCCCGACGCGTTCGAGAACATGGGCGCGCAGATGCTCCGCGAGGTCGCGTCCAAGACCAACGACACCGCCGGCGACGGCACCACCACCGCCGTCCTGCTCGGCGAGGCCATCTACAGCGAGGGCCTCAAGAACGTCACCGCCGGCGCCAACCCGACGATGCTCAAGCGCGGCGTCGACAAGGCCGTCGAGGCCGCCGTCGAGGAGCTGGGCAAGCTCTCCAAGAAGGTGAAGGCCGACGACGTGGCGAAGGTCGCGACGATCTCCGCCAACGGCGACACCGAGATCGGCGGCAAGATCGCCGAGGCGATGGAGAAGGTCGGCAAGGACGGCACGATCACCGTCGAGGAGTCCAAGACGATGGAGACCACGCTCGACGTCGTCGAGGGCATGCAGTTCGACAAGGGCTACCTCTCGCCCTACTTCGTCACCTCGCCCGACACGATGGAGGCCGTCCTCGAGAACGCCTACGTCCTGATCCACGAGAAGAAGATATCCTCGCTGCAGGACCTGCTGCCCGTCCTCCAGAACGTCGCCAAGACCGGCAAGCCGCTCCTGATCGTCGCCGAGGACGTCGACGGCGAGGCGCTCGCGACCCTCGTCGTGAACAAGCTCCGCGGCACGCTCAACATCTGCGCCGTCAAGGCCCCGGGCTTCGGCGACCGCCGGAAGGCCATGCTGCAGGACATCGCCGTCCTGACCGGCGGCAAGGTCATCTCCGAGGAAGTCGGCCTCAAGCTCGAGAACACCAAGCTCGAGGACCTGGGCCAGGCCGCCCGCATCACCGTCGACAAGGACAACACCACCATCGTCGAGGGCAAGGGCAAGACCGCGGACATCCAGGCGCGCGTCGCCGAGATCAAGGTCCAGATCGACAACACGACCTCGGACTACGACAAGGAGAAGCTCCAGGAGCGCCTGGCCAAGCTCGCCGGCGGCGTGGCCGTCATCCACGTCGGCGCCGCGACCGAGGTCGAGATGAAGGAGAAGAAGGACCGCATCGACGACGCCCTGCACGCCACGCGCGCGGCCGTCGAGGAAGGCGTCGTCCCGGGCGGCGGCGTCGCGCTGCTCCGCACGCGCAAGGCGATCAAGGCCGCGATCGACGCCGCCGAAGGCGACGAGAAGGTCGGCATGCAGATCGTCTACAACGTCGCGGAGGCCCCGCTGCGCCAGATCGTCGAGAACGCCGGCCGCCAGGAGGCCGCGCTGGTCGTCGCGAAGGTCGAGGCCGCGAAGGGCTCGCAGGGCTACGACGCGCGCAACGACGAGTACGTGGACCTGCTCTCGGCGGGCATCGTCGACCCGGCCAAGGTCACGCGCCTCGCGCTGCAGAACGCCGCCTCGGTGGCGGGCCTGCTCCTCACGACGGAGTGCATGATCACCGACCTTCCCGAGAAGAAGGAGTGCAACTGCGGCCACGGCGGCCCCGGCGGCATGGGCGGCGACATGATGTAGCCCCTCCCGCGTTCCCCGAACGCCGAAAGGGCCGCGACCTTCCCGGTCGCGGCCCTTTCCCTTCCTATGCGCCGAACGCGGCGAGGAACTCCGCGACCATCGCGTCGGGCGGGGCCTCGGCGGCGAGGTCCCCGCCCGTGGCGGGGTCGCGGAAGGCGACGCGCCAGCAGTGTAGCGCCTGGCGGGACATCCCCAGCGCGCGGCGGTCGGCGTCCGTGAGGAGGCCCTCGCAGAGCCGCGCGTAGATTGCGCGGTCGGGGCCGTAGAGCTTGTCGCCGGCGACCTCGAGGCCGAGGCCGCGCAGCGTCGCGCGGATCTGGTGCGTGCGGCCGGTGAGCGGCTCGCACTCGAGGGCGACGAAACCCGGGGGAGGGGAGGGGGCGCCGAGCTCGGCCCAGGGCAGCGGCCGGAACCGCGTCCGCGCCGCCGTGGCGGGGTCCGCACCCCGCCACGCGGCCTCGTCGGGGAGGCGCTCGAAGACGCGGTACCTGTGGACGAGCGCGTCGCCGGCGGGGAGGATGCGGCCGAAGACGTCCGACCAGCCGTCCGGGCCGACGGGCTCGGTCCAGGCGCCGCGCACGATGCAGAGGTAGGACTTGCGGATGCGGCGCGCCATGGCGAGGCGGCCGAGCGCGCCCGCCGTGGCGGGGTCCTTGGCGACGAGGACCGCGCCGGAGGTTTCGCGGTCGAGCCGGCCGACGAAATGCGCGGCGGGGAATCCGGCCTCGGCGACGAGGAGCGTCTCGAGCGTGCGGAGGCGGTAGCGGCCGCCGGGGTGGCAGGGCAGGTTGCCGCTCTTGGCGACGACGGCGAGGCGCTCGTTCTCGAGCAGGATGCGGAAGGACGGATCGACCTCCGGCTCCGGCGCGGGAAGCGCGGGGGGCGGAAGGGGGGGCGGTTCGAACGGGGCAGGCATCAAAGCGCGAGGGCGAGGGTCGCCGAGACGCCGCAGAGCGCGGCGGTCTCGACGCGCAGGACGTTCGGGCCGAGCGTGACCGGGACGGCGTTCGGGAGCGCGAGCGCGGAGGCGAGCTCCTCCGGCGCGAAGTCGCCCTCGGGCCCCACGAGCCAGCCGACGGGCCCGGAGCGGAGCGCGTCGCGGCGTGCGAGGAGCGCTTCGCCGACCGGCTGCGCGCCGGGCGCAAGGGAGCCGACGAACACCGGTCCGCCGAGCTCCTTCATCTGCGCGAGCGCGCCGGGCCAGTCGACGGCCGGCGCGAGTCCGGTCGCCCATCCGCCGCCGCACTGGCAGAGCGCGGCGTCGAGGATGCGGCGCCAGCGGTCGGGCGTCTCGCCCGGGCGGACCCGCGCGACGACGCGCGCGGAGAGGATCGGCACGATGCGCGAGACGCCGAGCTCGACGGCCTTCTCGAGGAGCCAGTCCATGCGCGCGGGCTTGGCGATGCACTGGAAGAGCGTGACGCGCGCGGGCGGCGGCGGGAGCGCGAGGACCCCGCCGAGCCGCTCGACCTCGGCCGAGCGGCGCGAGAGCGCGGCGACGCGCGCCGCGCGCGCGGAGC
>CACWKU010000124.1 GCA_902761575.1 uncultured bacterium
GGCGGGACGACCTGCGGCGCGAGCCCGGGCTCGGCGGCGGAGAGCGGCTGCCAGTCGGCCATGCCCTCGTGCCAGACGAGCGAGTCGGGGCGGATCGTTCCGTTCGCGACGAGCGCACGGAACGACGCGTCGTCGATCGGGCCTTTCTGGGCGCCGCCTTCGGAGTAGAACCAGTTCATTGTCGTGTCCTCTGCGCCAGAAAGTACCACATCGCCGTCATGAATTCAACCGGGCGCTTGAACGCCCTTTCGCACGGCGGTCGCTACTGCGCGGGCAGCGCGAGGGGCGGGGCCTTGAGGTCGGTCCAGAGCGTGCCCTCGCCCGCGTGAAGGACGCGGACGGAGAGCTTCTCCGGGAGCGAGTCGGCGAAGGCCAGGTCCGCCAGCGTGGCGGGGTCCCGGAAGACCGCCGCCCGCCGCTGCTCGCCGAGCGCCTCCTCGTTCGCCACGAGGAACTCGGCCTGCACCGCCGCCTCGCCCTTCACCTTCGCCGCCTGCGCCTCGACCTTCGCGCGCTCGAGCCCGATCTGCGCCACGCGCACCTTCGTCGCGGCGTTCGTCGTCGCCACCGCGCGGCGCGTCTCCGCGCCGATGGTCGCGACGAGCTTCTCGGTCTCCTGCTCGACCTCGCGCCGCAGCTGCGCGACGAGCGCGACCTCGGTGTTGAGCAGCGCCTGCTTCTTCGCCGTCTCCTGCCGCGTGCGGTTGGTGAGGTCCTGCTCCTTGCTCTCGCTCGCGGCCTGCATCGGCGCGAGGATGTCGGCCGGCACCTCGACGTGCCGCACGATCGCGTTGCGCACGAGGATGTGCTTCTCGCCCAGGACCGAGACGAGCTCCCGCGTCATCTCCTCCTGGAACTTCTGCCGCCCCTCGCCGTCGATGAACTCGCGCGCCTTGTAGCCCGAGCCCTTGATGCGCGAGACGGAGAGGATCTGCGGCAGGATGATCTTGCCGACGACGGCCGGCAGGTCGCCGTAGAGCATGTAGACGCGCGAGATCTCCGACGGGAGGATCTCGAACTCGACGGTCATGTCGATCAGGATCGAGAAGCCGTCGCTCGACGGGAACTGCACGAACTGGTCCATCCCGAACGCGACGGCGTCGCTCTGCGGGAGCGACGAGGCAGGGACGGTCCCGGCGGCGGCGACGGCGGGCGCCTCGGCGGCGGGCTCGGCCAGGTAGGCGTCGACCGTCTTCTGGTCGCCGCGGTAGCGGCCTCGGGCGCCGTTCGCCGTCGGCGCCGCGGTCTTGCGCACGGGCGCCGCGGCGGCCGCGGGAACGGCGGCGTTGAGGGCGATGTTGCGGTTCGCCTCGGCGGCGTTCTGGAAGCCCTCGTTGGCGCTCACCCACTGGTCGCGGATGGCCTGCTGGCGGTTGAGGGCGTTCTGCTGCAGCTCGTCGAGCGCGGAGGAGGCGTTGGAGACCTGGCTCTTGGTGAGGACGACGGACCCGGCGCGGCCCATGATGGAGACCTGGTTCATGCCGACCTCGACGAGGTCGACCTGGTGCGCGCGCGGGTTGACGTAGTAGAGGCCGGGCTGCAGCGCCTGCTCGCGGACGCCCTTCTGCCCGGGCCCGGCGAACGAGCCCTCGGGCGCGGGCTCGCCGGCGAGCGAGGTGACGACGCCGACGTAGCCGATCGGGATGCTCACGGCCGAGAGGACCGCGATGTCGTAGCCCTCCGGGTTGAGGCGGTAGGTGCCTGGCCCGAGCACGCGGCGCCAGACGCCCTTGCTCAGGTCGTCGGGCGCGAGGATGTCGCCGGGCGGCAGCTCCTTGCCGACCTTGGAGGTCACGACGCCGACGCTGCCGAGCGGGATCGTCGTGGCGGGCACGACCTTCCACTCGTTGTTCACCGGGTCGAGGAAGTGCCGGCCCTCGCCGAGCACCTCGCGCAGGACGCCCTTCTCGCCCTTCTCGGCGAGGATCTGTCCGGGCGGGAGCGGGCGGCCGGTCTTCGCGGTCACGACGGCCATGCAGCCCTCGGGAACGTAGACGCGGCAGAAGATCCAGAGGAACGCGCCGATCGCGGCGACGAGGACGGCGAGGCCGATCAGGATGCCCCCGAAGGAGAAGATCCTCGGGGCGCGGGCGGCGGTAGCGGTTGCGGTAGCCATTTTCGTTTCCTCCCTTCCTACTGCGCCTTCGGGCCGTCGGCCTTCGGCTTGGGACCTGGGCCCTGCGCCTTCGGGCCCGCGTCCTTGAACGGCAGCCCGAACGGCGCGTCGGGGCGGTCGGAGGTGAGGACCGCCTCGAGGTTCGGGGCGATCTTCCCGTAGAGCCGGGCGCGGACGTAGTCCGCCTCGTCGCGGTAGACGGCGACCTCCTGCCGCAGGACGTCGGCGCGCGCGGTCGTGCGCTTCTCGACGACGGCGCGCTCGGCCTCGGCGCGGGCGAGCTGCGAGGCGGCGTCCGCCTCGGCGGCCTGGAGCGCGGCCTTGGCGACGTCGAGCGCGGCCTCCGCGGCGATCGTCTCCTCGGCCTGCTTCTGCGCCGCGGCGATCGTCTGCTGGATGCGCTCCGTCTCGGCGGCGACGACGGCGCTGTTGCGGTCGGCGAGCGCCTTCTGGCGCCCGAGCTCGGCCTGGGAGCGGGCCTGCACGATCTGCTGGTCGATCTTGAGCCCCTCCTGCACCGCGAGCTCGCGGTCGCGGATGATGCCCGCGATCTGCTGCGGTGCGAAGATGTCGCGGATGAGGACCGAGTTGAGCGAGATGCCCCACGGCTCGCAGATCGAGCGCAGGTAGGCCTCGAGGGAGTTCTGGAACGCCTGGCGAGACTCGCCGACGATGAACTCCGTCGCGCTCTTCTTGCTGCCCTCGAGGCGCGAGAAGCCGCGCGCCGACGGGAGGATGATCTTCTGCAGGATGTCGTCCATGTCGCCGACCTCCTGCGTGAGCAGCGCCGCGTGGTCCGGGTCGATGTTGAACTCGAGCGTGCCCTCCGCCTGGACCGTGAAGCCGTCGAGCGTGAGGAACGAGATCGCGTCGGCGCCGCTGAGCTCGAAGCGCTGGCTCTGGATGTTCACGATCGAGACGGCGTAGAGGAACGGGTTGAGGCGGTGCGTGCCCTCCTTGAGCACGCCCGCCAGCACGCCCTTGCTGCCGGGCTTCACGAGGAAGCCCTCCGCCTCCGTCTCGGGCGGGTCGCCGCCGAGGATGTCCGCGCCGCAGAGCGAGGTCACGACGCCGACGTGCCCCGGCTTGATCGTGATGTCGTCGTAGAGGCGCACCTCGTAGGCGTAGGGGTTGATGCGGTGCTTGCCGGTGCCGAGGACCTCGCGGACGATCCCGCGGTGCCTCTCGTCCGGCGCGATGATGCCGCCCTCGGGGAGGTCCTCGCCGAACTTGCGCACGAGGACGCCGAACTTGCCCGCGGGGACGTCGACCGCCTTGACGACGCGCCAGTGCCACGTCCACGGGTCGCGGAAGTGGCGGCCCTCGGCGAGGACGTCCAGCTGGATGCCCTTGTAGCCGGGGCCGGGGGCGAGGATCTCGCCCTGCGGCAGGTCCCTGCCGGTCTTGCGCATGAGGACGGCGACCGTGCCGTTCTCGGGCTCGATGCGCCAGCCGTACCAGATCCACGCGCAGAGCGCGAGGACGGCGGCGACGGCAAGGACGGCCCCTCCGCCGGAGGCGAGGGCGCGCCGGTGGCGGATGTGGGGAAGCATGGGAGGCGTCGTTCGCATGGAGGAACTCCTTTTCGTCGGGTGTCGCGGACGGTTCCCATCCTACCAGAACGCCCCGCCACCGTCCAACAGCGAAATCGTTTGACCGCCGGAGGGCGGTTCGCGTATACTCCGCGACGTTTTTGCCACGCCTTTCCGCACCTCCACCTCCCACCGAACATGAACCGTCCCCTCCATGTCGCCATCGCCGGCGCGACCGGCGCCGTCGGCGTCGAAATGCTCAAGACCCTCGAGCGCCGCAACTTCCCGGTCGCTTCGCTCAAGCTCCTCGCCTCCGCCCGCTCCGCCGGGAAGAAGATGAAGTTCCGCGGCGAGGAGCTCGTGATCGAGGAGATGACCGAGGCCTCCTTCAAGGGCGTCGACGTCGCGCTCTTCAGCGCCGGCGCGAGCGTCAGCAAGCAGTTCCGCCAGGCCGTCGTCGACGCCGGCGCGGTGATGGTCGACAACTCGTCGGCCTTCCGCCTGGAGGACGACGTCCCGCTCGTCGTCCCGGAGGTGAACCCCGAGGACGTGAAGTGGCACAAGGGCGTCATCGCCAACCCGAACTGCACGACGATCATCATGCTCGTCGCCGTCGCGCCGCTGCACCGCGCGTTCGGCCTGAAGCGGCTCGTCGCGTCGACCTACCAGTCCGCGTCCGGCGCGGGCGCGAAGGGCATGCTGGAGCTGCTCGCGCAGACGAAGGCCCTGCTCGCCGAGGCGAAGGACATGGACGAGCTGGCGGAGCGCTACCGCGACGTCCTCGCGCGCATCGACCCGCCGAAGGCGTTCGGCGACCCGATCGCGTTCAACGTCTTCCCGCACATCGACGTCTTCCAGCCCAACGGCTACACGAAGGAGGAGATGAAGATGGTGAACGAGTCGCGCAAGATGCTGCACGACCCGTCGCTGCGCATCTCCTGCACGTCCGTCCGCGTCCCGTCGCTGCGCGCGCACTCCGAGTCGCTCAACCTCGAGTTCTCGCGGAAGGTCACGCCGGAGATGGTCCGCGAGGTCCTCGCGACGGCGCCCGGCGTGATCGTCGTCGACGACCCCGCGAACAACAGGTACCCGCTCCCGATCGACGCCTCCGGCCACGGCGAGGTGCTCGCCGGCCGCATCCGCCAGGACGTCTCGAACCCCGACGGCACCGGCATCGACATGTTCGTCGCGGGCGACCAGCTCCTCAAGGGCGCCGCCTACAACGCCGTGCAGATCGCCGAGCTGCTCTAGCCCGATGCCCGACGCGCCCCGCCAGCTGCGCACCGACCTGCCCGGCGCGGGGCCCTACCGCGCCGTGCTGTGGCATCAGGACGCGCTCGACGAGGAGCCGTTCCCGCCCGAGGAGTGGCTCGCGCCCGAGGAGCTCGCGGAGTTCGGCTCCCTCGGAACCGAGAAGCGCCGCCGCGAATGGCTCGCGGCGCGCGTCGCGCTGAAGGACCTGCTCGTGCGCGACGGCGTCGTGCGCCGCCCGTCCGACGCGATCGTGCGCAAGGACGATCGCGGCGCGCCGCGCCTCGTCGTCTGGGAGCCCGACACCTTCCGCTACGCGGAGCTCGCCTGCGCGATCTCGCACAGCGCGCCGCTGGTCCTCTGCGCCTATCTGCACGGCCGCGGCGCCCGCATCGGCGTCGACGTCGAGCGCCGCTCCTGGCGACTCGCCCGCCTCGGCCGCAAGTTCCTCTCGCCCGGCGACCGGATGCTGGCGAAGGACGACGACCGCGGCGACGAGACCGTGCTCTGGTCGTTCAAGGAATCGCTCTCCAAGCTTCTCGGCACGGGATGGTCGTGCGGCTTCCGCACCATCTCCTGCGTCGAGACCGCGCCCGGCTCGTGCGAGCTCGCGGACGCCGCCGGCGATCGCTATCCGGGCGTCTACTTCTGGTTCGGCCAGCACGTGCTCGCCGTCGTCTGGGACGGCGGCCCCGGCGAGCTCCCGCCGCTTCGCCTTCCCCCTCGCCCGTGGTGGGAGCGCGCCGCCCGCGCCCGCCGCATCCGCACGCTTCGCCGACGTCGCGCAAAGGCCGCGCCCGTTCGTCCCGAGGAGGATCACGCCACGGCGCCGGCCGACCCCGCCACGCCGGAGGAGGGCGAGCCGTGAGCTGGGTCGGCGCGGGCGTCGGCTGGTTCATCGGCAGCCGGATCGCGGGCGGGCTCGGCGGGCTCGTCGGCGCCGTGATCGGCTCGATGTTCGGCAACGGGCCGAAGGACGGGGGCCGCGACGAGGAGGCGCAGCTCCGCGCGGAGGAGGCCCGCCGGCGCGCGGAATTCTTCCGCGCGGCGCGCGGCGCCGCGTCGGCGCGCACGTGGCGCCGGACCGTCCGCGACCAGACGCTCTTCCTCGGCGCCGCCGCGGCGATGCTCGCCAAGCTCGCCAAGGCCGACGGCGTCGTGGACGCCGCCGAGATCCGCGCCGCCGAGGCCGCCTTCCGCCGCCTCGGCCTCGACGCCGAGCAGACCGAGTTCTGCATCCGCACGTTCCGCGCCGCCAAGGACGACGCCCGCTCGGTCTACGACTACGCCCGCGACTTCGCCGCCGCGCAGCCCGACATGGACGTGCGCGAGATCTTCTACGTCCTCCTGTGGGACATGGCCGCCGCCGACGCCTCGCTCCATCCCGACGAAGAGGAGATGCTGCGCCGCCTCCCGGAATTCCTCCGCCTGCGCCCGACGCTCTTCCAGCGCGAATACGCGCGCCGCGTCCGCTCCGGCCCGCCGCCCGGCGGCGGCCGGCGCTCGTCCTCTTCGCGCGGCGGATCGTCCGCACGCGGCTCCTCCGCCGGAAGCGGCCGCGCCTCGCGTCGTGATTCCGGCCCGACGCTCGCCGAGGCCTACGAGCTGCTGGACGTTCCGCCGACCGCGACCGACGCCGAGGTGAAGAAGGCCTACCGCGAGAAGGCTCGCAAGCTCCATCCCGATGCGATCGCCCGCGAGGGCCTCCCGCCCGCGCTCGCCGCCAAGGCCAACGAGCGGATGGCGCGAATCAACCTCGCCTGGGACCGCATCAAGGCCGAGCGCGGTCTCTGAGGCGCTACTCCGAAGGCGGTTCGGCTTGCGGCGCGGGCGTCTCCGTTTCGGAGGCGGACGTCCCGGGCGCCGGGGCTTCGGGCTCGGGAGCCCCGGCCTCGGACTCTTCGGGCACAGGCTGCTCGGGCGCGGAAGCCTCGGCCGCGGGCTCATCGGGCACAGGCTGCCCGGACGCGGAGGGCTCTGCCGGCGCAGGCTCTTCGGATGCAGACGCCGCGGCATCGGGCGCCGGCGCCTCGGGCTTGCGGTCCTTTGCAGGCGCGGCGTGCGGAAGGGCGAGCGGACCGGAGACGAACTCGATCAGATAGGCGCGGTCGATCGCGAACTCGAACTGCTGGTGGAAGGCGGCGGCCGCCTCGGGCGCGGTGCCCTCGGGGACGAGAGCGGCGAAGAGGTCGGCGCGCGTCGCGCCCGGGTGCGACGCGACGAAGTCGAGGATCGCGCGCAGCTCCGGAACGGCGGTCGAGGCGTCGAGCGGCGTCGGCGCGCGGTGAAGGACGAACTCCTCGCGACGGTTCTCCCCGGCGCGGAAGAAGGCGAGCTTACGCGCGCGCAGGCCGCCGCGGACGGCGAAGAAGAACGGACCGAAGACGATGCGCTGCTCGTGCTGCCACTCGTGGCGGATCTCCGCGAGGAGACGGGGATCGGAGAGCTTCACGCTCGTCGCGTGCGAAGCCGTCGCCTGGCGGCCGTGGCGCATCAGCTTCGGCGCCATCTCCGCGAGGAAGAGGGCCTCCGCCTCGTCGCGCGTGAAGGTCTTCGGCGGAGGAACGTCTTCGACCGCGGGCGCGGGCGACTCGGCCGCGGCCTCCGCGGAGGCTTCGGCGTCGGGCGCGGGCGACTCGGCCGCGGTCTCCGCGGCGGCCTCGGTCTGGGCCGCGGGCTCGTTCCCCTCGGGAGCGGGAGAAGGAGCCGCGGCCGCGGGCTTCGCCGGGGCGGGCTTTTCGGACTTCAGGACATAGACGGTCTGCTTCGAAGCCTCCTTGCGCCACTGCTCGACAAGCTCGGGGTCGGCGACGCGCTCGATGCGGGCGCGGTACTCGGCCTCGGACATCCCCGCGCACTCGGGCAGGCGGAGCATCTCCTCGACGCGGCGGTTGAAGCTATGGTGGTTGGGCGGGGCGATAAGACGGCCGGTGACTCCGCAGCGAGCGACGGCGGGGAAGTTCCCGGTCGGCGGATCGACATCGATCTCCTTCGCCTCGAAGCATTCGGGAAAGTGCACGGCGAGCAGGTGACGGCGAAGCGCCTCCTCGTCGGCGGAGAACCATCCGCACGACTGGCACTGGTGGAACCTCTCCTCCTTGTGCGCCTCGTCCCACTCGACGCGGACGAGGGTCGAGTCGGGATTCTGGAAGAAGAGGGCGACGACGTCGCGCAACGGCATCGCCTTGCGCGAGGCGCCGATCTTGTGCGCGGCGAGCGTGAGCGCCTTCTGGTCGGGAAGAAAGCGGACGGAGTACGGCGGAGGCGTCCACTCCCGGCGCGGGCCGCGATCCCCCTCGAAGCGGCGCGGCGGACGATCTCCGCCCTCGAAGCGGTCGCGGCGCGGGCCGCGGTCGCCGAAGGGACGCGCCCCCCGGTCTCCGCCCTCGAAGCGGTCGCGACGCGGGCCGCGGTCGCCGAAGGGGCGCGGTCCACGGTCTCCGCCCTCGAGGCGGTCTCGATGCGGCCCGCGCTCTCCGCGGAAGGGACGGTCCCGGCGCGGGCCGCCGCGACGATCGCCGCGATCGCCGGCGCCCTCGAAGCGCGCGGCGTACCTGTGCAGTTCCGCGTAGTGCGAATCGGCGTCTCCCTTCGCCCAGTCGGGGGAGAAGGAAAAACCGTCGAGGAGGTTGCCGGTCTGGTCGTTCTGGTCGCCGTCGCTCATTGCGTGCCCTCCGCGCCTTCGGGGCGCGTCCGTGGTTCGTGTCGGTGGATAACGTCGCGATTGTACGGAAACCGCGCCGGAAACGCAAGGGGAAACACAAGATGCGGCAGCGAAATTCGCGCTTGACTTGGAGGGCGCCGGATGGTAGCATCCCGGCCCGTTGCAACGCCAGTATAGCTCAGTTGGTAGAGCAGCGCATTCGTAATGCGCGGGTCGGGGGTTCAAGTCCTCTTGCTGGCTCCACTTTCCGGCGTCCGCCGCGCACCTGCGCGGCGGACGTTCCGTTTTCGGGGGCTTTCGCGACGCGGGTCGTTCTGCTATACTCCCGCCCCATGAAGACCGCGAACACGAAAAACGCGAGGACCGTCGTCGGCGCCATCGACCCCGACGTGCTCGCCTTCACCGTCGGCCAGGACCCCGTCCTCGACCTCCGCCTCGCCGAATGGGACTGCTACGGCACCGCCGCGCACGTCACGATGCTCTCGCGCATGAAGGTCTCGCCGAAGCTCTTCTCGAAGGAGGAGTGCGACTCGGCGACCTTGGCAAGCGCGTCCACACCGGCCGCTCCCGCAACGACCAGAGCGCCACCGCGATCCGGCTCTTCGCCCGCGACCAGCTGCTCGGCTACAGGGACGAGGTCGTCGATCTGGCGGAGGCGCTCGTCCGGTTCGGGAAGCGCCACCGCAAGGTCCCGATGGTCGGCCGCACGCATCTCCAGCCCGCGATGCCGAGCAGCGTCGGCGTCTGGGCGACCGCCTGGGCGGAGGAGCTGCTCGAGGACGGCGAGATCTGGACGGGCGCCTACGACGTCGCTAACCGCTGCCCGCTCGGCTCCGCCGCGTCCTACGGCGTCCCGCTTCCGATCGGCCGCCTGCTCACGTCGGATCTGCTCGGCTTCCAGGAGCCCGTCGAGAACGTGCTCGCCGCCGGCAACTCGCGCGGCAAGGTCGAG